>CAMCIN010000041.1 GCA_945874745.1 Akkermansia muciniphila | reverse complement strand
ATCGGCGTAGATGCCATAAGCGGCGCGCCTGAATGCCTTGCCCAGATCATTGGAGCGTTTGCCTCTGCAATCCAAGCGGGCAAGTCCCGTCTTGCCCTTGATGATCTGTGGAAGTTTTCCCAGGCCATGCGATTACGCTATGGCCCGCCAAAGAGTCCTCACGCTGCCCAGGATGAATTAGTGAGGATTGCCGACGAGTTGCGCCATTTGGCGGCGAGAGGCGGGGAGGCCTAGCCTTCCTGAAGTCTCTGGAACCGCAGTGCCCGCGTCACGGGAGACCACTCTGGATTCTGAAAAGCTGCCTTTTTTGCGGCTCTTGAACACCTGTGCACACGCACACACGGTGGCGGACACAGTCTTACCCTTGGTCTTACTTTAGCGGAAACCAAAAGCTAAAGCGTTGATTGTCAGGGAAGTGCACCGCCTTGGAATCGAACCAAGAACCTAGTGATTAAGAGTCACGCGCTCTGCCAATTGAGCTAGCGGTGCGTTTACCTAACGGGGTGGAAAACTTAAGGAGCGCCACCGAGCTGTGCAAGATATTTCGGAGCATTCCACCTAAAAAGTGTTCCCCTAATGTCCCAGCCCGCTCAGCCCCCAGCTTAAGCGCCGGCAGGCCTTTTCCAGCATCCAGCACGCTTCTCCGCCGTACTCAGCGCCCAAGCGCCTTGCGAAGAAACGGCTCGAACACGTCCGCCTGCCGCATAAACCCGAGGTCGCTCGCATGAGAGGCATCCGTGGCCCCCTCTGAGTCGGTACCGTAAAGTGCGTCCCCCGGAATGTAATAAAGATGCGTTACCCCCTGTTTTTGCAGGGCCTCAAAGGCATTCCTGAGCGCTGCGTGGTTGTCGTCGTGGAACTTTGCTTTCGCCGGAGTGATCCAGTCGTTGGTGAACCGCCGGTCTTCCACCAGTAGGATCGGAGTGGTGGGCTTTGCCTTGCGCAGTTGCAACACCAAGGGCACGCACTTTGAGGCGACGGCCTCTGGACCCATGTTGGGCAGGCAGTCGATCACATAGGCAGCCGCATCTACCTGGGTAAGGAAGGCGCCGACCGCCTCATCCATGCGGCCATTGCCGGAAAATCCAAGATTGACTACGGGCAGGTCCAGGCGCCGTCCAAGAATAGCCGTGTGGACCATCCCCGGCCTGCTGGCGCACGCCCCGTGGGTGATGGAGGTGCCGTAGAAAACAACCGGCTTCTGGCGTGGGGCAAGCCCCTCGAAATGAGCGCCCTTCGGCACACCTATTTCCAGCAACTCCACCCCGTTGTAAAGGGGCAGGTAGGCGGCGTATTCGCGCATTCCCGGAGCCAGCCCCTTGATGAGCTCTGTCTTGATTTCCTGCGCGGCGGGCCGAGTCACCTGAACCCAACGCCACCTCCCTGCCTCATCCCTCGCGTAAAGATCGACTCCGCTGACGCCCGTGGCCGGCATGTGAGGCATGCCAAGCACCGCTTTCGCCAGCTTGTAATGGACATGGAGTGCGTCGGCATCTGTCTTAAACCGCACCATCATCCCAGCGCTATCCCGGCTTAGGTTCCAAACCGCCTTGGTTACCGTTTTTTCCGCCTCCGCAGGTAGGCGATCAAAATACCGGAGCCTTTCTGCGGAGGGCCATTCGCGGCCTTCCACCCCCCACTTGGAGACGTCATGCCAGTCGATATTCTCGGCCACACCGGCCTTGCTGGCAGCCATCGCGGGGTCCAGTTTGGAAACCTCTACAGGCTTGGGGGCGGCTGTCTGGACCACTGGCGGTGCCTGTCCGGAGAGAGGACCGTTCGCTGCAAAAAGCAGCACAAGCAGCGGGCGACAAAAGAGGTGGAGGGGAGAGGTCTTCATATTTTGGATCCTTTTAAGCGCCCTAGGGTTTCGCCACACCACGTACAACGAAGTCGTCGTAGTGCACATCCACCAAGTTTGTGGTGAGGCTCACCAGCGTCTTGGAATCGTGGGCGATTCCCTCAGAACTGAAGGAATCGACCGGCTTTCCATCAATCTGGACCGACACCTCCGCCGCCCGGGTACGGACAAGAAGCGTGTGCCATTCCCCCTGCGTAAACACAATCGGCGTACGCTTTGTTTTGGTCGCGAGCAGGGCTTTTTGCTCGGCAGAAAGCCCCTCAGGCGACTTTCTCTTTTCGTAGATGTCGTTCTGAAAGTTTCCCGTCTTGGCGTCACTCAGCGTCAACGAGGCTGGGTTGACCGTCACGCTGCAGAGGTGCCCTGCATGGGAGCCCTTGTAGTTTTTGTCATCAAACCAAACGTTGAAGCCCTTCGCTTTTTCGCTGACAAAACGGAAACGCACGGAGACCTCCAGATCCCTCTCCGGGTCAAAGCGAATGTTATCCACAGCTGCATGGTCGGAATTTTCGGGGGTGATCCCCACGAGCACACCGTCCTTCAGGATGGAGCCGCTTTTGTAGTGTCCCCAGCGCTCTCCAAACGTGGCGCCTGAGAAATCATCCGAAAAAATGGTTCGGGAGTAAGGCGGTGTCGCGGGCTCGGCTACCAGAGGGGACCAGACGGCACAAAGAAGGAGCACAACGGGGGTGGCTTTCATCCCTTGAGGGTACGGGGAGTTGCCTTCGCTGTTAAAACAAAAACAGGACTCCGCTTCTGTAAATTTCTGTCAACCGTGGACTCCGTCCCTTTCCTTGAGGGCTCCTTGAAAAGCGGGCCACGGGTCACACGCCCTGGAAGCCAAAGCGCACGTTGTCCCCGCTGGCAAAATCACGACTGCTGGCGCATCAGGGACCTTTTCCAAAGGCGGGTCCCCACCTAGTATCCACAGCATGCCCCCGCTTGCGTCTCGACTTGTTGCCTCAGCGTTAGTTCTCCTCTCCACCCAACGGGGCGCCGCGCAGGAAGCCACCCCCAACGTCCCCTTCCAAGGGGACCGCAATCTTCTGGCCCACGAAAAATCCCCGTATCTGGTGCAACACGCCACCAATCCGGTGCACTGGATGCCGTGGGGCGAAGCCGCGTTTGAGAAAGCGAGAACTCAAAACAAGCCGATCTTCTTGTCCATCGGCTATTCGACGTGTCACTGGTGTCACGTCATGGCCCACGAGTCCTTCGAGGACGAGGCTACTGCCGCCCTTTTAAATCAGAGTTTTGTTTGTATCAAAGTCGACCGCGAAGAGCGCCCTGATGTCGACCGGCTCTACATGAGCTACGTTCAGGCCACCACCGGCTCAGGAGGGTGGCCGATGAGCGTGTGGTTGACCCCGGATCTTCACCCCTTTTTCGGCGGGACTTACTTTCCACCCGCGGACCGCTTCAACCGGCCGGGCTTTCCCTCCCTTCTGAAAAGAATCACGGAGGCTTGGGGGACGGACCGCCCGCGTATCGTCGAATCGGCGGCGGCTACCCTCGCCTCGCTCGCGGAAAGCGCCCAGCCACCAGCCCGCAGCGGAGCGCTCTCGGGTGCCGTTCTCGAGGCGGGGTTCCAGAGTCTGGTGCAACAATACGATGCGGAACACGGAGGTTTTGCAAAAGCCCCCAAGTTCCCCCGGCCCGCCACCCTGTCTTTTCTGCTCCAACATGCCTCCCTCGCCGGGGCTCAAGCCCAGGATGGCAAAATCGCGGCAGGCATGGCACTGCACACGCTCCGCAACATGTACCTCGGCGGGATGCACGACCAACTTGGCGGAGGTTTTCACCGCTACTCGGTGGACCGCCTCTGGCACGTCCCGCACTACGAAAAGATGCTTTACGACCAAGCCCAACTGGTTTGCGCCTATCTTGAAGCACACCAGCTGACAGGCGACGCCCTGTGTGCCGAGGCGGCACGTTCCACCCTCGACTACGTCGCCCGCGAAATGACGGATCCCACCGGCGGGTTCCACTCCGCCGAGGACGCCGACTCCCTGTTTGCACACGGCAAGCCGGAACATGGTGAAGGCGCTTACTATGTGTGGACCAGCGGAGAAATCGACTCCCTGCTAGGGACCCACTCTACCTTCTTCAAACAAGTCTACGCCGTTGAGCCCGAAGGAAACTCCCCCGCCGGCAGCGACCCGCACGGAGAATTAAAGGGCAAAAACACTCTGGTGCGCCGCCGTTCTCCGGCAGAGGCTGCCGCCATTTCGGCCCTTGAAGAGACGGCCTCTGAGGCGCTTCTTTTTAACTGCCGGGAGAAACTTCTTGCCGCGCGGGCCCAGCGTCCACACCCCCACAGGGATGACAAAATACTCACTGCATGGAATGGGCTCATGATCTCCGCTTTTGCCCGCGGTTACGCCGTTCTGGGGCAGGAGGCGTATCTGACGGCAGCCCGTAACGCTGCCCTTTTCGTGCAGTCCACCCTTTGGAAGAACGACACATTACGCCGCAGCTACAGAAAGGGGCCGGGGGAGGTGCCGGGCTTTTCTGAAGATTACGCGTTCCTCATCCAGGGCCTTCTGGATCTGTTTGAAGCCGATTTTCAGCCGCAATGGCTCTTGTGGGCGCTTGATTTACAGCGGGTTCAGGACCGTCTTTTTTGGGATGCTTCCGGGGGCGGATACTTCAGCAGCGCGGCAGGGGATGCAGCAGTCCTGATTCGCATGAAAGAAGATCACGATGGGGCGGAGCCGGCGGCAAGCTCGGTTGCAGCTCGAAACCTGCAGCGATTCGCGGAGTTTACGGGTCGCGCAGACCTGCGGGAACGTGCGAGCAAAACGGTCCAAGCCTTCGGCGCGGTACTGGAGCGGGCGCCTGCGGCCCTGCCCCAAATGCTGCAAAGCTTGGGCGGACTGCAAACACCTTGGCGCCAGATCGTGATTGCCGGCGACCTTTCTGCGCCGGATACCCGCGCGCTGCTCGCGGTGGTCCGCCGCGCTCATCTGCCGAATACCATCCTGCTTCATGCGGGCAGCGCGTCTCGGACAAAACAGCTCGGCGAGCGTCTTGATGCAGCCTCTCAGATGCCCGCGCTTGGGGGACGCGCCACCGCCTATGTGTGCAAAGATTTTACCTGCCAAGCGCCAGTGTGTGAGCCGGAGGCACTGGAAGCGCTTCTCAAAAAGTAATTTGGAAAAGACGACCGCCCCCCCGGCACCGGAGTTCCCGAGGTGACTGACTCCTCTTTTGCAAAACCTCGGCTCAAACACGAGCCTATGCACCGTGGACCGCTTTTCGCAGCCCCCTCAGGGAACGGGAAGTAATACACGGATGAAAGCGCCATCTGGGGATCCCTCTCTGAATCAACGGTGGCAGGACTTCAATCAGGAGCGCACCCGGGTTTACCCTCCAAAATTCAGGTTTAGGTGGCCGAGAGCACGCGCTGGCAGAGAAATTCTGACCCCTAAAACGCTGGAGGCCTTTCTTCTACGAACGCGATTGGCACACCTGGAGGCAAACCTGCCTTGAGCGCCGCCCGAAACTGGGCAGCGCTCCAACCCGCGACCGCAGTTTGGGTGGCCCGCGTCTCAAGCGGTTGGAAATGCACCATCAGCTCTCCCTTGCTCCGGTCGAGCCACTCGCACTCCACCAAACCGCGCCACTGCTGAAACAATAAATCCAAAGCGGCGGCGTGTTTTCCAGAGTCACCCACCCGCACCTTGAGCCGGGCCAAATACGGGGCACCATGCAAGGGCATTGCCTCCCGGATGGCTTGGGCAATCTGATGCTCGGAAACTAGGCGCGGATCAAAAGTCACGTTGGCATAGCTTTCGGCTGTTTGTTCCACGTCGGCTTTCAAGACACCCCTGCGTTCGCTGGCAGAAAGCTGCACCAGATAAACACACGCACCGCATTCGACCCCAGTCAGATAAAAAGTCCGGGTCACAATCTCAGAAGGGCCGGCCAGAGCGCCGCAAAAGTAGCCCGCAACCAGCAACAAAACCGCAGGAAGCGTTCGTTTCATCGTTTTTTCTCAAGACGTTCATCCTGCGAAGCTGCATCCCTGCCTGCTTCCCTTGGTGCGGCAAAGGGCTTGGTGAGTCTGGGAGGCGTGCGTTTGAACCGCCACCAGAGCATTTCCTCGGGCTACTTGCTCGCACCAAACTCCGTGACCTTCACCCCGGTTGTCGCATTCCACAGCCGCAAGACTCCGTCCTGCCCGCCGGCAACCAAGGTAAGCCCGTCCCGCGGCGCGGACACCGAATTCACGAAGGAAGCGTTCTCTGTCATTGTCCGCACCACGGTGCCGTTGGTTCCCACCACCCGCACCTTCCCGTCGCCGGAGGCCGCAGCGAACTGCGTCCCAGCACCCAAGAACTGTACCGAGGTGACCTCCTTGTCTACGCCGTCCACATTCTTTTTGCGGGCCCCGGTGGCCACATCCCAGACCTTGACGACGTTGTCTCCCCCGCCGGTCACCACACTCCGCCCGTCGGGGCTCCAGGAAACTCCCAGCACATGGTGGGTGTGGCCTTCCAAGCTGCGCACAACGCTCAGCTTCTCCACATCAATCACACGGGCCGCCTTATCCGCCCCGCCCGAAAGCAACGTCTTGCCATCGGGAGAAAAAGCGAGGCCCAGAATCGTGTCGGAGTGGATTCCGACCGCCTTGCGGGGCGGCGCATCCAGTGCGGCAGTGCGCCAAAGCAGCACGTCTCCCTCGCGGGAAGGCTCGCCAGAGCCGGCTGCAAAAACAGATCCATCGGCGCTGAACGCCAGCGCCGTGACGCGGTCGCGGAGTAACTCAGCTGAAGCGCCATCCCCCAGCGTCTTCTTGAGCACCCATTTCTCGGACCGGTTCCAGGCCCAGGTTGTTCCATCCTCGCTGCAGGCAAGGCTGTCCCCTTCCGCAGTCGTGCCAAGGGCACGCACCGCTCCCTTTTCACGCGCCTCCCCAAACCAGCCGATCAGGCCCCCCGCTTCCACAGAGCGCACCTGCACCACCCCGTTGGCCAGTCCCACCAACAAAGGACCCTGGGCTCCAACCAACTTCAGAGCACTCACCGCTGGAACGGCCTCCGCGAACTTCCGGTTTTTTTCCAATTGGGCCGCGGCCTGGGCTTTGCTTGCCTCCTGAGTCGTGGCCGCTGTTTTCGCCTTCGCGACGGCCTCCGTGGATTCCTTCTCCTCAGTCTTGGAGAGTGCCAATTCACTTTCCGCCAAAACCTTTGCCCGCTCCGCTTTTTCAAGATCCGTTGCGGCCACCGTCTTTTTCTTCTCAGCCGCATCCAAGGCGTCCACCGCAGTCTTGCGGGCGGTTTCCTTTGCCTTTTGCGTCGCGGTCGCCACCTCCAACGCCTTTGCGCTCTCGCCGCGCGAGCGTTCAGTTTCGGCCAACGCTTCGGGTGGCGTAGCGGCATCCGCCTTGGCCTTGGCTGTTTTTTCGTTAGCGGCAGCGGCAGCAGCCTGTGCCGCTTTGAGGGCCAACTCGGCGGCGGAGAAGGCAGCCTCGGCCTCCGTCGCCGTCTTCTTGGCCGCCTCGACTGGAGCGGCGGAGTCGGCAACAACCTTCTGTTTCACCTCCAAATCCTTGGCTTTTAGCGGAATAGAATCTGCTGTTTTCTTGAGCCGATCCTTGGCGGAAACCAACGCCTTTTCCGCCTCGGCAAGCTGCTCCTTCCGGTAACCCAGGGTTGCCTCCTCCATCTCCAACGCGCGTTTTGCATCTTCCTGTTCCTTTTGTGCGCCAGGATCCCCCTTGAATGTCGAAAGGATTTTGCCTGCTCGGTCAAATACGCGGACGGTGGCATCCGGTCCTGCCACGGCGATCCGAGCTGCGTCAGAGGAAAACGTGAGCAACGACGCAGCCACAGGGGCCTTTATTTTAACTGCTGCCTCGGGTTGGGTTCCCTCCCAGATCCAAACCGTTCCATCCGCGCAACCCACTGCCAGCTTTGTGTCGTGCGCTTCAAGTGAAAGCGCCCCGCCGGGCAAGCCCTTGCGCTCGCCCAGAGGAGCCCCGGAAACCGCGTCCCACTCGCGGACTATGGCGTCGCCGCCTGCAGTATATAGCGCTTTGCCATCTGCTCTCCAGGCGAGAGACTTGCCCTCAAACGGCAAGTCCGCCCCGCATAAAATCCGGCCCTCTTGCCGGCTCCAAACCGTCAGACGCTTCTGCGCGCCCAGCACCGCAAGGGCGGTGGCATCGGCGTTCCAAACGAGACTGGTGACAATGCCCTGTACCCCGGTATCCTGAAGAAGCGCGTCAGGCTTGCCCAACTCCCGCACTTTGAGCGAGGCCCCGTCGCCGACCGCAATCCAACGGCCGTCCGGAGAAAACGCGTGCAGACCCGGTGCCTGCGCTGGGCCGCGGGCAGGGCGCGCCTGTTGCCGTTGCCACACCTTGATTTCCCTAAAACCGCCCGATACGAGCGTGCGGCCATCGGGAGAAAAGGCCAGCGCCTGGACCTGGTCTTGGTGCGCCTGCGCCCGGAAAAGCAAAGCGGAGGACGCCGTCTGGTAAACCGAGATCTCACTTCCCCTGGAACAGGCCGCCAGTTCACCGTCAGCGGAAGAAGCCACTGCGAGAATGGACTTCAATTGCGAAGGCAGGGGCCGCCACTTGAGTTCCTGAACTCTGGCGCGGCCGGCCTTTGCTCCAAGCTCTATCCAGCGTTGAAGCGTCCCAATTTGAACTGGCGTGAGGTTTTTGGCCTTCACCTTGTTGTCCCTGGGCGGCATGGCGGAGTCTGGATCCTCGTGGATGGAGGCTTTCAGGAGCAGGCTGTCCAAGGGCTTCCCCGGCACGACGGCGGGACCGGAATCCCCACCCTTGAGAATGGCCTCTGGGGTCTCCAAAATCAGACCGCCCTTGTGGGTGGACTTGCTGTGGCAGGACACACAGTTGTCGCTCAAGAAGGGGAAAACGTCCGACTCAAAGCTGGCGGTTTTGTCCTTGGGCAGCGGCTCGATAGGGATCACCGCGGCAAACGCCGGCAAACTCCATAGGGAAACCAGACCAAGAACACTACGACTCAGGCTCGCGGCCTGTCGTACTCGGGCCCGGCCCCTTTGGGATTCAGCGCCTTTGGGAGAGATTTTCTGGCTGTTCATAGGAGATTATTTTGCGGCTGGTTGCGCCACACCGGCAGCGGGTTCCTTGGCAGGGGCGACCGCGGGTGCGGGCTTGGGAGCAGGCGCACGCACGACGATCTGGACCGGAGACGAATAAGCGGTGGTGGTCACATCACGCCCGGCTACCTTTGCCTTGGACTGGGTAGTAAAATAGGCGGTGTGCTTACCCGGCGGCAGTTTCAGAACAGCCAGATCCAGTGCCACCTTGACCTGCTCTGCCTTAGCGTCCGCCTCCACCTCTTTGACCGTTTCGGCCCCTGCAAAGCCAGCGGTTTTGATCTTGAGCACCTCCTTGAAATCAGCGGTGCGGCGCACCCGCAGGGCAACCTCCACTTTTGCGCCGGACTCCACCTCGAAAGGCTCCTTTGCCTCCGGGGCCAATACCAACGGAGCGGCGGTGGCGCTGGTAGCCACTACGACTCCTTCGCCACGGGTGAGCCGCATTTCGCCCGCGCCCGTGTTGTAGTCGGGAACCATCCATCGAGCGGTCGCCCCGCGTGCGACCCCAACGACCTTGCCGTCCTCACCTCTGCCGGTAAGGCGCACCTGAGCAAGATTACGCGTGGCCCCCGCCTCGGTATTCAAGAGCAGGACGCCTTCATTCTTGCCGGCCAGAATCCGCGTGGGCGCGCAGGAAACCCCTGCGGGAAGGCCCTCGGCACTGAGTAGGATCTCCTTGTCAAAACCGTCGGTACGCAACGCTAGCACCCGCAAAGCCGCGGTTCCGCCCGCTCGCAGCACGGAACCCCGGGGCTGCAACAGGCGGTCGTCGGCCTTCTCGATGGGCGGCTCGGTGGCAGCAACCAGTGAGAACCCCGGCGTGGCCCTGCGCAGCACGAGCGAATAGGCGGCACCTCGGCCAGGCCGCGCCACTCCCGAAAGGTCTGACAAGAAAAGCGTGTGCTTTCCGTCCTCCTTAACCTCGAAGCGCAAGGTTGCGTCGTTGTGAAGGGTGCTCAACCGTGGGCCTCCAGCGTTGAGCTCGGGACCGTAGGCCTCCGCCAAATGCGCGCCGTCTTTGGTGAGCCGCAAATAAGAATTGGTCGCCCCAAAGCCAAGGCGCTGTGAAAACACCTCAGCCACCACAATGTCGCCCTTCTTGGCGTGAAACTCCAAAGGCACCCCTTGGAGGCCCTTTTCAAAAAGGCCGGAGGCAGTCCCCGGAAAACTCAAAACCGAGGCCACCGGAGCAGCCGCAGGATCCACTACCGGCTTCACAGAGAGCACCGGTCCCTCAACCACCGCCAGCTCCACCGGATTGGAAACTCCCGCTTCGGTCCGGTAACGGTAGGAAAAGGTGCGCAAGCCGCTTGCGGAAGTTGCGACCGGCCCGTCTGCGCCTCCGACTCCAGGGTTTGAAGGCACCTCGAGTTGCACATCCAGCTCCTCCAAAGGTCTGCCATCTGCAGCTTTGCTGGGAGAAGGCCGCCCGCCCTTGAACCCCCGCCCTAACAGCACGAGCCGGTTTGCCTTACCCGCTTCCACCGCGGAGGGAAGCACCGCCTCCAGCACGGGCGACTCGTCGACGGTGAGTCTGTAGTAAAAATCAGGCCCGCCTCCAAAGGCGAGATCCTGCACAGAGACCAGATACGCGCCGTCTTGAGGCGCCTCAAAATCCAAAAACCCACGCCGTTCGTTGCCCCGCAGCTTCCGACCGGAGGGGTCCAGCACGGAAAAGACAGGGTTCATCCGGGAGTCCAACTCCCGGGCCTGGCAGCGGACGGTGAGCCGCTGCCCCTTGCGGGCCTGAAACCGGTAATGGTCGCGACCTCCCGCGACGGTCGCCCCCTGAACAGCTCCGTTTTGGGGCAGCTCCATTGGTTTTTCCCGTGAGCATTCACCCGTCTTGGGCACGGTGGTCCCCTGCCCCACATAAACTGCCCGCGGATTGGACACGCCGTTGTTACCAATCAGCCGCATGTCGTAGACCCCCTCTGCGACTCCCGGCTCCGCTTTGACCCCAAAGACCTTCTCCTTCACCAGCCTGGCGCTCAGGCCAGGATGAGAAAACCAGGCAGCATCAACCCCCTCTAAATCCGCGCCTGTGATCTGGACTTCAACCTCCGCACCGACCTGGACGGCCGCCGGAAGAATCGAATCAAGACGCACCAAGGGCAAGTCCGCCGCGAGGGCTCGCGAGAAAGAGGCGGCCGTCCAGAGAAGCGCCAGGCCCAGGGACCTTCCGCAGAAAGCGGCCGCCCAAGCCCGGCCAGACCGGAGCGACACCAATAGCACACTGTTCATAGTTTTATCTCCAAACGCAGCCTTCCGCACCGCGTTGCGCCAAATCAGTGGTTGAACAAAAACTCCTTGGTATTGAGGAGGGTCCAGATGAGATCCTCGTAGGACTGACGCTTGAGCTTGGGGATATCAAGAGGTTGGCCGTCCACGGGGGCTCGGGCGCGTGTGATGTGGCGCAGGGCCAGATCCGTCTCCTCCTGAAGCGGCTTGCGGGCAAGCGCCGCAAGGTAGAGCTCCTGCACTGCCGACTCGTCACCCTTAGGGTGTGCGCCCAGTTGGGCCGCAGCCCCCTTGTCGTCTACAAGACGGCTCTGGATGTCCTTTGCGTTGATGAGGTGCAAGGCCTGGGCCAGACTCGCATCCTGGGTGCGCTCGCATTCGCAGGCACTCGAAGACTCGGGCCGCCCGAAGACCGTCAGGAAATAGCTCGTTGCATTGAAGCTGTTGTCGGGGAGCCCGATTGCGCGCGTCCCCTGAGGCAACCCGGTGAAGGTTCCCGGCACTCGGGTGACCTGGCCGATGCCGTCAAAGAGAACTTCCGCCGGCAGGCGCTTGGGGTAGTAGCGGGAGAAACCTTGGCGGTCGGAACCGTTGTGGGCGTTGGGCAGAGCGCTGAGTTGGTAGGTGGCTGAACGGGTGATTTCCCGAATCAAGGCGCGCTGGTCAAACCCGCTTGAAATGAACATCTGGGCTAACACCTCGAGCAATTCCGGATTGGAGGGAGGGTTGGTCTCGCGCATGTCGTCCTCGGGCTCCACCAGGCCGCGATTGAAGAAGTGCTTCCAGTAGCGGTTGGCCAGCGACTTGGCAAAGAAGGGGTTGCCGGGGGCGCGCATCCAGTCCACCAGCGCCAGACGCGGGTCGTCCTCCGGGGCGATGGACAGATCGCCCGAGCCCAGAGCCGCGGGCTTTACCGGCTGCTTGTTCTTCTTGTTGAGAGCGGTGGCTGCCCCGCGTTTGTGCATGACAAGTTCCGTGCCTTTCCTGCCCACCTGGGAAAAGAAAGCCGAAAAACGGTAGTAATCCGCCTGGCTCCATTTTTCAAAGGGATGATGGTGGCACTGGGCACATTGGAGGCGGGTGCCCAAAAAGAGCTGGGCCGAATCCTCCAACTGCTGCTGGGGCTCTTTGACCTGCATGTACCAAGCCACCGGAGGATTTTCCAAGGGCGACCCGCTCGCGGCCAGCACCTCACGCACCAGCGCGTCGTAGGGCTTGTTGTTCTTGAACGACTCCACCAGCCAGCCGTGAAAGGCAAAGTTCATCGGCGCATCCTGCGGCCTGGTCCGCTTGTTGCGTAAAAGAGCGCTCCACTTTCCTGCAAAGTATTCTGCGTGCTCATCGCTCTCGAGAAGCCGGTCAATGAGGGCATCCCGCTTGGCAGGACTCGCGTCCGCGAGAAAACCCACCACCTCTGCAGCCGAGGGCAGACGCCCTGCAATGTCCACACTCACCCTACGCAGAAAAGTCGCATCGTCGCAGCGCTCCGAAGGAGGCATTCCCATGGCCTTGAGCTTGGCAAACACCGCCTTGTCGATCGCGTTGCGCGGCTCGGGCAGTTTGTCTACGGGTGCCCCGAGCGGAACGGTCGCTTGGAAAACGGTGGAAAGCCCCTGGTAACGCACCATGACTGCCACGTCACCCGGCAGATCCGCGAGCACCACCCGGCCCTCCTCGTCCACCGTGGCCATGCTCTTTTCATTGGGCTCATACAGAGCGCTGCGCGAAACATCCTCCAAGGAACCGTCTGAAAAACGCGCCAGCACCGAGAGCTGCTGCTCCCCCTTCATCGGCATGACCCGCGCCCTGGGGTAGACCTCAATGGCCTCCAGTTTCGGATCCGATGCGGAGCCAAAAGGCATTCCCTGCTGGATCCACCGCAGCAACAACCGGTACTCGTCCGAATCCCGAGAAAGGCGTTTGCCACCTCCGTGAGGGGAAGCCCCCAATCCCTTGGTCAACAGCAGGCTATTTTCCGGCGCGGCGGGAAACAACCGCCGGCCTCGGGCTTCAAACACCAGGTGGTCGTAATCCTCCTCGGGTTCAAAACCGAGAAGCGAAAGCTTAAATCCATTCTGGCCCCCGGACTTTCCGTGGCAGCCGCCGGAATTACACGAAGCCTTGGTGAAAATCGGCACGATCCGGTTGGCAAAACTCACCGGGGGAATGGCCTTCGCGTCCTGAACACGGACCTTGATTTCGGCCTGAAGACCGGAGCCCTCCTCCCTGGCACGCACGACGGCCGACCCGTCAGCGAGCACACTTAAGCGGCCGGCCTCGTCCACCTGAACCACGCCAGCGGGTTCTACCGAGTAGCGTACCCGCCGGGTGATGTCTTGCATCGGCCCTGAGGAAAACTTCGCTGCGACATTTAACTGCCTCGAAGCATCCGCGCCGCGCAAGAGCACCTCACCGGCAACGGGCTTGCCCAGCCCGGAGAATTCAAACTCCAAGGCGGTGGGCGCCTGCACTGCGGCGCCCCAGGAATCCCCGCCCAAACCGGACCACAGCAGCACGGCAAAGGAGGCGAAGGCAATAGGATGACTCGAAAGGAGGGTTTTGTAGGTGCTCACAATTGGGGGAAGTTAAGGCTGAAAATTTCAAGGGTAGAGACTCAGACCAGTTCCTTCATGGGCTGCCACCCATCCACCAAGTACTGGGGGCGCCCGGAAAGATCAGGCAGTGTGGATACGTTCAAATCAATGCCCAGCCATTGGTAGAGCGTGGCAAAAACCTCGCCGAAATGAACGGGCCGCTCGGACGGCTCACCTCCGAGACGATCCGTTGCACCAATGACCTGGCCCGTCTTGAAGCCCCCACCGGCAAGCACCGCGCAGCCGACCCGAGGCCAATGGTCGCGCCCGCCTGTGGCATTAATCTGGGGGGTGCGGCCGAACTCGCCCCAAGCCACCACGGCGACATCCTTGTCCAACCCTCGCGCGTGCAGATCCTCCACAAGAGCGCTCAAACCCTGGTCAAACAGAGGCAAGTGCGTGAGCAGTTCGGAATGGTTGCGATCGTGAAAATCCCAACGCCCGTAGTTCATCGTGACGCATCTGGCACCCGCCTCCACCAGCCTGCGCGCCATCAAAAAGTGTTCGTTGTTGCGGGGGGCACCATCTCCGTAGTTTTTGGTGTCACCCTTGCCATAGCGTTCGCGCACCCGAGCGGGCTCCTTGGAAAGATCGAGCGCCTCGATGAGCTTGCTGGAGGTCAGCACGTCAAACGCGCGCTGGTTGAAAACGTCAAGCCCCTCCATCAACCCACTTTTGTCTGCTTCCCGGCGCAGCCGATCCAGGCTCTGGAGCAGCGTGCGGCGGTCGTCCAACCGGTCGCTGCTGATGCCGTTGAGGGTCAGGTCCCCCATGCCATCGCCGTTTGGGCGGAATGCGGAACAGGCCGGCCCGAGAAAACCCGGATGTCCGGGGGAGCCGTAAGGCGGGTGCCCCGCCTTGGGCGCCAGCCCAACAAAGGGCGGCATTTCCTTGCTGGAAGCCGGGAGCAACCGGCTCATGACCGAGCCCAAGGACGGCCACCCGCCCGGGGGCATGACCACGCCCTTGGCGCTCCTCCCCGTGTAGCAGATGTGCGAATCGTGATCGCCCGTCACCGAGCCGTACATCGAGCGGATCGGGACGAGCTTGTCCATGATCTTGGCCGAGTAGGGCATGTGTTCCGAAATCTGGATCCCGGCTACATTGGTGGAAATCGGCTTATAGGGCCCCCGGTATTCCAGGGGGGCGTCCATCTTCAAATCAAAGAGATCCTGGTGCGGCGGGGCACCGGCCATGTAGATCATGATCACCGACTTGGGAGAACGCCCAGCGCCCGCAAGAGACTCCGCCCGTAGCAACTCGGGCAGGGAAAGTCCCCCCATCGCCAACCCGCCAATGCGCAGAAAGTCCCGGCGGGAAACGCCGTCACACAGTGCCCTGCCGGGCGATCCAAGGATGTTGAGCATGGGTTCGGACAGGTTAAACAAGCTCGCGCAACGGCATGCACCCCGGTTCGACCAGGTACTGCGGCCGGCCGGCCAGATCGGCCACCGTATCCAGAGAGGCGTCAATCCCAAGGTGGTGGTAGAGCGTTGCAAAAACTTCGCCAAACTTCACCGGGCGCTCCGTCGCTTCCCCGCCTGTGCGGTCCGTCGCACCAATGACTTGGCCGTGGCGGAAGGCGCCCCCGGCCAACAAAGCGCACGACACCCTCGGCCAGTGGTCGCGGCCGGCATTCTTATTAATCACGGGGGTGCGCCCGAATTCTCCCCACACCACCACGGCCACGTCCTTTTCAAGCCCACGGTCGCGCAAATCATCCAGCAAGGCCGTGAGGCCCTGATCCAAAAGCGGCAGGTCCTGGCGCAGCGCCGCAAAGTTTTCCCCGTGATGGTCCCAGCGGCTAAAGGCGACTGTCACCACTCGGGCGCCGGCCTCCACCAGGCGGCGCGCAGCCAAAAAGTGTGTCATCAGCTTGGGGCCGCCGTCGTCCCGGTTTTTCGCATCGCCTTTGCCGTAGCGCTCCAACCACCGGGCGTCTTCCTTGGAAACATCGAGGGCGTCCACCAGCTTGCTGGAGGTCAGAACCCCGAAGGCCTGCTGGTTAAAAACATCCAGCCCCCCCATAATACCCGAGGCGTCCACCTCGCGTCGGAACCGGTCGAACCCCTGCAACAGCGCACGCCGATCCGCCAGGCGCTCCAAACTGACCCCGTTGAGAGTCATGTCCTCCCCCGCCCCGCCCTTGTTGGGCTCGAAGGGTGCGTGTCGGACCCCGAGAAAACCGGGCTCCCCGCAACGCGCCCAGGGCATGTGGCCCATTTTGGGAGCCAGCCCCACAAAGGCTGGCAGTTGCTCGGTGCGCTGGCCCTGTAAACTCGATACCACCGAGCCGAAGGCAGGCCACCCCCCTGGAGGCTGGTTGGCGAAAGGACGCCCAGTCAAACACTGGAAGGCGTCATGCCTGCTGTCGCACTCCACCATCGAACGGATCAGGGTGCAGCGGTCCATCCGGGTGGCCAGCTTCGGCAGCAGTTCGGTGATCCGGACTCCGTCCACGTTGGTGGAAATCGGATTAAATTCTCCCCGCACCTCAGAAGGAGCATCCGGCTTTAAGTCAAAGATGTCTTGGTGGGAAGGGCCCCCGGGCAGAAAGATCATGATCACCGACTTGGCATTGCCCAAGGCTCCTGTGGCCGCTCCCCCGGCCTGCGCCGCCAGCAACTGGGGGAGCGAGGCGCCGCCCAAGGCTAGCCCGCCGATGCGCAGAAAATCGCGCCGGGTGTGGCCGTCGCAGAACCGGGAGCCGTTGCCCGGTTGTGGGCTTTGAGAGGCAGAAATGGTAAGCATAAGGGCTCTTCCTTCTGGTTTTCTATAGGTGTGGGGGGAATGCTGCGCCGAAGCGGCCAGAGAGCCAGCTAGGAGCGCAAGGGTCACGCGTTAGGTAAAACCCCTAGACGGCGTCCTCCTTTGGCTTATTCGGAGCGTTTTAGCCCTATTTTTCTGGGTCCCTCACTGTTTTCGGTGGGTGCCTTTTCACTCGCGCCAAAAAGAGCGGGCAGGCATCCACAGATGGCTCAGATTTTCGCAGATGTTTTTCTGGGTTCCAATCCGCTGTCAGCGGGCGATCTGGGAGATCTGCGGCTCGTCACCCAAAGCTGCCAAAGTTTTGCAGAGCGCGAGGGGCGCTCTCTCTGCCGGAGGGAGCGTAGAGAGTGAACCGGGCGGCAGCGAGGCTTTGCGAGCGCCCCCGGACCCTTCCAACAAGAGCGGCGGCCCCGGCGGGGCCGGAGAACCAGGGCGCGCCCACAGCGGAGCGGTCTTGCGCCCCTTCCGGGGCGGGCCGCTGTTTTTGGCAAGACCGGTGGCGGCGCTCACGGGGCTGGCTTGCCGGCCGGCGAGTGATCGGCGGGCCTGCAGGGCCCGGCAGGCAAGCCCAGTTTTTCATAGAAAGGGAGCCGAACATTTGACTGATTTTGGGGGCTAGTTGTCTAAAAATAGGCCCACTGGCCCTTTTTGGGAGGACCTACGGCGTGTGGCACTGCGTCCTCCAGATCGAGAGTCCTTCACGCCTCCTGCTGTTTCCCGAAGTGTCACTTCCCGCTTCCCAGAATCTTTCACCCACGGAAAGTCGCGAGGAGTGCTTTTTTACAAATCCGACCCCTTCCCTCCCCCCGGGATTCATTTCGTACTCCATTTTTTTTGTGATCCGGCTGGGATCCCCTAACGTACAAACGGTACACCCACGCAGCACACTATGCAGACCCCTCTCCGCCATCTTCATTTCATCGGCATTTGCGGCACCGCCATGGGTGCGGTAGCCGCTGCGCTCCGCGCTCAAGGCTACACCGTCACCGGCTCCGACCAGGCGGTCTATCCGCCCATGAGCACGTTTTTGGAGGAACGCGGCATCGCCCTCTCGAGCGGCTACAGCGCGGAAAACCTGCCGGAGAGCGCTGACCTCATCGTCGTGGGCAACGCCATTTCCCGGGGCAACCCCGAGCTGGAAGCGGTGCTTAACCGGCGGCTCCGCTACATTTCGCTGCCTGAGGCGCTCAAACAGTTTTTCCTCAGCGGCCGCCGCAACACGGTGGTTTCTGGCACCCACGGAAAGACCACCACCACCTCGCTGCTGACCTGGATTCTGGAGTGCGCCGGCATGGCCCCCGCCTATCTGATCGGTGGGATTGCCCGCAACTTGGGACAGGGCTGTGCCTTGCACCCCTCCACCCACGTGGTGCTCGAGGGGGACGAATACGACACCGCGTTTTTCGACAAACGCTCCAAGTTTCTGCACTACCTGCCGGAGGTGGTGCTCATCAACAATCTGGAGTTTGACCACGCGGACATCTTCACCAGCCTCGAAGAGATTCAAACCAGCTTCAGACGCCTGGTCCAGCTGGTGCCCGAGAACGGTGCGATTTTCGTCAACGCGGACGAGCCCAATGCGTTGGCAGTCACCGCGGCAGCACGCACCCCAGTTTACACAGTTGGTTTTTCGCAGACAGCTACCCATAGGATCCTCAACCCTCGCTACGGAAGTGGGGCGCGGTTTAGTTTTATGAATCTGGAGTTGGAGCTTCAAATTCCGGGTGAATTTAACGTCCGCAACGCCGCCATGGCCGCAGCCGCCGCAAGCTTCCACGGCGTCGCCCCCTCAGTTATCCAGAGTGCTCTGGCTTCCTTTGAGGGAGTCGCCCGCCGACAGGAAGTGCGCGGCACCGTCAACGGCATCACCGTGGTGGACGACTTCGGCCACCACCCGACAGCATTGGGACTCACGCTCGAGGCGCTGCGCCACCAATACCCGGGCCGCCGACTCTGGGCCGTCTTCGAGCCCCGCTCCAACACCACCCGCCGGGCGGTTTTTCAACAGGCCCTGCCCGAGGCGCTGGGAAAGGCAGACGCCGTCATTCTCTCAAAAGTCGCGCGGCTCGAGCAACTGCCGGAGAACGACCGCCTCGACCCGCAGAAGGTGGTCAGCGACATCGCTGCGCAGGGCAAACCCGCTTACTACGAATCCGGAGTGGAGGAGATCGTCCTGCGCCTGCAAAAAGAGGCGCGCCCGGGGGATTTAATCGCGGTCTTTTCCAACGGCGGTTTTGATAACATCCACGAACGGCTGCTTCAGGCGCTTGAGACGCTGGGCTAAGGCGGTTTCATGGGGGGCACTTTTGGTCAACTCCTCGGCAAACGGGAGTGTGACCCGCTGCTGAAAAGATGTCCCGGGAGGTCCTTCTTGTATTCGTCAGATCTATAAAATCCGGACCTCCGGGACGAACCCTGCAAACACTCTCAAAAACGCGCGCGTCAACCGGATTTGCCCCTCGATTTGGGGCGGCGCTCCTTCGGCTCCCAACTGGCCAGCGTGGCATCCATCCGCGCCAGAGCCACCAACTGTCGCTCGCGGTCCGCCCGAAGATCCCGCTCGATCCGGGCCCTTAAATCCGACTGGTCAGTCGTCTCGCTGAACTTCCAAGCAATATCCTTTTTCGCCGCGCTCAAGCTCCGCAGCATGGCCTGAATCGACCGTTGCAATTCCTGAAGCGCAGCCCGCATCTGAGACAAGGAGGTGCCCGCACCCACCTCGCCTTCAGTCACCTCGCACAGCGCAAAAAGCCGCTCCAACCGCTCCAAATCCCCCTTTTCATAAGCCTCCTGCACCTCGTGCCAAAGCGATCCAACCCCGTCTTTTGCATCGGTCCGGGCATCCGGGTGCAGGCGGCGCACCAGCTGCCGGTAGATATCTTTGAGCCGGGAAATGCTGGGGTTTTCCGCCTCCGGGGTCTTGGCCGCCGCAGCCCGCTGCCCCCCCTTGGCCTTCGGGGGCGGGGGTGTCTGCCCGAGCACTTCTTTCTTAAACTTCGCAAAAAGGCTCTTGTACTCGGCCCTACTGATGTCCTCTGCGTAAAGCCCCATGTGTGCTTCGAGAAATTCATGGAACAAGAATTCCTCATCCTCCCCGTGCAGTCCCGCCGCAGTAAAACCCTCAAAAGAGTCGCACTCCTCCTCGTCCCACCAATCCTCCTCCTCATCCCCAGATTCCTCCGGGGGAGCAGCCCGCCGTTCCAGAACCATTTTGTAGGCAGCGCGGTGATTGCGCGCGTACCCCAGGAGCACGACATACTCCACCTCGTCAATGAGGTCGCGTTTTTCCTGGGCCGCCTGCTCGCCCTCGCGCAGTTCCGTGAGCCGCTGCCCGAACTGATGCGCCATCCACCGCGCAAAGAGCGGCTGATCTTCCCGCTCAAACCTCGCCCATTCCGCCCGTAGCCGCTCAAGCCTTGCCATTTCCTTGGAGCACTCAGACGAGGCCTTTTTCCGCAGGGGTTCTTGGTCCAAAAGCACGATCGCAGTACACAGGGAAACCCCGTCTCTTGCTTTGGACGCCCCCTTGCCTGATGGTTTTTTCCTGCGCTGGCTCACGCCCAAAAGTCTCACGCCTTGCACCCGAATTCCAGCCCAAGAAATTTCAACTCCACGCCCCATTTCAACTGTAGGGCTTGTTCCCGATTTCAACGGTTCTCTGACTCCTCAGGAGGGCGTGCCCGCGAAGGGTTCAAACCCTAGGCCAAAGGAGTTCGCCGCGGCGGCGAACATGGTGGGGATGGAGCCGATAAAACTCTCCCAGTCCTGGTCATTGCGGTACTGGGTATCTGCACCGATGTAGACTCCGGCTGGAAGCACATTGCTGTCCTCGATTTGAACGCGCACCTCGTATTCCCAGTCGGGAATGCGCACATGCCCCAGGGCGCCGGGCCTCGCCACGACGCGGTTTGGAGCAAAAGACCGCAGAAACCGCTCCCGCTCGGAAAGTGAGACAAAGCGCACCTGCGCCTGCATGGAGAGGTTGCTCACTGACTTCGGGTCCAATGCGACGAGGGCATGCACCCTGCAAAGGGTCTGCTGCACGAGCTGCCAGTCCGCCCAGTTTCGGGCGTTGCGTACGGCCACCCGCGTGCGCTCGGCCGTGCGTACAAGAGTCCCATTACCCTCGAAAAAGGTGGCGTTGAGCTCGTACTGGTAGAGCAGGTCGCGCCCGATCAACTGGCACTGGCTCGGACGCACCCCCACACCCTTCTGTGGGTCACAAAGATCGCGCACAAAATTCTCGAGAGCGGTTTCTCTCATGCTCATCGGAACCGGCAGCGGCATGTCTACGCTTACGCCGAACAATTCAACTGGGACAACTTCCATTCCAAAGCCCGTAGGGCATCCAAAGCCTAAGGGCACGCCTTTTCTCAAAGACACCCCCGGCACTAGCGTCCCCGGCCCGAACTCGGCAAAAAAAGCAGCCGTACCAAGTCCTCCCAAAAGACCACGCCAACGGTGTGCCCCTTGGCGTCCCGTACGGCCACCAGCGGCAGGCGTGCAGAGCGTAGTTTGCGCATCAATACGGGAGCTGGCTCGTGAAGATCCGTGCGCAGGATGCGCCGCTGAAAGAGCTCCACCTTGCCATGCCAGGTCCCTGCCAAGGCCAGTTCATGGAGGTCTAAAAGCCCGGAGATCTCACCCTTTTCGTTGAGCACCGGAAGGTGATCGACGCCCTTGCTGTGCGCCAAAAGACGCGCGGCACTCAGCGGCAGATCCCCCCGTACCGCCCCTGCCTCCTCCAGGGGCACCAGAAGCTCCTGGGCTGTAAGCTGGCGGAAATCCAACACGGTC
>CAMCIN010000040.1 GCA_945874745.1 Akkermansia muciniphila | reverse complement strand
GGAAGCGAGTGGCGTCTCCACCGTCACTGGTTTGACCAAAGTGCGTTGGCTGATCTTTTGGGAGGAGACTTCGGCTTGGCGGAAATCCACCGGCTTTACGAGTGCCACGACAAACTTCTTGAACATAAAAAGGCGCTCTTCGAACACCTCACAGAGCGCTGGCGTATGCTCTTTGCCGCCACATACGAGGTGCTTCTGTATGATCTGACGAGTACCTATTTTGAGAGTCCTCCGCCGGAGAATGCCGAAGACATCCGGCGGTTTGGGTACTCCCGCGACAAGCGTAGCGACTGCGTGCAGGTGGTTATTGCACTGATTGTTACGCCGGAGGGTTTTCCGATGGCCTACGAGGTGCTGGCCGGGAATACCGCGGACAACAGCACCCTTGGCGAGTTCCTGCAAAAAATCCAGTCCCAGTACGGAAAGACGGACCGCGTCTGGGTGATGGACCGGGGCATCCCGACCGAGGAAATCCTGGCGCAAATGCGCGAAAGTAATCCGCCCGTGTCCTACCTTGTCGGGACGCCCAAAGGGCGCCTCAGTCAGCTTGAGGAACCGCTTTTGCGGCAGCCGTGGCGCACAGCCCGAGCCTCGGTGCGGGTGAAGTTACTGGCACAAGAGGAGGAGACTTACGTGTTGGCCGAGAGCGAGGCGCGCATTGGCAAGGAGCGCTCGATGCGGCAGCGGCGCGTGCGCAAATATCTCAAGACGCTCGAGGAGATGAAGGGGCGCAAAAAACCGTTGAAACGGGACCAACTACATCAATCCCTTGGAGCGGCCAAAAAGGAGGCGGGCCGGGATGCTCGCCATGTGAAGGTGAGTGTGAGCTTAAGTAGTGAAGGGGAAAGCCAAACGGCGACATTGAGTTACCAACTGGACAGGGACACGTTGCGGGTGGCTCGGCGAAGGGAGGGGCGTTACCTGCTACGTACAAACTTAAAGGAGACCGAGCCCGCAAAACTGTGGGAGTTTTACCTTCAGCTCAATGAGGTGGAACAGGCCTTTAAGGAACTCAAGGGGGAGTTGGCGCTGCGGCCGATTTACCACCAACTCGAGAGCCGGATCCAATCGCACATCTTCATCTCGTTTTTGGCGTACTGCTTACAGGTGACACTTAAAGCGCGGCTGCGGAAGTGTGCGGGCGGGCTTACGCCGCGGGCGGTACTCGAAAAATTTGCAGCCATCCAGATGCTCGACGTCCACCTGCCAACGACAGACGGACGGGAAATCGTGATGAGCCGCTACACGCAGCCTGAGAAGGACCTCTGCCTGCTTCTGGACCAAATGAATTTGACGCTTCCTGAGCAGGCTCCGCCAAAGATCTACAGGCCCGACTCAAATTTGAACTGAGAAAACATGTAGTGCCGACCTTTTAGGCACAAAGACTGAAAATGAGAGGTTTAGCTATTTTTAATCTCTCCAGTCCGCGAAGTAGGGCTAACTACGAACGACGCCAAAGCTTTACATTTGGCTTACAAATAGGTGGTCCTCCTCCGACTCCCTGCCGGACAGCGAAGGAGGGACCGTTCGATCCAAAAGGAACACAGCGAAGCGCCCGGCCCTCGCGAAAAAGCCTGCAGGGCAGATTTTTAAGCGCAGCCGACACCATGGCTGATTCCACTTCTTCCAATGACCGCATATGCGCGGCGGGCAGGCAGAGCTCCGGAACAAATCGACTATTTCTCGTCGCGCTTAAGATTCAAAACGGCCTGCGTCCTGTCCACGATGGCGTCGGAGATCATTTTGTACGCCGGGCTCGACCAGTGGTATTCGTCGCCTGCGGCCAGCTCCAGCCTGGCCGCGAACGGTGTGTACATGTCGATCACCTCGACCCCCTCCTCTTTCATCACCCCTTCGGCAATGCGGTTAATCCGCAACACGACGGGATTTTTGTCCCCCAAGGTGTCCACCGGCTTGCCGGGTTCGGTGCGGCGGGCCGTGTGCGGCGTCGTGGCGATCCAGAATAAACGGGCCCGGGGCGCCCCGGTCTTGAAACCGCGCACAATGGCGCGCGTGGTGTCGGCGATCTGTTGGTCTGTGGCCTTTTCCTCCGTCCAAGACAGGGAGTGCAGCCCGTTGTTGAAAAAGACGCACTGAAAGTCGGCGGCCGCAGCTCCCTGCCGGATCACCGCATCCACCTTGGGATCAATACCTCCGACAAAACCCACCCAGTGGTAGGCGTACACCTTGCCTTCGAGCGCGGGAAGCAGGTGCGAGCGGTAACCGCCGGAAATCGAGTCCCCGTAAAAGAGGATCTTGGGCCGCTTGGGGTCGGTGACCGTGGGGGCGTCAATCATCCAGCTCTTGCCGGCGATGGCGCCGCGCGGTTCGGCACTGGGCTTTTCCTTCGCCGACTTGTAGGCGAAATCGGGCCCGTACACCTTCAACGCGGAGATGGAGGCCGCAGCAAAAGGCCTTTCCCGCGGCAACAGCTTCTTGCCCACCCACATCGGCTCGTCATTGGGCAGCAGGAGCGTGAAATGTTTGCTGCCCGGCACGTCGTCCAGATAGTAGGCGGCGCTGCCGTCGCGGACTGCCACCGTGAAGGTGTAGGGCGTGTTGGGCTGGAACTTGGTGCGGATGCCGCCGATGTGCATGCCATTGAGGATGGGCCGGTAGACTCTCCACGATTCAGCCTTCCCGTAGATGCAGGTCAGCCCGAGGCCGGTGTCCTCGCCGTCGGCCCGCTGTTTCAAAAGCACATTGAGGCTGGTGTCCTCGGCCGGTTGCGGAAAGGAGACCGTCACCTGGACGGTGAAGTTCTTCTGATCGGGAAAGGCTGACGCCGGCACCCCAAAGTAGCTGTCTCCACCAACGCTCACCGCACCGTCGGCGCCCCGGGTCGCCCCGTGGTTGAGTTCCTCCGGGATCTTGTCCTTGCCGAGGTCCCAAAGCGGTACCTGTGCCGGAAGAGCCACGGTGATTCCAAGAGCCAACAGGGTGGAGAATACGCGTTTCATTTGGGACCGGCTTATAGGCTCGGTGCAACGAATTGTCGACCTGCACAAAATCCTCGGCGCCCGGTCGCCTCCGGCTTAGGGGCTTGCCTTGTGGTCAGACCACCTGATAACACAAACACCGTGACCCTCGCCGCCGTTGAACGCCCTCCCTCCCTCGTGGAAAAAGTCCGGGACCAACTCACCGCACTGCTCCGGCGCAACCTACCGGAGGTCGAGACCTGGCTGCCCCCCGAGCGCGAGCTCGCCCTCCAGTTGCGCGTAAGCCGGAGCGTAGTGCGCGAGGCCACCAAGCGCCTCGAAAGCCAGGGCCTGGTCGAAATCCAACACGGCATCGGCATCCGGGGCGTCGACCGGTTGCACCGCCCGCTCAATGAATCCCTGTCGCTCCTGCTTCCGGAGGAGTCGGACCGGATGCATTCGCTCGTCGAGGCCCGCCTGTCCATCGAACCGGACGCGGCCGCCTTTGCGGCGGAGCGGGCCACCAGCGCGCAGCTCGAAGACCTCAGACGCGTCCATCTCCAGCTTGAATCCGCTCCCGACCACGCCGCGGCGGTGGCCGCCGACAGCGCCTTCCACCATTCCATCGCGGAGGCGAGCGGCAATCTTATCTATCGGCTCATCCTCGATTCTCTGGCCGACCTCGGCCGGGAAAGCAGGCTGCGCTCGATCGGCCGCGTCGGCAAGGAGCCGGCCGTCGCACAGCACGCCTTGATTTTGGAGGCCATCGCGAGCCGGGACCCCGACTCGGCCCGCAGGCTGATGCGCAGCCACGTTCTGGCAGCAGTCGTGGACCTGGATCTTTCCGGCCTCAACACCAAGGGCGCCCAAACCGCCTGAATCCGCCGCCCTTGCCGTCCCTGCGCAACGCGCAAAAGCCACACATTCCAGCAATGAAAGCACTGCTCCTTTCCTCCCTTCTTACGGGCCTGCTGTCCGCACCCGCAATCCTGCGGGCGGATGATACCCCGTTGTTTGACGGGCAGATTCGGCCGCTCCTCCAGAAGCGCTGCGTCGAATGCCACGGAGCGAAGAAGCAAAAGGGGGAACTGCGTCTGGATGCAAAACTGTTCGCCTTCAAGGGCGGACACGACGGGCCGGCGATCGTCCCGGGAAAGGCGGCCGACTCACTGCTGCTCAAGCGGATTACAAGCCGGGACGAAGACACGCGCATGCCGCCCGAAGGCGAGCCGTTGTCGGATACGGAAGTCGCGGCGCTGAAGGCTTGGATAGAGGCGGGCGCACTTTGGCCGGAAAACGACGCAGACCGGGCCGCCTCCTCAGACACCCGCGGACAGCACTGGTCGGTACAGCCGCTGCGGACCTTCCACGCCAACGGCTCCAAACTGCAGGTCACGCAGCCCGCCGCAAACGGGCTCCCCGGCGGGACCAAAACCCTGGAGCTGCCCCCAGATCCCGCCAGCCCGATCGACGCCTTCCTCCACGCTGCGCTGCTCGAAAAAGGCCTCGCCATGGCGCCCGAAGCAGATCGGCGCACACTCATCCGCCGACTCAGCTACGACCTGCACGGTCTGCCGCCGACGCCGGAGCGAGTGGAGCGCTTCTGCAACGACACCGCCCCGCGCGCCTACGAGCGGCTCGTCGACGAACTGCTCGCCTCGCCCCATTTCGGCGAACGCTGGGCCCGGCACTGGCTCGACATCGCCCACTACGCCGACACCCACGGCTTCGAACGGGACCAACTCCGGCCCAATGCGTGGCGCTACCGCGACTACGTCATCGAGGCGTTCAATGCGGACAAGCCCTACGACCGGTTTCTGCGCGAACAGATCGCCGGCGACGCCCTGGCCCCGAACAGCGCCGAAGCCCGGATCGCCACGGGCTTCCTTGCCGCCGGGCCGTGGGATTTTGTGGGCCAGGTGGAGGCGAGGAGCGACGTGCTCAAACGGGCCGCCCGCGCAGGCGACTTGGATGACATGGTCACCCAGGTGGTCACCTCCACCATGGGCATCACCATCAACTGCGCACGCTGCCACGACCACAAACTCGATCCCATCACGCAGAAAGAGTATTACAGCCTGTGCTCCGTCTTTGCCGGGGTGAAGCGGGGCGAAAGAGAGGTCAGCGCCGAGGACGCAGGGCGGCTCTCCAGCCAAAAGGCGCGCCTGACCACCGCGCTTGCCGGGACACGCGCCCAAATCACCAAGCTCGCCGGCGAAGGGATTGATCTGGCCAAACTGCTGCCCGAAGGCAGCGCCATCGACCTGCGCAACGGCGCCGTCACCACCGCCAAGCAAGGCTACCAATCCAACATCCAAACCAACCGCCTGCAGAAGGTCACGGGCGTGCCCGGCGTACTTTGGGTTTTCCTGCCCGATGGCAGGGGCCCGGTCACGGTGGCCGACAAGCAGGAGGTCAAAGGCGTCCCTCCCACCAGCGGCAATTTCTGGGATGCCATCGCCAACCGCCCGCTCAACGCCCAGCGCAGCACCAAACTCGGTGGCACCGACTATGCCGGCAAGCAGCACAGCCTTCTCGCCATGCACGCCAACAGCGGCATCACCTTTGACCTCGCCCATCTACGGGAAAAGGGCGGCTTCACCGACGCACGCCTGAGCGGCCTCGTCGGCTTTGGAGCGGACCAGGCCGCAGCCGCCACCCGCGCCGACTTCACCGTGTTCGTCGACGGCGCGCTCACGCTGCAGCGGCTCAAACTCCGCAAGGACGAAACCCTCGCGCTCGACGTAGAAATTCCAGCCACCGCGAAAACGCTGACCCTTGTGGCCACCGACGGCGGGGACGGCATCGGCAGCGACCTGCTGTTCATCGGCGATGCCAGACTTCTGCCCGGGGCGGCCACCACGGCTTTGGGCGAGAAAGACGCCGCGGAACTCGCCCGGCTCCGCGCCGAACTCCAGTCGCTGGAGGCCGAACTCAAGCAGGTCCCCGAGCCACAGAAAGTGTACGCGGTGGTCCCGTCCGAAAAGCCGCCGGTCCTCAAAGTGCAACGCCGCGGCGATCCGGAGGACGAGGGCCCGGAGGTGACGCCCGCCTCCTTTGCCTGGACGGGCCACGCGCCGGCGGCCTTTGGCGGACAGGACACGCCGGAGGCCGAGCGCCGCCGGGCTCTCGCGGACTGGATCGTCCACCCTGCAAATCCGCTGACTCCGCGGGTGCTGGCCAACCGGCTCTGGCACCATCACTTCGGGCAGGGCATCGTGACCACACCGAGCGACTTCGGGCTGGGTGGGGCGAAGCCAAGCCATCCCGAACTGCTCGACTGGCTTGCGGCGGAACTGTTGCAGGCCGGTTGGAGTATGAAACACCTCCACAAGAAGATCCTCCTAAGCGCCGCGTACCGCCAGGCCTCCACGATCCAAAACAGCGCGGCCTCCAACCTGGACGCGCAAAACCGGCTGCTCTGGCGCCAGAACGCGCGCCGGCTCGACGCGGAGTCGCTCCGGGATGCCGTCCTGCTGGTGAGCGGCCGATTAAACCCCGAACGCGGCGGCCCCGGCTTTCGCGACTTCAAATATACGGAGGCCTACGCCCCCATCTACCAATACATCCCGCCCGACAAACCGGAGCTCTGGCGCCGGAGTATTTACCGTTTTGTGGTGCGCACCACGCCCCACCAGTTCATGAGCGCGCTCGACTGCCCGGACCCCGCAAACCTCACGCCTGCGCGGATGCAGACGACCACCGCGCTGCAGGCGCTGACCCTCTCCAACAACGAGTTTATGCTGCGCCAGGCCGAGGCCATGGCCGCCCGCATCGAGGCGGGGGACGGTCCCCAAAGCGCCCGCGTGCAGCGGGCGTTCGCCCTGGCCTTTCAGCGCCCGGCCACCCCTGGAGAGGAGCGTGCCGCGGAGGCGCTCGTCGGCGGGCAGGGACTCTTCGCGCTCTGCCGGATGCTCATCAACACCAACGAGTTTGTTTACCTCGACTAACGCATGCACCCTTTTCCCCCAAGCCCCCTTCCCAAGGCCACGCTCCCCCGCCGGGACTTCCTCCAGCAATGCGGGGGCGGCCTCGGCGGCGTGGCCCTGCACGCTCTGCTTGCCGCCGAAGGCCGGGCCGCCACCGGCAACGCCCTCGCGCCAAAGCTCCCGCACCGGGCCCCAAAGGCGCGGGCGGTCATCCAGATTTTCTGCCCCGGCGGCCTGAGTCACGTCGACACATGGGACTACAAACCGGAGCTCCAGAAACGCCAGGGAAAGCCCTTCGACCCTGACGGCAAACTCCAGTTCTTCGCCTCCAAACCCGGCAACTGTCAGGGCAGCTTCTGGCCCTTCCGACAGCACGGCCAGAGTGGCCGCTGGATGAGCGACCTGTTTCCAAAGCTCGCCCACTGCGTGGACGACATGGCCTTTGTCCACTCGATGCAGAGCAAAAGTGCGCTGCACGGCCCGGCCATGTTCATGGCCAACAGCGGCTTCATCCTGCCGGGCTTCCCCAGCATGGGCGCGTGGGTGACCTACGGCCTGGGAAGCGCAAGCGAGGAGCTGCCGGCGTTTGTGGTGCTGCCGGATCCGCGCGGGCTGCCGCCCGGCGGCGTCATCAACTGGGGCGCGGGCTTTCTGCCGGCGATCCACCAGGGCACGACGCTCAACACCCATCCCGGACAGGCGCCAATCGCCGATTTGTTTCCACAGAACGACTTCTCCCATTTGAAGGGGGCGCCCGAGCAAGCCGGCCGCGATTTCCTGCAGCTCTTGAACCGTTCCCACGCCGCCGGGCGTGCGGAGAACACGGAGCTGGAAGCACGCATCGGCGCCTACGAGCTCGCAGCGCGTCTGCAATTGAGCGCACCGGAGGCAACCGACCTAGGCGGCGAAACCGAGGCCACCAAGGCGCTTTACAACATCGAACACGAGGACATCGGGCCCTTCGGCCGGCAGTGCCTCCTGGCGCGCCGCCTCGTTGAACGCGGGGTGCGTTTCGTCCAGATTTATTGCGGCGCAGAGAACACCACCGCGAGGAAAGTCCGGCCAAACTGGGACAGCCACGAGGACCTGGTGCGCGACCACGGGTATTGGGGGGCCGTCCTCGATTCTGGGGCGGCCGCACTGCTTTCCGACCTCAAAGCGCGCGGTCTTTTGGAAAGCACGCTTGTGATCTGCACCACGGAGTTTGGCCGGCAACCCGCCGCACAGGGCGCCGGGAAGGGGCGCGACCACAATCCAGGGGCCTTCACCGCGTGGCTGGCTGGCGGGGGCATCCGGGGGGGAAGTTCCTTTGGCGAGACGGACCCGCTCGGCTTCAAGGCCGCCGTCAATCCCGTGTACTGTTACGACCTACACGCCACGGCCCTGCACCTGCTGGGCCTCAACCACGAGAAACTCACCTTCTACAACAACGGCATCCCCCGCCGCCTCACGGACGTGCACGGTCACGTCATCCAGCCGATTCTAGAACACTCCGCATAGCCGCTTCCCTCCACGGAGCCTCCCGGCACTATCCGTCACACTCCAGCGTTGAGTCGCTCAAGAGGGGGCCTCAACACGCTGATTCAGAGACGTATCCGCAGATGTCTCAGATTGAAAAGATAAGGTGAAACAGGAGTCAGGTTCTGTGCAGATCTGTGCCATCTGCGGATCACTTCCTAGGGATTCTTGGCGTCCGTCCAGCCGTCGCCGCTGGCCCAGTTCCGCAGCTGGTAACCGGTGCGCCCGATCTTCTTGCCGGTCCGGTGGAAGAAATCGGCCACCGACTTGAATTTTTCCCCGGGCTTCGACCATTTCTCGTCCCTGCGGTCGTCTTCGCTTAGCGCCAGTTGGGGACTGCGCTCGATGACGGTGCCCGTGTCGGCTGCGATTTTGAGGCTTCCGACAACAGAGGCGGGACCATCAAGGAGTTCGAGGCGCCAAACGGGAATGCCGCCCTCCGATTTCAACACATAGTTGAGTCGGTCAAAGGAGATGTCGGCCCGGATCGCCTCAGCGTTGGCGATGGTGAAAGCACCGTCCGAATCCAACTGGATCGCCGCCAAACTAAGCCGCCCGCCCTGCACCGCGCCGCCCGACTTGTTCTGCCCCACCACCACGCCGCGCTGCACGTTGATTTGCACCTGCCCGCCCCGACCCGCGGGCTCCTCAAGCTGCACCTGCCAGAGGGCCGGTTGGGGGCGCCCGCCCCGGCCGGAGATCTCCACCAGCCTGTTTTGGGCGTCGGCTCCAAGCCTGGCTCCCGCGGCGCGCAAGGCGTCGTAGGCAGTGTCGCCGGCCAGGGCGAAAACCGAGCTAGAAAGAAGGGCGGCGGCAGCGGAGAAAAGGGGGCGGTACATACGTTTTTACTGCATGTAGCACAGGCGCGCTTCGGAAGAAAGAGCCTGAAACAGGCAATCTCCTGTTCTGACAAGAATGCCGCAGATGCGCGGGGTTGGTTGCATTGCACTCCCATTCAGTTTACAGAGGGGCGGACATGTTCCCGTTCACCCCCAAGCATCTGAGTCAGGCCCGGCTTTACATCCGGGAGGCATCCAAGCTGGTCGCGTACCGGAAGGACATCTCGCCGGGCGACGTCATTGCGGAGGTCGAAGGGGAGATCGACGCGCTCAAGAAACTTGTTGGCGCCAAGGGAGCCTCCGCACCGGTGGAAGCCCAGATGCAGCGTCTCGATGAAGTCTGCCGCAAGCTGCACCCGCCGCTTCGGGACGGCGGCTGGAAAGAAAACGTCGAGGTATTCCTGGTGGCCATCAGCATCGCACTCGGGGTGCGGACCTACTTTGTGCAGCCCTTCACGATTCCGACGGGCTCCATGCAGCCGACTCTCAACGGAATCCGCAACGAGGCCACCCAGGCCCCTCCGCCAAACCCCCTCCTGCGCGTGGTCCACTGGGCGGTTTTGGGCCGGAGCTATTTCAACCTCGAAGCCACACGCACAGAGACCATTCAATCCATCCAGGAGCGGCACAGGTTTGGGATCCGCCTCGGCCCCTTCACCTACACCGAGGTCCTCACCGACGCGGGCTCCTACTCCCTCAGCGTCCCCGAGGTCGCCGTGCGGAATGATCCCCGCGCCACGCCGGGCCGGCGCCTTGTCCCCGGAGACATCATCGCACGCGGCTACACGGACTCAGGCGACCATGTGCTGGTCGACAAGTTTTCCTACCACTTCATCAGCCCGCAAGCCGGGCACGTGTTCGTGTTCAACACCGCGCGGATTCCTACCCGCGAAAACCTCTACAACCCGGGCGGTCCGTCCCAGTTCTACATCAAACGCATCGGCGGCGTGGGCGGGGACTCCCTGCGCATTGAGCCGCCGAAGCTCTTTAGAAACGGAGAAGCGGCCAAGGAAGCCCCTTTCCTGCGCGTCATGGCGGGGACGCTGCGCAATCCTGTCGACGGGGGCTACAAGGGCTACTCAAACGGCCCGCAAGGCAGCACCTTTCAGTACCTCGGCAACCCCAACGACGTTCAGGTTGTGCCAGAAAACTGCTATTTCGCACTGGGCGACAACTCCTACCATTCCTCCGACTCCAGAGACTGGGGCCCCGTTCCGCAAAGCAATGTCGTGGGCCGCGGCTGGATGGTTTACTGGCCGTTTAGCCGCCATTGGGGTAGCGTCCGCTAACCCCTTCCCCTTCACCCACTCCCCCCAAAACCTATGGCCCGCCGTGCCAGTTCCTCCATTCCCGCAGGCAAGCTTGCAGCAGTAGCAACCGTTGTGGCCGGACTTCTGGCCGTGGCATACGCGGTGTTCGGCACCGCGCAGGATCCCTTTCGCACCAGCTCCCCGTTTCCGGTGAAGGAGTATCTGGAGAACTCCAATAGCATCAGGGGCAACACCTACCGGCTCGAGGCGCTTGTGGACAAGACCCTCGAGGTCGTGCCGGCAACAGGCCGCCTCTTCTCCGTGGAAGTCAGCGGCGACATGCTGCCAGTCCTGGTACCGGCCTCCCTCAACGGGACCAACATTGAACGCGGCCAAAAGTTTCTCTTCCGCGTGCAGGTAAACGAGAAAGGGCTGCTGGTGGCCACGGAAATTCGAAAACCCTAGCCTCTCCATGAAAGGCACCTCCACCCTCTGCGCCGCCTTGCTTTTCAGCCTCAGTGCTGCTTCTCAAGTCCCTCCTTCACAGCCACCTGTGGCCGCCCCAACAACCGGGATTCCCGCGCCAGGCGCACCCCCGCTGCCCGGGACGGGCAACGCACCTTCTGCTCAGGGCGACCCCCAGGCTGCCTCCCCCGGCGCGCTTTTTGACACCCGACTGCCCATGGTCGACCCCTCGGGCGGACTGGTCCGCTTCAACGGCCAAACCTGGGACGTCACCAACAACGCAATCTTTCGCAGCCGCTTTGAAAAGTATCTCAACACCCCCGAGGAGGCCGGCCAAAGCGAGCGCGAACACCGCGAGATCTTAAACCAAATCATCGCCCTCCTCGACCCGAACAAGCTCACCGCCCAAACCCTCTCGGAAGGCTACCGCCTGCTCAATCGCGCCGCTGCCTATCCGGGGGACAGCCGGCTGTGCGACACCCTTTCCAACTCGATTTATTCTATCTGGGCCGTCAAACGCAACCAGGTCCGGCTGGAGGAGGCCAACCGGATTTTCAAAGAAGAAAACAACCGGCTGCAACGCAATCTGGTCAGGAAAGCCTCCGAAGAAGAATTTCCCTCGCGGCCGGAGGGCAAATCGACAAAGGCCCTCGGCCAACAGGGCCCCGCTGGCGCTCAGAACGCGCCCATCGCCCAGCCCAACGCCTTCGGCAACGCCCCCTCGGGCCTGCCTCCGGCGGCCCCCACGACCGCTGGAACACAGGCCTCCACGGGCGTGCCGCCACCCACGGGCAGCGCCTCGACCACCATCTCCTCTGGAGCAGGCGGGACAGGTGCGCCCGCACCCGGCGGACAGGCACCTCCGTCCGCCGTGGTCAACACCCAGGTGGTCAACTCCAGCGGCACTGCCGCCCAGGCGAGCAACACCGGCGACCCGGGCCAGTCGCTGGGTACTGGCCTACAGCAAGGAACAGCCTCGGCGGCAAGCGCCACGGGAAAGGCCATCGCAATGGCGGGCTACGCAGAAAAGCTGGTGGAAAATAGCCTCCGAATGAAGGCCAACAGCCTCAAGGGCGACATTTCCGAGGTGCAGGCCAAGCTCGAATTTCAATCGCTGTTGGTGCAGCTTTTCCTACAGCGCCGCTTCCACCATGTCATTATTGGCACCCGCTTCCACCGGGCGCTTTTCGGGGACGGCGAATCGCGGTTGAACCTGCCCGACTCCGCGCAAAACCTTTTCAAATCGGGCGCGGGGCTTTCCCCTACGGTGTCGACCCTTGAAGCGCTCTCAAACGAGGCGATGCGCGAGGTGCAGACCTCCGTGCAGTCCTTCCACTCTTTGCTTGGTCTGGGCGAGCTGCGCTCGGCTAGCGAACGGCTCAGAGACGCCCTTCTCATCGGCGAGTTCCTGCCCGAAGTCCGGACGCTCCCCTTCGAGAGGAAGCGCAAGGTGCTGCGCTTTGCACAGAAGAGCAACGAGCTGCTGTCGGCCTTGGAAGTCAAAGACTACACCTCCGCGGCCGAGCTCCTCAACGGGCCCGGGGGCCTCCGGGCCATGGCGCCCGACTTCGACGCGGCGAAAGCTTCCGCCCTCATCGAGTCCTCCCGCAACGCCGCCCGGTTGCACTTGGCACGGGCCCGAAATGCGGCCATTTCCGGCGACAAAGCCGGATTTGAAGCGGCGCTCAAGGAGGCCGCCTCCATCTGGCCGAACAATCCTGAGCTGCAGGAAGTTGCCGAGAAGGCCTTCAGTCAGGGAGATCAAATGGCCCAAACGCTTCTCGAGCTCGAGCAGTTGCTCTCCCAGAAAAACCTGCGCCGGATTGCCGAAGAACCCGGCCGTTTTCTGGCTGCCACCCAAGGCGCACCGCCCGAAAAGCAGGCCCAAGTCAAAAAGATCCTCCAGGACTTCAAAACCATCGAAGCGGCCCTCATGGCTTCTAAAGAAATGGACAGGCAGGGCAACCCCTCCGGCGCCTGGGAGTCGGTCGACAAGGCTGGCCGGGAATTCCCGGACGACCTCCCCCTCAACCAGGCCCGCGCCCTGTACACCACGAAAGCTGCCGACTTTGTCCGCACCATCCAGAGCGCACAGGAACACGAGAAACGTGCGGAACTGGCAACCAGTCTGGCCTGGTTCCTCAAGGCACAACGGCTTTACCCAAAGAGCGATACCGCCGAGGAAGCCATCCTCCGCCTCAAAGCCTTGCTGCTGCCAAGTTCCCCCTGATTCCTACGCCCGCTCACGCCCAGCCCCCACTTCTCCGGATGCATCCGAACGTAACCAGCCGCCTTTTCGGAGGACTGTGCGGAATTTTAGCGAGCGTCGCTCCGTTTCACCTACAGGCGCAGACGCCCCCGGCCCCTGCCGCCACACCAGCCCCTCCTCCGGCCACCCCACCCGCCTCCCCTGCCGGTGAGCCTCCACAGGGAGTCCCCCAACCCGCACCGGCCCAACCCGCACCGGCCCAACCCGCACCGGCCCAACCCGCACCGGCCAACAGCGACCCGAGCAACAACACCGCCGGTTCGCTCTTCGACACCAAGCTCCCAGCGCTCGACCCAACCAACGGACTGCTCCGCTTCAACGGCCAATCCTGGGACATCAACAACAACGCCATTTTCAAAGCCCGGTTTGAGAAGTTCCTCAGCGTCCCTGAGGAGACCGGCGAGTTAGAGGCGGCCCACCGCACCCTCCTCAACGAAATCATCCTGCTGCTGGATCCGAACAACCTCAAGGCGCAGACCCTCACCGACGCCTACCGTTTGTTGGCCAGGGCCGCCGGCTACCCGGGGGACACCCGCCTTTGCGACACGCTTGCCAACGCAATCTACGGAGTCTGGCAGGCCCGCCGAAACCAGGGCCAGCTTGCCCAAGCCAGCGTGATTCTCGAGGAAGAATCGGCGCGCAACCGCCGCAACATGGCCGGCCGAGCCTACGCGGGTGCGGACGCCCTCGGCGCGAAAGCCGCTGATGCGATTGTTCAGGCAGGGCGCGCCCAGACCATTGTGACAAACGCCGCCCGCGTCAAAGCCAACGACGCCAAAAGCGCCCTCTCCGAACTCCAAAGCAAGGTCCAGTATCAGGGCCTGCTGGTGCAGTTCTTCCTCCAGCGCCGCTTTCATCACGTCATCATTGGCACCCGCTTCTATCGGGCGCTCTTTAGCGACGGCGACGCCAAGCTGAACCTTCCCGAGACGACGCAAACGCCCTTTGCACGCGGCACGGGGATCCCGCCGACTGTCACGACCCTCGAATCGCTCGCCAACGAGGCCATGCGGGATGTGCAGACCAACGTGCAGGCCTTCCACAAACTCTACGATCTGGGCGAACTCCGTTCCGCCAGCGAGCGCCTGCGGGACGCCCTTCTCGTGGGCGAATTCATGCCGGAACTGCGCACGCTGCCCTTTGAAAGGAAACGCAAGGTCCTGCGTTTTTACCAAACCGCGGCGCAATTCCAGTCGGCTCTGGAGGCGCGTGACTATTCCACCGCCTTGGAGTTGCTCAGCGGCCTCCAACAAACGGCCTCTGATTTCGACGCCACCAAGGCGAGGGCCCTTATCGAGACCGCGCGTAACTCCGCAAAGCTCCATCTTTCGCGGGCGCGCAACGCCGCGATTTCGGGAAACAAGGCCGCCTTTGAAGAGTCTCTCAAGGCAGCCGCAGCCATCTGGCCAAACAACCCCGAATTGCAGGAAGTCGCGGGCAAATCGTTCCAACTCGGGGATGCACAGGCCCAGGCGCTGCTTGAGATGGAGCAGTTGATTGCGCAGAAAAACTTCCGCCGGATAGCCGAAGACGCCGGCCGCTTTCTCGCCGCCACACAAAACGCGGACGCCGAAAAGCAGGCCCAACTCAAAGGCATCCTCAACGAGGTGAAGGTGCTGGAAGGCACCCTGATGGGAGCGCGCGAAATGGACCGCCAAGGCAACCCCGCCGGCGCTTGGGAGACCGTGGAGCAGGTGGCTGAGCGCTTTCCCGACGACCTGCCCGCACAGCAGGCCAGAGCCCTCTACACGACCAAGGCGGCGGAATTTGTGCGGACCATCCGCAATGCGCAAGAGCACGAAAAGCGGGCTCAAACGGCCACCTCCCTCGCGTGGTATCTCAAAGCGCTCAAACTGTATCCCAAGAGCGAGCGCGCCGACGAAGCCGCTCGGAAACTCCAAGCCGAACTCATCTTGGAACAGGGAGGGAGCCGCAGATGAAACAGAGCTTCCCAGATAAAGAGAGACTCCTCAGTGTTTCCTCCCCTTCCTAAAATCCGTTAAATCTGCGTCATCTGCGGATAAAAAAACCCGCGGAAGTGTCGGAGGATGCGCCTCCTTCCAGCAGCGAAATCCGCTAGGAGCGGGGCTTCACGTACACCCCGATCAGCGGACGGGGCGAAGGCTTGGCGGAAACAAAATCACTCACAAATCCCTCTTTCGAACGCAATTCCACGTGCCCGGCCCCTGCCCCTCCGTACACCAGAACCGAGCCGGGAGGTGCCTTGTAGGGATCGGATACATTCAGCTTTCTGAAGCCAAACTGGCTCTGCAGCTCGACGCCCGCTTCCTTGGCGAAACGCGTTTTCGGGTAGCTATCAATGATCTGGGCGCGCAACAGAGCCGTCTTCACGTACCGCCAGCAGCTCTGACTGGAAGAGGCCCCCGCCCGGTTTGCAGCGATTTCAGCCGCCTCCATCATCCGCTTGTCATACCGAAAACTGCCTGACTGCGGACCAAAGAGCTTGCGCAGCTCCGGCTTAAGCGCCTCCGCCTGCTCTGGATTGAACAAGGAATAGCTCGCCAGCGCCGAAGGGGCAGTGGAAGCCAGGATGAGGACCAAAACTTTCAGTATAAAACGCATGTCTGAACAGGCTCCGCGCCTGAGGGGAGACGAATGGGGAAGAATAACCCCAGAGCTGGATTGGTCAACCGCGTTTTGTTTTCGCCGCGGCCACCGGAGACGCGCCTCCCGCCAAAAGACGCAGGCTGTTGAGCACCACCACCAAGGTGCTTCCCTCATGGCCGAGCACCCCAAGCGTCAGCGGAATCCGACCTGCCAGCGCAAAACCGACAAGCAGCGTGATCACCCCAAGAGAAATGGCGACGTTCTGGCGAATGATGCGCCGCGCGGCAACGCTTAGATCGTATGCCCGCAGAAAATTCTCCAGCCGGTCGTGCATGAGCACCAAGTCCGCCTGCTCCAGCGCCGCATCGGCGCCGCGCGCCCCCATGGCCACGCCCACATGCGCCGCCGCCAGGCTGGGCGCGTCGTTGATCCCGTCTCCAATCATCGCGGCGTGCTTCCCCGCCCGGCTCAACTCCACAATGTAACGGAGCTTTTCCTCGGGCTTGAGCTCGGCGCGCACCTCCTGCACCGCGAGCGTCTGCTGTAAAAACGCGGCAGCCTCTGCCCTGTCCCCCGTCAAAACGATTGTGCGCAAGCCGCGCGCATGCAACGCCTCGACCACCGCCCGCGCTTCAGCGCGCACCTCGTCGCGCAACCGCAGCCGCCCCAACAGCCCGGCCGAGGCCACCCACACCTCCGAAAACAATGCCGCCTCCGCCTGGGCGGGCGCCTCCACCACGCCCGGCACCGCGCCGCCCCCTGCCACCTCAAGCACCCAGGCACGCTTGCCCAGACGCACAGGCGCGCCGCCGGTCTCCGCCTGCAAACCGCAGCCAGTCACCGACACAAACGCAGCAAGCTCCCTTTCTGCCAGCCGGTTCTGCGTGCCATAATGGGTAACCGCCCGCGCCAGCGGGTGGGTCGAAAGCCGCTCCAGCGCATACGCCAGCTCTGCCACCTCCCGCTCCCTTCCGGGGGGGAAACTCTCCACCGATTCCACCCGCAACTCGCCCGTGGTGAGCGTCCCGGTCTTGTCCATGGCCACCAGCTCGATCTCGGCCAGTTGCTCCACCGCGACTCCACCGCGAAACAAAATCCCACGGCGCGCCCCAGCCGCAATCGCCGCGAGAATCGCCGAAGGAACCGACAAGACCAACGCGCACGGAGACGCCACCACCAGCAGAGTCATCGCCTGGTAAAACGCACTGGGCAGGGGCCCACCCGCGGCAAAGGGCTCCCGCCCCGCCACCAACCACCAGACCAAAAACATGGCCGCTGTCAGCGCCAAAACCCCAAGCGTGTACCCGCTGCCAAAGCGGTCGGTAAACCTCTGGGACGGAGCCTTCTGACGCTGCGCATCCCGGATCAACCGGATGATCCGCTGCAACGCACTCTCCTCCGCCAGCCGGGTCACCCGGACCTCCACCATCCCCCAACCGTTGACGGTCCCTGCAAGCACTGCGTCCCCCTTGCGCTTTTCGACCGGGGTGGCCTCTCCCGTCAGGGTGGACTCGTCGACGGCCGTCTCCCCTGACTCCAGTTCAGCATCCACGGGAAAAAGGGCTCCCGGCAAGAGCCGGAGCAGGTGTCCGGGGCGCAACTGCCCCACTGGCACCTCCACCTGGGTGCCGTCGGACAAAACCAAGGAGGCGGTTTTGGGGGCGGTATCAATGAGGGAGCGGATTTCGCGCTGGGTCCGCTCCATGGCGTAGTGCTCCAGGGCGCCGGCAAACGAGAACAAAAACAAGAGCACCACCCCCTCACTCCACTCCCCAATGGCAGCCGCACCGGAAGCAACCGCCAGCATCAAGAAGTGGACGTCGAGCTGCTTTTCCCGGAGCTTCTCCCAAGTCTCCCCCGCGGCAAACCAGGCTCCGGCCAGATAGGCGGCCAGGTTGCACCCCATCGCCAGGCCCGGCTGGGGCAACAGCCACCCGGCCAACCCGAGCACCCCACAGGCCCCGGCCGCCCCCAGTTGCCAGCGCCATTCCCCCTCGTGGGCGCCCGACTGGTTGAGCTCCACCTCCCCCTGAGTGATCCGCAGCCAGCAGGAGCGGCAAAGCTCAGGTTCTTGGGCGGTGGGCGTGTGCATGGTCAAAGACTGACAGGCGTCTAGGCTGCGGCGAAAGCACGCAGCGCGTTTAGTTTGGAGTGTGCCGCCCCACTGGACACGGATGCACGCGCCCGAAGCACTCCTTCCGCCAGGTCGCCAGCCAGACCGGCCACCACAAAGCCCGCCGCGCTGTTGAGCAACACCGCATCCAGCGGCGCGCCAACGACTGCGCCAGCAAGGATCCCCTCCAAAAGATGGGCGTTCAACACCCGGTCACCGCCCCGGAGTGCCTCCACCGGAGCGCCCGCAAAACCGAGTTGCGCCGGGTCCACACTCAACACCTGCACGCCGCTGGAACTCACCTCCAGCACCCGGGCAACCCCGGCCAGCGTCAATTCATCCGCGCCACACCCGTGCACGGCCCAAGCACGCGTGCGCCCCAGCAGGCGCAACGCCTCCGCGTAGATGGGCAGCAGTGCGTCCGCATACACACCCACAAGCTGGTGGGCCGGACGCGCCGGATTCAACAGCGGCCCCAGCAGATTGAAAATCGTCGGGATCCCGCGCTGCGCCAAAGCCCGACGCACCGGCCCCAGCACGGCAAACGCCGGATGGTAGGCCGGCGCAAACACAAACCCCAGCCCGTGCCGGTACACGCACTCGCGCAAATGAGCAGGTGGCAAATCAATCTGTACCCCCAGCTCCTCCAGCACATCCGCGCCCCCACACTGCGAAGTGATCGCGCGGTTACCGTGTTTCACCACGGCTGCACCTCCCCCGGCCAACACAAACATCGAAGCCGTGGAAATGTTAAACAGCTCCAGCTTGTCGCCCCCGGTGCCGCACACGTCCAGCATCGGACCGCCGACATTCGCGGGTAAAATTTCCGGGTCGACCGCCAGCCCGATCAGCGCCTGCGCAAACGCCGCGAGCTCTCCGGCCGTTTCACCACGGCGCTTGAACGCCTCCAAAAAACGCCCCTTCTTCGCAGCGTCAGCCGCCGGATCTGCAAGCCAGGCCACCGCCGCGGCGCAGGCGGCTGGGGAAAGCTCGGCGTCGGAATGGAGGGCATCAAAAAGGGGCTGCATCCACCCATTCACGCGCATTCGTTCACCTCGTACAAGCCCAGGGTGCCCCTCGGCGCCGCGGCCCGGCAGCCCCTACTGCTTGCGCGCCAGATAAACCGTGCTTGCCGAATCCCGTTCCAACAGGGGGTTGTGGAAACGCACCACCTGCGCCTCGCACCCTCCGAACACCTTTTCCAACACGGCGAGGAATTCCGGGTCGGGCGCATCGTCAGACCAAAGCGCAAACACTCCGCCCGGATGAATCTGGGCAGCCAACCGGCGCAGTCCCTCCTCCGCATAAAAGGCCGCATGCCGCTCGTGCAGGAGGTTCTTGGGGGAATGGTCGATGTCCAGCAACACCGCGTGAAAAAGGCGACCCGGACTGAGCGGATCAAACCCGCGCTCGGGCTGGGCAGCCAGCGCAAAGAAGTCCCCGTGCACCAGTCGGCAACGGGCATCGGAAGTGATCTCCTTTCCAAGCGGGACCAGCCCCTGCTGGTGCCATTCAATGACCGGTTGCAGAAAATCCACCACCACCAGCGAGCGCACGCTTGCATGCTGTAACGCGGCACGAGCGGTGTACCCAAGACCAAGCCCCCCGACCACAACCTCAAAATCCCCGCCCTCGAGCCCGGCGAGCCCCAAGTCTGCAAGGGCCACCTCCACCTCGTGGAAGAGACTCGACATGAGAAAGTCCTCACCGAGTTTCACCTCAAAAACCTCGAGCCCATCCAGTTCCAGTACCCTGCGGCGCCGCAAAACCAACTCCCCAAGCGGGGTCTGACGGTAATCCAACTCAGCAAAGTCTGCGCTCATCCCCCTACACAAGGCGATGCCTCCCGCCACGCAAAGCCCAATCGGACCCGGGCGCCCCCTCCGCCCCGTGGACGAACGCCCTCCGCCAAACCTCAGTGCACCGACTTCACCGTGTACGCCACCCGCTCCCGTCCCAACTGCAGCCTGCACTTGCCGCCGGTCTTCAGCCCCGACAACGCCCCACCCAAGGGAGACTGCGGTGTGAGAACCAAGACAGAGACTCCCTCGGAAACCAACTCCGCACCGCCCGCGCAGGAAGCCATGAAATACCAAGCCACCTCGCCGTTGCCCTCCAGTTGCACGAGCGCCCCGGGTGCAATGGGAGTTGCCGGACCGAAATCGCGGAGGGTCACACCCTCCAGTGCCTGGATCGCGCTGGCCACCTCGGCCGCCTGACGCGCCTGCCCCTCCGCCAAATAGGACGCCTCGATCGCACGGGTGTCGTATTTGTTTTCCGCCTTGTTTTGTTCGTGGGTCGCCTCGGCATGGGCCTCCCGCGCCGACTTGTCGAATCCGGAAAGCCGCTCCGCCAACTGCTCGATAAGCTGCCGGAGCAGCGCCTGTTTGTCTGGAATCATGAAAGTTCTAAAGCCCCCTGGGCCGGCCCCTCCGGCACTGCCCATCCCACAATGAGGATGCGCTCACTCCCGCACCCTAGGACAAAGCGTCCCGGCGCCAAGCCAAGCTTGGCTCAAACCACCCGGTCCCTGAAAGCCCCGCCGCCCTCAAACGCGGCTAGGTTCTCCAGAAAGTGCCCGACCAATGCCTCGTCCTGGTCGTGCCGGCCCCCCGCCGTGTGCGGGGTGATGTAGCAATTCGGTGCGGTCCAAAGCGAGTGCCCGGGCGGCAGCGGCTCGGGCTCCATCACATCCAAATAGGCCGAGGCCAGACGGCCCGCGCGCAGAGCCTCCTCCAACGCAACCTGATCCACCGTGCTGCCCCGTCCCACATTGTAAAACCGGGCACTAGGCCGGCACAGTGCCAGCCGGCGCGCATCCACATAGCAGTCAGTCGAGGCGTGCGCCGGCAGAATGTTCACAACGTGGTCGGCCTCGGCCAAAACCCGCGGCAGATCGGACTCGCCGATGACTTCCACCGCTGTTTCAGGGCGTCCCGTGCGCCGCAACGCGTACACCTTCATCCGAAAGGGAGCCAGCAGCTCCGCAAAACGGCGCCCAATCGCACCATAGCCAAGCAGCACCACCGTCTGCCCCGTCAGCAACCGGGAATCATACCGCCGCTCCGTGTAGTGCCAGGACTGGTCCGTGAGCTGATCCCGGTAGGAGGGGAGCAACTGCCGTCCAAACGCCAAAAGCATCGCCAACAAATGCTGCGCGCAAGGATCCGCAAACACGCTGCACGCGTTGGTAAAGGCCGCCCCCCTTGCGCGAAACCCTCCCAAAAACACGTCGGTGTCGTAGCGTGTGTACCCAGCGCTGGTAACCTCCACCCACTTCAGGCGGCTATTCTGCAAACAGTCCTCTGGCGCCGGCTGCCCAAAGGCGATGTCCGCCTCCAAAAGAGTAGGATCCGACGCCCCTGCCACCAGCACCGACGCGGTTGCCACCTCCGACGTCACTAGCCGGTGCTTCCGGGTTCCCTGCTCCAGCAGGCGGGTCGCTTCCTCGCTAAATTTACCGTTCGTCCAAATCGTAAGGGCCATAAGCGGCTATTCCTAAAGCAAGAACCCGCCCCATGTCACGCTGGCGCGCCCACAACTGCCCTCCCCTCAACGCAACCGACCAGCCAGGGGCGGGCGCGGCGGAGGTCTATCCGCAGATTTCGCAGATTTAAGGGATGAGGAGGCTGCCCTTGGGGGCGTCTGAAAATATCTGAGGCATCTGCGCCATCTGCGGATCACTCTCCTCAGAAACCAATGGTGAAGTTGATCCCGCCGCGGAACACGTTTTTGCCCTGCAGAAACTCCTGCTCCCCGTAGAGCCGCAACGTCCGGCGGTCGCCCAAGCCAAGCTCGATTGAGCCGCCCAGCCGCAGCATG
>CAMCIN010000039.1 GCA_945874745.1 Akkermansia muciniphila | reverse complement strand
GTCCGCGCCATCGAGGCCCAGACGGGTAAACAGGTCTTTCAGATGGGTTCCCACAACGACTGGGTGCTCGACACCGCCTTTTCGGAAAAGGGCGACCATGTGGTTTCCGTGGGGCGGGACATGACCGCCAAGCTTAGCGAACTGGCCGGCGAACGCTTTGTCGACAACATCACCTCCATCACGCCCGGCGCACTGCGGGGCGGGATGAACGCGGTCGAAAGGCACCCCTCCAGCGACTCCATTCTGGTGGGAGGGGCGGACGGCGCCCCCCAGCTTTTCCGTATCTTCCGCACCACCGCTCGCAAGATCGGCGACAACGCGAATTTGCTCAAAAAGTATCCAGAACTGCACGGGCGGATCTTTTCCACGCGGTTTTCGAGCAAGGGGGACCTGTTTGTGGCGGGGAGCGCTTTGGACGGCACCGGTGAGGTGGCGGTGTTTTCAACGGAGGGGAGCCTTTCGTTGCCCCCCGATATCGCGGCGATCAATGCAAAGGCGGTGCGTGATCACACCCCGGCGGAGAAGGAAAAGCTGAAGGCCTTCGAAGCCACAGGGGGGAAGCAGATCTTTTCCGTGAAGTTCGACAAGACCCCCGTTTATGCGGTCGCATTCCAGCCCGATGGAGCCTCCGTGGCCGTCGCCGGCGGGGACGGTAAGATCCGGGTGCTCGACGCGCGCAGCGGTGCGGTGCGCGTGGAGTTTGACTCGGTTCCGCTGAGTGGAACCTCCGCCTCGGGTGCCACAAAGGTGGCCAAGGGTGGAATCCGCCTGCAGCAGAAGCCCGTCGAAGGGGCGGAGGTTCTGCCCCAAGGGCGCAAGCTCCTCTCCATTGAAGTGCTGCCCTCGAAGATCGAAATCCGCCGCCGGAACGACTACGTTCAGCTTTTGGTCTCCGCCAAGTACGAGGGGGGTGAGACGGCGGACATCACGCGTTCTGTTAAAATCGACTTGTCCGCCCCCGTAGGCGAGCTCACGGCTGCCGGCCAACTCCATCCCAAAGTCGATGGATCCGCAGAGCTCAGGGTCTCCTTTGGCGGTCTGACCCAGTCGGTCCCCGTGGTTGTTTCGGGGGCAAAGGGCGCTTTTGAGTCGGATTTTGTGCGGGACGTGAACCCGGTGATGACCAAGCTCGGTTGCAACCAGGGCACCTGCCACGGGGCGAAGGACGGTAAGGCCGGGTTCAAACTTTCCCTTCGGGGCTATGATCCCGAGTACGACCTGCGTTCCCTCACTGACGACATGGCCAGCCGACGCGTGACGGTGGCCTCGCCCGACGACAGCCTGATGCTGCTCAAGGCCCTTGCAGAGGTCCCTCATGAGGGCGGGCGCCGGATGTTCGCCGACGAAAAATACTACCACATCCTGCGGGAATGGATCGCCGGCGGCTCCAAGCTGAAGATGGATGCCTCGCGTGTGGTGCGGATCGAGTTGTTTCCTAAAAACCCGGTCGTTCAGCAAATTGGGAGCCGCCAGCAGCTGCGGGTGGTCGCTTTTTACGCAGACGGCGGCAGCCGGGACGTGTCCAACGAGGCCTTTGTGGAAAGCGGGAACACCGACGTTTCGACGGTGGACGGCTCTGGCCTGATCACCACGCTCCGCCGCGGCGAGTCGCCGATGTTGGCAAGGTACGAGGGCAACTACGCAGCCACCACGGTCACCGTGATGGGGGACCGTTCGGGTTTCCAGTGGAAGGAGCCCGTCACCCGGGGCCGCATCGACGAACTGGTCGCAGCAAAATGGAAGCGGATGCAGATCGAGCCTTCCGGCCTCTCCACCGATGGTGAGTTTCTAAGGCGCGTTTCGTTGGATCTGACCGGCCTTCCCCCATCGGCTGAAAAACTCCGCGCCTTCCTGGCAGATCCCCGCGAAACCCATCTCAAGCGGGATGAGGTGATTGACTCTCTCGTGGGCAGCGTGGATTTTATCGAACACTGGACCAACAAGTGGAGCGATCTGCTTCAGGTGAACTCCAAGTTTCTCGGCAAAGAGGGTGCGGAAGGGTTCCGCGCGTGGATCCGTTCGAACATCGAAAAGAACACGCCCTATGACCAGTTTGCCCGTGAGATCCTCACGGCGAGCGGTTCCAACAAGGACAATCCTCCCGCCAGCTACTGGAAAATCCTGCGGCAACCGGCCGAAACGATGGAGAACACCACCCACCTGTTTCTCGCAACCCGCTTCAACTGCAACAAGTGCCACGACCACCCCTTCGAACGCTGGACCCAGGACCAGTACTACCAGACGGCGGCTTATTTTGCGCAGGTGAGTTTCGCGGAGGATCCCGCCAGCAACGGCCGCAAACTGGGCGGGACGGCGGTGGAGGGGGCCAAGCCGCTCTATGAAGTCGTGAAGGAAAACCCGGCTGGCCAGATCAAGCACGACCGCACCTCCAAGGTGACCGAGCCCGAGTTTCCGTATCCGGCCAAGTTTGTCGCCGCCGAAAAGACCTCCCGGCGGGAGCAACTGGCGCAGTGGATGACCGCGGCCGACAACCGGTATTTTGCGTCCAGTTATGTGAACCGGATTTGGGGGTATTTGCTGGGACGGGGGATCATTGAGCCCTTGGACGACATTCGGGCAGGAAACCCGCCGTCGAATCCGGAACTGCTCGAGAAGCTGACCCAGGATTTCGTGCAGGGGGGCTTTAACACCAGGGAGGTTTTCCGGGCGATCTGCAAGTCCCGGACCTACCAGTTGTCGGTTGCCACCAACAAGTGGAACGCAGACGACACCGTGAACTATTCCCATGCGGTCGCCCGGAGGCTGTCGGCGGAAACCCTCTTTGATTCGGTGTTCGCTGTGACGGGATCGCAACCGGTTCTGCCGGGGGGTGGGGGACTCAAGCGTGCGGCCCAGATGGTCGATTCCAGCAGCGAGGGCGCCGGCGGCTTTCTCGCGACCCTTGGCAAGCCCGCCCGGGAAAGCACCTGCGAGTGCGAACGCAGCAGCGATTTGCGGCTGGGTTCGGTTATGGCGCTGTTGAGCGGGGCCACTGTTTCCGGTGCCATCCAGGATCCCAAGAACGAACTGGCCAAGCTCGTGCTCAAGGAAAAGGACGACTCGAAACTCGTGAACGAACTCTTCCTGCGCGTGCTCTCGCGTGAAGCAACCGCAAGGGAGCAGGAGGCTACCCAAAAGGTCATGGGCCAGGTGGACGTAGATCACAAGGCGGTGCTCACCACCTGGGAAGCCAAGGAGAAGGAGCAGGCCCCCGTGATCGCGAAGATGGAAAAGGAGCGCCTGGATGCAATCGCCGCAGCGAAAGCTGCGTTGGACCGTTACGAACTGGAGACCAAGTTTTTCAGGGAGGAGCGTGAGGCGGTGCGCAAGGAGCGTGAGGCACGGGCGGTTCTTGGCCTGAAGGGCTGGGATGCGGCGATTCCCGAACGGCTTGCCGGCTGGGCCGCAGCCAAACAGCCTTCGTCCGACCCAGTCCAGTGGGCGCTGCTAACCGCCCAAAGCGCTACTGCTGCAGGGCAGGTCAAACTGGAGGTCCAGAAGGACGGCACGGTTGTTTCCTCCGGTGCGCAAACCAAGGGCGACTACACGCTCACCTTCACCACGCCGCTCAAGGGGGTGACCGGTATTTTGCTGGAGGTGCTGCCGGATCCCGCCTCGCCGATGTACGGCCCCGGCCGCGCAAAGGACGGGAACTTCATCCTAAGTGAAATCGCCCTCAAATACGCAGACGCGGCCAAGCCCGCCGGAGAAAAGACGGTGGCCTTGGCAAAAGCCTGGGCATCGCATGAACAGCCAAAGTTTGCGGTGGCCTCCGCCATCGACGGCAAGGAAGACGACGCGCAGAACGGGTGGGCCGTAGCCGGCGGAACCGGGCGCCGGCAGGTGGCGGCGTTCCAGTTCAAGGAGCCACTCGATGCCGAGTCGCCGCAGAAGGTGACGCTTCGGCTGGCGCAGAAGTCCGCCGACGGTTTCCTCATCGGCCGCTTCCGCGTGTACTTCACCACGGCGGCGGATCCGTTGCACGAGGGCGTTCCCGCCGCGATCACCGCGGCGGCTGCCAAACCTCTGGCGGAGCGCGCGCCCGCCGAGACTGCGCTCTTGGCGGACTACATCCGCTCTCTGACGCAGGAGTACTGGAGGCTTCACCGCGAGTCGGCCGACGCAAAAGTGGCCCTGGTTCCGGACTCCAGGCACACCGAGATGAAGACAGCGCTGGAGAAGGTTTCCGCGCCGATCCGGTTGGATCCCATTCTGGTGCAACTTCGGATCGACGCGGAGGCCAGCAAACGCCAGATCACCGACAAGCGGCTCACCGTCGTTCAGGATTTGGCTTGGGCATTGATTAACAATCCGGCTTTTCTGTTCAACAGATAGTGCAAGGGTTGAGTGATATGACCCGCTGCATCCTCCACAACCGATCGCATTACTAAACCTGCGTTTTCTAAACACCCCCCAAAAGAACCCCCAGCACGAACCCTCTTATGATTCATCTCCCCGGCGGCAATTGCAGTGATCTTTGTAATTCAGAACTCAAAATGGCCCGGCGCGACCTGTTGCGTCTCGGCGGCAGCGGGATCCTCGGGATGTCGCTGGGCACCATGCTCAACCTTCAGGCGAAGGCGGCGGAGGCCGGGGGCAAGGGCGGCCCGGGGTGGGGGAAGGCCAAGAGCGTCGTCATGATTTACCTTCAGGGCGGCCCGAGCCACATCGACTTGTGGGATCCCAAGGAAAACGTGCCGGACAACATCCGCTCGGCGTTCGGCTCGATTTCGACCCAGATTCCGGGGGTGCGTTACACGGAGATGCTGCCGCAGTTGGCGAAGGTGAACGACAAGTTCACGCAGATCCGTTCGATGGCCTACACTCCCAACGGCCTCTTCAACCACACCGCCGCGATCTACCAGATCATGACGGGCTACACGACCGACAAGGTGAGCCCCTCCGGCCAGTTGGAACCGCCAGACGCCAAGGATTACCCCAACTTTGGTTCGAACATCGTCCGCCTGAAGCCGTCGGCCGAACCGATGCTGCCCTTCGTGATGCTGCCCAGGCCTTTGCAGGAAAGCAACGTGGTGGGCAAGGGCGGGACTGCCGGCTTCCTTGGGAAAGCATACGACCCCTACACGCTGTACCCTCCCGGGGACGATCTGGACATGCTCAAAATGGAGCGACTCGCCGTGGATGACCTCAAACTTCCACCAGAGGTGTTCGCTCTCCGTTTGCAGCGCCGCGCAGAACTACGCTCCGTGATCGAGGCATCCATGCCAGAGGTCGAGAAGGCCGTGGAGCGCTACAATCTGGACGACTACTACCAGAGGGCTCTGAACCTCATCGTCTCCGGTCGTGCCCGCAAGGCCTTCGATCTTTCTCAGGAAACTTCCGAGATGCGGGACCGTTACGGTCGCAACACTTTCGGGCAGAGTTGCCTGCTTGCCCGGCGTCTGGTGGAAGCTGGCACCCGTGTGGTCGAGGTGATCTGGCCGAAGGTGGCCAACTCCGACAACCATTCTTGGGACCACCACACCGGCCTCACCGACCGGATGAAGACCAAGTCCGCCCCGATGCTGGATCAGGGGCTGTCGGCTTTCTTCGCCGACATGGATTCCCGCGGTCTGCTGGACGAAACCCTTGTGGTGGCTGTCGGCGAGTTCGGCCGTTCGCCCATCAAGGGCGTCAGCACCTCTGGCAACGGAAACAGCGCCGACGGTCGCGACCACTGGCCTTATTGTTATTCCTCGCTGATCGCTGGCGCGGGTATCAAGCGTGGTTACGTGCACGGGCAGAGCGACAAGACGGGGAGCAGCCCCGCAGAGGATCCGGTGCACCCTATGGAACTGCTGGCGACGATGTACCACGCCTGCGGTATCGACCCGGAAACCATCGTGCACAACCACCTAAACCAACCGCGGGAGTTGGTTAAGGCAAAGCCCGTGACAAAGCTCTTCGCCTAAGGTCGGGCAAGGTGAGCCCTACGGCAGCCCTCAGGAAATCAGAGCGCCCCGAATGGAGTAGGTTGAAAAGGGTTTCTTCTGAGGTGGATCCGCAGCTTTCACAGATGCAACAGAGTCGGTAAACCCTCTGAAGCATCTGTGAAGTTCTGTGTCATCTGCGGATCACTGCCTTCGCCCCGAAAGAAAGGACCGGGCTCTAGTAACCGGCCTCTATTCTTGTCCAGGCGGCGTTGTGCTTGCTGGAGCCAACGACAGCGTCGATGAACGCCATCCCGCGCACGCCGTCCTCAATCTTGGGATAGTCCAGCACGAGCGGCGACGGTTCAATGCCTTCAAGGCGGGCACGGATGTGGTTGGCAAAGTTACGGTAGATGTTGGCGAAGGCCTCCAGATAGCCTTCCGGATGGGCTGCGGGCGTCCTGGCGTTGGCTGCCGCGGCCGCTCCCAGGTAGCCGTTGGCGGTCCGGTAGACCTCCATTGGCTTGTCTATCCACTTCACGAGGAGAGTGTTGGGTTCTCTCTGATGCCACTCCAGTCCGCCCTTTTCGCCGTACACCCGGATGTTGAGGTTGTTTTCCTCGCCCACGCTGATCTGGGAGCAGTGGAGCACCCCCTTGGCGCCCCCTTCAAAGCGGAGAAGGATATTGGCGTCGTCGTCGAGAAGGCGGCCCTCAACAAAGCTGGTGAGGTCTGCTGCCAGTTCGCGGATCTTTAGGCCGGTGATGTACTCGGCGAGGTTTTCGGCGTGCGTACCAATGTCCCCGACACATCCGGCGGCTCCGGAACGGGCGGGGTCCGTGCGCCAAGCGGCCTGTTTCTGTCCGCTTTCCTCAAGGCGCGTCGCCAGCCAGCCCTGGGGGTATTCGGCGACCACCTTCCGGATCTTGCCGAGCGCTCCGGAGAGGACCATTTCGCGGGCCTGCTTGACCAGCGGATAGCCCGTGTAGTTGTGAGTGAGGCCGTAGAGAAGGCCTGTTTGGGCAACGATCGAGGCAAGGGCTTTGGCCTCGGCGAGGTTGAACGTCGCGGGCTTGTCGGAAAGGACGTGAAAGCCGTTCTCGAGTGCGAGCTTCGCCGGGGCGAAGTGCATGTGGTTTGGGGTCACGATGGAGATAAAGTCCATCCGCTTGTCGGCGGGGAGGGCCTTTTCTGCGAGAATCATCTCCTCGAAGGAGCCGTAGCAGCGGGCGGTGTCCAGAAAGAGGTCACTCCCGGAGGCTCTTGATTTTTCCGGGTCGGAGGAGAAGGCGCCGCCGACCAGTTCGATCTGGCCGTCCATGTTTGCTGCGATGCGGTGGACGCCGCCGATGAAGGCGCCGCGGCCGCCGCCGACCATACCGTAACGAATTTTTCGACTCATAGAATGTGTAGCTGGGGTTGAACGAGGATTTAGGCAAAAAAGAAGACCTTACACCAGTCCCTGCACGGGTGAAATGGAGGAGCGGACTGAAGGGCTGAGCAGTTTGGAAAGGCGGATCCTTAAAAAGCAAAAACTCCACCCCTTTCGAGGTGGAGTCTTTGAAGACTAAGATGCCAACAAAGCTTACTGGAGAAGCTTGAGGGCGATCTGGGAAGCAGCGTTCGCCTGCGAGAGCATCGCTGCGCCGGACTGAACGAGGATGTTCGCACGGGCGAGCTTCGTCGTTTCAGCAGCGACGTCGACGTCGTAGATGCGGCTGTTAGCGGCTTCGAGGTTGACCTTGTTCACATTGAGCGAATCCAGAGCAAACTGGAGACGGCTGGCCTGTGCACCATTGTCGGCCATCAGGGTCGAGACGTCTTGAATTGCCGTCGAAACAGCGGCGATATTTGAACCGGTAGCCTCACCCAAGCTAGTGATCTGCTCCCATGTAGAGGTCACAGCGGACTGACTGATGCTCATCGTCTGGGTCCCGTCCTGAGAGATGAAAACTTCAAGCTGGGTAGATGACGCGTTGCTGAACAAACTAATGCCATTGAACTGATCAGCGCTGAGCTTGCCGAGTTCAGTTACAAGATTGCTGTATTCAGTGCTATAGTTCGCGATGTCAGCGGTCGATTTCGTGACATCACCTGCGAGCGTGCCGAGCTCAGACATCCGATCCAACACTGACGCGATGCTCTTCAGTGAGCCTGCCTGTGTCTGCAGGAAAGAGAGAGCGTTTGCAACGTTGGTTGCAGTCGCGTCTGTGCGCTTGATTGCCGCCTGGAGTTTCATGCTAACGGCGAGACCGCCTGCATCGTCGGAAGGGGTGGAGATCTTCGAACCACTGGAGAGACGGGCGAGGCTCTTTTGGAGCAAATCGCTGGACTTCGTCAGGTTGAGGGAGGCGAAGGACGCCGAGCTGTTGGTGTTGATTACGACTGCCATATAACTTCCTTGTTTTGTTTTTTAGGTTGCACCCCCCTTTCTTGGGGGGAGGGCCTCATGCCAATTTGTTTATAGGCTGGTGAGAGCGGCGACTTAAATGATTTTTTCAAAAAGTTTGTTTGAGCGTCAATTTGTACTCCTGCACGCCTCAAGCTCAGTGCTCCATGTAGTCATTAGACTGAGGGGCACGTGGCCGGCAGAATTTTTACTCAAGAAACTTGAGACTGTCAGGGCTAGAATTAGATTTGGGTGGCTTTGGCTCGGCCGTGGGCGTTCGGCAGTTTTTTGCGGAGTCTTTCGGGGTGCTCTTATCGGTTTTCGAGCAGAACTAAATTCAATGTCTGAAACATCACCCAACACGCTTTTCAGCCCGCCCCTCAACCTGACCTCTCTTCACAGCCGTATGTCGGGTGAGGAAGAGGGGGTGCCTCAGTTGTCGGAGATTTTGGAAGGGTTTTGTAAATGCGATGGAGAGGCATACAAGCTGCAGCGGATAGAGATTCTCCGACTCGCCTGCGGGAGGCTCCATGAGGTGAGTAAAGTGCGATTGATGTTGTTGCGGGAAGTCTATCCGGGCGGATCCGGTCCGGAAATCGGGGAACTGGCAAGGGCTTTGTCCGAGGTTGTGCCCGAGGCGGAGAGAGACTGCGCGTTGATTCAGCAGGCTTTGATGCACGCCGGGCTAGCGGTGGAATCCGTGATTTTTGCACAACGGGCGATGGTTCTCCATCCTGATGTTCACCATCTTAGGCACAATCTCGGGATAGCATTACGGAGTCTGGGGCGGTTGCCCGAGGCCTTGGATGCTTTTCGGGGTGCGGTGGAGGTTCAGCCGTACTCAGACGCCAGTCTCACGATGGCTGGGTCCGTGTTGCGTGAGTTGGGCAGATTGGAGGAGGCGCTCGAGTTCCATGGCGCGGCTGTGCGGATTGCTCCGAGTTCAAGTATTGCCCTGTATAACTTGGGGAATTCTCTGTTGGCTAAAGGCGAGTTGGGCGGGGCGGTCGACGCTTACAAGAGGGCGGCAGGACTGCGTGCGGACTGGCCGGATCTGCTCAATAACCTGAGCGCCACATTGAGCCGGTTGGACAGACATTTGGAGGCGGTGCCCTACTTGATCGCCCTTTGTCGGCTGCGCAAGGATTCCGAGGCTGATCTTGCCCGGTTGGCCTTCACCCTGCGCGAGGCAAACCGTCCCGCGGAGGCGCTGGAGTTGGCGGAGAGTCTTGTGGTTCGTGCGCCGAAAGAGTCGAAGTATCGGATGCTTAAGGGGGCGTGTCTCGTCAGGGTCGGACGAGCCGAAGAAGCTGTTAGAGAGTATCAGCGGGCTATTGAGCTGAATCCCACCGACATCGAGGGCTACAATTCTTTGATCTACGCTGCCAACTACCTCCCCTATGAGCGCCCGGAGGAGCTTTTCGCATTTTACAAAATGTACAGCATGCTTGTGGAGGCTCCAAGTTTTGCTGTACCGGCTTCCCTTGCCAAGCCCGAGCCGTTTCCCAGGAAAATGCGGATTGGGTACGTCTCTGGAGATCTGTGTCACCATCCGGTAACCACCTTCATTGGGCCGGTTCTTGAAAAGCACGAGCGAGCCGAATTTGACGTGTTTTGCTACTACAACAACACTCGGGTGGACGCCTTCACAAGGAGGCTTCAGTCGCTTCCGTTGCATTGGAGGCAGGTGCAGGGCCTCTCCGACGAGGCTTTTTGCGAGCTGGTGGGCAGGGATAGGATCGACGTACTGGTGGACCTGTCCGGCCACACCACGCGCAACCGGCTCACCGCTTTTGCACGGAGGCCGGCTCCGGTGCAGGTGACGATGGTCGGCTGCATGCAAACCACCGGGCTGCGCGCCATGGACTACCGTATCACCGATGCTGGGTTGGATCCGGAGGGCATGACCGAGGCGTTCCACTCGGAACGTCTCGTGCGGATGAAGTCAGGTTCGGTCTGCTTCGGGCCTCACCCCTCCGCTCCTGAAGTGGCTCCTCTTCCCTGCCTGTCTGGAAAACCTTTCACCTTTGGGTCCTTCAATAATCTGGCAAAAATTACAGCGCCGGTGCTCGACTTGTGGGCGGCTGTCTTGGCCGCGGCGCCCGAAACCAGAATGCAGGTGGTGGCTGACTCGGATGAGTTTTTCCTCCGGGAAATGCAAGTGAGGAACATTGCCAGAGAGCGGTTTATGATTTTGCGTCGACTGGCCGAGGTGCAGTACTTGGAAGCGCATGCCGCCGTCGACCTCCTTCTTGACACTTTTCCGTTCAACGGGTTGACGATCACTGCCAACGCCCTGTGGATGGGTGTGCCCTGCGTAACGCTTTCTGGAAATACCTCTGCAAGTCGTGCTGGCACTTCCTTGCTTGGACGACTCGGGTTGGAGCGGTTTGCCACTTCCAGCAAGGAGGAATACGTGCGGGTTGCCGTCGACTATGCGCTGAACCCAAGTGATCTTTCAGGAGTACGCGCAACTTTGCGGGAAAAGATGCGGAAAATATGGGGGGACTCCGTTGCATACACTAGGGAGTTGGAGTCCCATTTCCGTGAAATGTGGCTCGCTGTCACCGGAGAAGCGGTTTGCGCTCCTGTTGCGGTCGACGACACTCAACCCTCTATTGAAATATTCTCTGAGTCAGTGGGAACGGAGGCCGTGGGTAGCCGCCTGACTGGTGAAGAGGGGGACGCCACCCCGGAGAACGGACTTTGCGCTTTGCAAAGGGTTGAGAACCCCTTGTTTGATTTAGAAAAAGAAGTCCGACTGCTCGCTCTTGCCCGCTCCTTAGAGGGAGGACTGGAGGTGGTTTGGGAGCAGTTTAAGACGGTCCCGCAGGCGGAGTTCAAACTATCTGTTCTTCAAAGTAAGCTCGCTGAAGGCGGGGGGGGCTGGCGGCTGGTTACGGTCTGTGGGGCCCTTTGGCACCTCTTTAAGGACCAGACAGCGGCGGCGCAGTGCTTTCGACTCGCGATGGAAGGAGCAGTGTCCGCGCCGGACTTAACTTGGATTGGAGAGGCGCTGCTTCGCCTTGGGCTGGCACAAGAAGCGCTGGTGGCTCTTAAAAAAGCCTCTGCACAGCCGGGGGTGGGCGCTCAGGCATTGTTGGGGCTGGGGTGCCTGCTTGTGGCATTAAACCAAGCGCAGGAAGCTGAGCCTCACCTGCGAAGAGCCATTGGACTCAGTCCCTCCACCTGGGAGGCTCATTCCACACTGGCCAATTGCCTTTACCGTAGGGGACTCTTCCGCGAGGCATTGCGAGTTGCCAGTCCCGTCGTCCGTTCCTCGGATGACCCAAGGCTGCTGTTAAACGTCGCCTCCTACCATGAGAAGTGCGGGGAAATCGTCGAGGCGATTCAGTACCTTCAGAGGGCAATTGAGAATGCGCCCGACTTCGCCGCAGCCTATCTAAACCTCGGCAACTGCTTCCTCTTTTTGGGGATGCTCGACGCCACCTTGGCGGCTTACAACAAGGGGCTTTCGCTTAACCCGGACAGCCCCCACCTCTACAGCAACCTGCTGCATACCCTCACCTATTCCCCGGACGTCGACCAGGCGACCGTCTTCGCAATGCACCGCGAATTTGCACGCAAGTTCGAGGCACCGCTGCTGCCGCCCAAGCCGCACCGAAACTCGAGAGATCCGGAGCGAAGGCTGCGCATTGCCTACGTTTCTCCTGATCTGCGGTCCCATTCGGTTACCTACTTTGTGGAGCCCATGCTGCAGCACCACGACCATTCACAGTTCGAGGTGTTTGGGGTTCCGTCTTACACTTGGAAAGATGGTATTACCGACAGGTTGCATTCCCACTGCGACCAGTGGATCGACGCCGGCACCATGTCGGACGAGGCCCTCGCCGAGGCGCTGCGCGAAGCCGGTATCGACATCGTGGTCGATCTGATCTGCCACTCCAACCATTCCCGCGTGCTGATGCTTGCGCGGAAGCCCGCCCCGCTGCAGATCACCATGATCGGGATGCAGCAGACCACCGGCCTCGACTCCGTGGACTACCGGGTCACCGACGCAGTCATGGATCCCCCCGGAACGACCGAGCGGTTTCATTCCGAAAAGCTGCTCCGGCTTCCAATAGCATTTGTCTTTAATCCTCCCCACTGCTCGCCCGCGGTGGAGCCTTTACCTGCGTTCAAAAACGGGTTTGTAACATTCGGTTCGTTTAACAACTTTGCCAAGGTCAACGACGGCGTTCGCAGCGCCTGGATCCGTGTTTTACAGGCCGTTCCAAACAGTCGTTTTATCTGCGTGGTTCCCGCCGGCACAGGTTTTGAGGCGGCCCTGGCGGAAGCGGGGGTCGGGGCTGACAGGGTGACGTTTACCCCCAGGCTTCAGATGGTCGGTTACCTGGAACTGCACCACCAGATTGACTTTGTTCTTGATACGTTTCCCTTTGCCGGACTCACGGTATCTGCGATGGCGGCCTGGATGGGGGTGCCGACGCTCACTATCGCTGGCAAAACCTCGGCTGCCCGGGCCGGCGCCTCGCTGCAGCATTCGCTGGGACTGGACGAGTTTATCGCTGAAAACCCGGAGGATTTTGTCGGGAAAGCGGTCAAGATTGCTTCGGATTTTGCGCGCCTGGCCGAACTCCGTGCCTCCATGCGGGAGCGCATGGCCGTCCAGTTTACCGACGGGAAGGCCTACATGCGCTCCTTCGAAGCCGCCTTGCGCCAGGCCTGGAGGGAGTGGTGTGCGCAGAATCCGGAAGAAATCCCCGAGGTCTGACCTCCCGAAATGCACCCGTTCGAGCTGCCAGTCGGCTACCCAAGGATCAGGCGGGTGGCCAGTTTCGAGGAACTCGTCAACACCCCCTTTGAGAACGGTGTCAACGCGCTGTGTTGGGAGCGCACGCTTGCGGGAGATTTCGGCGAGGTGATCAAGAAACTCGCGGCGGGCGAGGGGATCACCACCGTGGAGGACGAGCAGTTGCTGGAACTGGCCGTGAGTCCCGCCGGTCGGTTGGCGGTCGAGGTGCTTCTGGCGGATCAGAGGCTCTTGCGGGAACGCGATCTCGACCCGGTCCTCGACTGCATCGAGAGCTGTCTGCGCGACCAAACCGGGGCGCCGGTCGTCACGGACGTCTACTCCTTCCATGCTGACAGCGCCACGGTCGAGGCCGACACCTTTCTCTGCACCTACCATGGCCCCTCCAGCGAGGGGCTCCGCAACGAAGAGGCACTGCGCCGGGTGGACATCCCGGAAACCCGGGCGCAACTGCTTCTTCTTTTCGGAGGAGCGGACGGCCCGGAGTTTGAGGAGTACCTCAACGAGAACTGTTTCGACCTGCACTATGCACCCCGTCCCGGGGCGCGTCCGTTCGCCTTCGGTGTGGGCAACCTCTGGCGTATTGCCGTGCAACATCCCGGAAGCCTGGTCCCGCCCTGCATCCACCGCGCCCCCGAAACCCGTCCGGGAGACACGCCGCGTCTGCTGCTTCTGAGCTGAAAGCAGCCGAGGGCTTCCCAGAAAAGCTCGTAAACCTTTTTCTCAGAGGTGTATCCGCGGATTACACAGAGCTCTCAGAACAGAAGAGAACGTAAGAAATATCTGCTTCATCTGCTCCATCTGCGGATCACCACCCGTTCCCGGCGGAGTCCGCGCGAAGTGAATACACCCTAGCCCTGTTCCGAGAGGTACTCGAGGGCGCGTTCCGCGCTGACTCCCTCATGGACCATCGCCATGAGCGCCTGCGTGATGGCCGCGGGGCGTGGGTGCTGGATGATGTTCCGACCGTAGACAATCCCGCTCACACCCTGTGCCAGAAGGGCGGCGGTGCGCGCCAGAAGTTCGGCGTCGGAAACCCGGCCGCCACCGCGGACGAGCACAGGCACCCCGCCGGCGGTTTCCACCACCTTGTGGTAGATCGAAACGTCGTCGGTGGGGTCCGCCTTGAGAATGTCGGCGCCCAGTTCCACCGCCTGGCGCACCAGCGGAATGATTTTGCGCGGATCGCCGTCCACCATGTAGCCGCCCTTTTCAGAGTTGGGCTGGAACACAAGTGGCTCGACCATCATGGGCATCCCGTAGTGGTCGGCCTCGGTTTTCATCCGCACGATGTTTTCGATGCACTGGGCGTGCATGTCGGGCGCCCCGGGGATCAGGAAGAGGTTTACGCAGACACACGCTGCGTCTAGCCGCACGGCTTGGAGGATCGGCTCGTCGATGGTCGTACTGAAACGGGTGGCGGGCAGTTCCTTCCCGTACACGTTGGCCGTGTCGGTGCGCAGCACCAGCGCCGGCTTCTGTTTGCCGGGAATCGACTGCAGATGGCGCGCCTGACCCACGGTCAGCTGGATGGCATCCGGACCGGCTTCCACCAGCGTGCGCACCACAGCCGGCATGGACTCGATGCCTTGCAGAAAATCCGCCTCGTTGAAAAAGCCGTGGTCGACGGCGACGTCGAAACAGCGGTTGGAGGCGGCGTTGAAGAGACGGTTGAGACGTGCGGCTTTCATCGCTTACCAAGGTAGGGAGGAGCACGGACGGCCGCCCACTCAAAAAAAACACAAAAACTGGTTGCTAATTTCTAAGGATTCAAACAATCTCCAAACACCCCTAGAGCAGTCCCCCCAAGGACAGTTCACCCCCAAAACAGTATCCCCCCAGATACGGTCTCCCCAGACAAAATCGAGAACGCCTCTCCTGCAGTAGCAGGAGAGGCGTTCTTCTGTTTTCGGCCTCTGGGTTGCGTCGAGGAGTAGACGCGAGGGAGACTACTGCGAGTCCACTGGCTTCAGTTCGCGGAGCCAGATGTTCTTGAAGCGCACGGGGTTCCCGTGGTCCTGGAGTTTGATCGGCCCCTTTTCCGGGTGCGCCTTATACTTGCCCACGGTCTTGTGGCCGGTCGCTCCGATGAGTTGGACGTGGTTTTGAACGACCACGCCGTTGTGCAACACCGTGGCGTAGGCGGGTTGCTTGAGCTCGTCTCCTTCAAAGCGGGGGCCGCTGAAGATGATGTCGTAGGTCTGGAACTCGCCCGGCTTGCGGGAGGCGTTCACCAAGGGAGGCATCTGGCCGTAGAGGGAGGCAGCCTGCCCGTCCGGGTAGGTCTGGTTTTCGTAACAGTCCAGCACCTGGATTTCGTAGATGCCGAAGAAAAAGACGCCACTGTTGCCGCGGCCCTGGCCCGTGCCCGAGGCCGGGGTGGGGGCGGCCCACTCGATGTGGAGCTGGATGTCGGGGCCGAAGGCACCCGCGGATTCCAGATAGCCGGCCCCCTTCACGGAGACGGCGCATCCCTCCTCCACTGCCCAGTTTGGCTTGGGATCAGCGTTTTTCTTGAACTGGTCCAGGTTTTTGCCGTTGAAGAGGACGATCGCATCGCTGGGGGCGTCTCCGGGATTCAATCCGGGCGTGATGACCCTGGGCTGCGGGCGGAGGCCGTCGTGGACGTGCCACTGGGTGCCGGGAATGAGTGGAGTGTCCTGGTAGCCGAGCGGCTTTGCATCCTGTGCCAGAAGAGGCGAGGTGAACGTAAGGGCAAGAAGGAGAGAGAGGTGTGGTTTCATAGGTCCGGTTATGGGAACAGTACACCCCCGGGGCGGACAAAACTTATCCTGATTTTAATCCAAGCGCCGGCTGTGTTAACTATGGAGCATGGCACTTCCACCCCAAGATCTCGCCGCCCTCCGTCAGGATTACTCCCAGCGCGGGCTAGACCTGCCCGAACTGGACAGCGACCCGATCCACCAGTTTCAACACTGGCTCAAGGAGGCGCACGATTCCGGGCTCATCGAGCCCAACGCGATGACGCTGGCCACGGTGGACGCCTCGGGGGGGCCGTGGACGCGCACGGTGTTGCTCAAGGCCTGCGATTCGAGGGGTTTTTCTTTTTTCACAAACTATGACGGCGCCAAGGCTGCCCACATCGCTGCGGATTCCCGTGCGGCGCTCACCTTTTGGTGGGGGGCGCTCGAGCGGCAGGTCAACGTTACCGGGCGTCTTTCCAAGGTGGCCCGGGAGGAAAGCGAGGCCTACTTCGCGGTGCGCCCTCTGGCGAGCCAGTTGGGGGCCTGGGCGTCTCCTCAAAGCACGCCCATTGAGGGGCGTGCACAGTTGGAGAGGCTTTTTGAGGAGTGCAGGCAACGCTTTGCCGGAGCCGAGGTGCCCTGTCCCGCCCACTGGGGGGGGTACCGCTTGGACCCGGAGACCATTGAGTTTTGGCAGGGCCGCCGGAGCCGACTGCACGACCGCTTCCGCTTTACCCGCTCGGGAGGAGAGGGCTGGGGGGTGCAGCGTCTTGCGCCGTAGCGGGTCGCTTGTTGCAGCAAAGAAAAGCGCCGTTGAGGGGTTCTGCGTGGTGAGCTTCTTGGTCCGGGATCAAGTGGGAGCAGAGTAGCAGCCCAGAGGGAAGTCGGGCGGGTGTCGGGAATGGCGAGTGGTGGCTTTTTTCGGCGTCTCTGTGCAGACTTCAGGCAATTTTTCATCCTCCTATGCAACACGCACCTTTTCACCGTCTTTTTGCAGCAACAAGCGCCCTGACCGCCCTCGGTCCTTGTGCATTGGCTGCTGCTGGCACGGCAGAAATCAGCTTCAACCGGGACATCCGGCCGATTCTCGCTGAAAACTGCTTCAGCTGTCATGGGCCGGATTCAAGTGGAAGAAAAGCGGGGCTGCGTCTCGACACTGAGGCTGGCCTGTTTGAAAAGCGCAAGGACGACCCGGCCCCGGTACTGCGCGGCAAGTCTGCCGAAAGCGAACTCTACAAGCGGCTTCTGAGTACGGACAAAGACGAAGTCATGCCCCCTCCCGAGTCCCACAAGGAACTCAAGCCCGCCGAGGTGGCCCTGCTCAAGCGCTGGATCGACGCGGGAGCCCCCTGGCAGGGGCACTGGTCATTCATCGCCCCGCAGAAGGCCCCGCTGCCGGCTGTCAAAAACGAGGGCTGGCCCAAGAACCCCCTCGACCGGCTGATCCTGTCCAAGCTGGAGTCCCGCGGCCTGACGCCGGCTCCCGAGGCGGAGCCCCGCGTGCTTTTCCGCCGGCTACACCTGGACATCACCGGCCTGCCGCCAAAGCCGGCGGATGTGGAGGCCTTTTTGGTCGACTATCAGGCGCAGAAGGAAGCGGCCCTCTCCCAGTGGATTGACCGGTTGATGCATTCCACCGCCTGGGGCGAACACCGGGCGCGCTACTGGCTCGACGCGGCCCGTTACGGGGACACGCACGGACTCCACATCGACAACTATCGCGAGATGTGGCCCTACCGCGACTGGGTGATCCGCGCCTTCAACGCCAACAAGCCCTTTTCGGAGTTTACCGTCGAGCAGCTCGCCGGCGACCTGCTGCCGCAGCCCACCGAGGACCAGCTGGTCGCCACCGGCTTCCAGCGCTGCAACATCACCACCGCAGAGGGCGGGACCATCAACGAGGAGAACCTCGCCAACTACGCAGCAGACCGTGTGCAGACCATGGGCTGGGTGTACCTCGGGCTCACGATGAACTGCAGCCAGTGTCACGACCACAAGTTCGATCCCATCACCGCCCGCGACTATTACTCGATGGCGGCCTTTTTCCGGAACACCACCCAGACCGGTTCCGACGGCAATTCCAAGGACGGGCGCTCCGCCGTTCTGCCGCTTCCCTCCGAGGCCGACCGCCCCCGCTGGAGCGCCCTGCCAGGGATGATCACCGCCTCTAGGGAGCAGCGCGACGCCCGCCGTAAGGAGGCGCAGCCCGGGTTTCTCAAATGGCAGGCGGCCGTCACCCCCGCCAGCCTCGGCGATTCTTTGCCCGCCAAGGACAGGGTGCTTTGGGCGCCGCTCGATGAGGGAGCAGGTTCCACCGGCCGTTTGGTGACGGGAGCCGAATCCACGTTTGCTGCGGTCCCTGCTTTGCAGTGGGCGCCGGGCGGCAAGATTGGAGCCGCGCCGGTCCTCAAGGCGGGCGCCGTTATTGCATTGGGGGATGTAGGTGACTTTACCCTCAAGCAGCCGTTCAGCTACGGGGCGTGGGTCAAGGCGCCCAATACCGATCTTTCCGCCGGTATTCTGTCGCGGATGGATTCGAAGAAGGCGTTCCGAGGCTATGATTTGTTTCAGGCTGGAAAGACCTTTGTGGCGCACATTGTCGACAAGTATCCGGACCTTGCGCTGAAGGTTTCCACCGGGCCGGTCGTCAAGCCGGGGACCTGGCAGCATGTGTTGGTTACCTACGACGGTTCCGGCAAGGCCGCCGGCGTCAGGATCTTTCTCGATGGCAAGGAGGAGAAGCTCAAGGTGGACGTCAACACGCTCAAGCCCGATTCCGACATCCGTTCCGAGGTTCCGTTTCTAGTCGGACAGCGCTCCGGCGGAGGGGTGTTTGAGGGCGGTTCTGTACAGGATGTCCGAGTGTTTTCCAGGGCGCTCGCTGCCGCGGAAGTAAAGTCGCTCGCCGGATTTGCGTCGCTCCGGGACGCCCTGTTGGTGGCCGAGGGGAAGCGGTCCGCCCCCCAGAAGGCGCTTCTTTTGGAGCACTACCTCACAGCGCTGGACGCCCCTTACCAACAAGCCGACAAACAACTCACGGCCCTCGAGGGGGAGCGGGACGCCATCAAGGCGCGCAGTCCGATCACCCACATTCAGGAGGAGGTCAAGGGCAAGATGCCGATGGCAAACGTCCTGATGCGTGGGCAGTACAACAAGCTTGGCGAGGAGGTGGAAGCCGTTCCGCCCGCCGTCTTGCATCCGCTCCCGGACGGTGCGCCCAAAAACAGGCTCGGCCTCGCCCAGTGGTTGGTGGACTCCCGCAATCCGCTGACTCCTCGCGTCACGGTGAACCGTTTCTGGCAGGAGGTCTTCGGGCAGGGGATTGTGCAGACCAGCGAGGACTTCGGGATCATGGGGAGCGCCCCCTCCAACGTGGAGTTGCTTGACTGGCTGGCCGCGGATTTCCGCGACTCCGGCGGAGACGTACGCCGCCTGTTCAAGCTGTTCTTCACCTCGGCCGCGTACAGACAGTCCGCCCTCGTGACCCCCGAGAAGCTGGAGAAGGACCGCGACAACAGTCTGCTTTCCCGGGGGCCCCGCTTCCGCATGGACGCCGAAATGGTGCGCGACTACGCACTCACTACCAGCGGCCTGCTGGCGGCCAAGATGTACGGACCGAGCACCCGGCCGTATCAGCCTGAAAACATCTGGGACGTCGTGGGTCTACCCAACGGAGACACCCGCAAGTACGTTCAGGACACTGGCGAGTCCCTTTACCGGCGCGCGCTTTACACGTTTGTGAAGCGTATGGCGCCGCCGCCGAGCATGGACCTTTTCAACGCACCCAGCCGCGAAGTGAGCTGCGTGCGGCGGGAGCGCACCAACACCCCCCTGCAGGCGCTGGTCACGATGAATGATCCCCAGTTTGTGGAGGCGGCCCGTCGGTTGGCTGAAAGCGCGGTTTTAGTGGCGGGCGACGACCGCAACAAGGCGGTGGATTTCATCATCCGAACGGTTCTTTCCCGCCCTGTCACGGATAAGGAGCGGGCGCTGCTGCTCGCCAGCAACGACGCGTTTCTCGCCCACTACAAACAGAAGCCCGAGGAGGCGGCCGCGCTTCTGGCCGTGGGCGAAAGCAAGGCCACCGGGACGGTGCCACCGTCCGCCCTTGCCGCGTGGACGATGGTCTGCAACGAGGTGCTCAACCTGGACGAGGCATTAAACAAGTAATTCCGGAACAACGTCATATGAACTGCAATTCGCATCTCTTCCGCAACCTGTCCGCCGAGGCCAGACTCGAACTCACCCGACGCCAGTTGCTCGGCTCGGGCGCCGGTGTTCTTGGCGCCGCCGCCTTGGGGACGCTTCTGGGCGCCGGTCTTCCTCAGCAGGCAGGGGCCTCGGTAAAGGGGGCCGCCGTGCCCCACTTTCTGCCGAAGGCCAAGCGCGTCATCTATCTGCACATGGTGGGTGGCCCTTCGCAGCTGGACCTTTTTGACTACAAGCCGGGGCTTGCCGAGATGTACGACAAGGACCTCCCGGACAGCATCCGCAACGGCCAGCGTCTCACCGGCATGACCTCCGGGCAGGCCCGCTTTCCTGTGGCGCCGTCCAAGTACAAGTTTGCCCAGCACGGCCAGAGCGGCATGTGGCTGAGCGAGCTGCTGCCGAACGTGGGCAAGTGCGTCGACGACATCGCCTTCATCCGGTCGATGCACACCGAGGCAATCAACCACGAGCCTGCCATCACCGAATTGCAGACCGGTTCCCAGATCGGGGGCAGGCCCTGCATGGGCTCTTGGGTCAGCTACGGGCTGGGGGCGATGAACCAAAACCTCCCCACTTTTGTCGTGCTTGTCGCCAACCCGACCAACCGCGAGCAGGAGCAGGCCATCTCGGCAAAGCTTTGGAGTAGCGGTTTTCTGCCCGGCGAACACGCGGGCGTATCGTTCCGCAGCAAGGGGGATCCGATCCTCTTCATCAACAACCCGCCCGGCGTTTCCCCGGAGGTTCGCAGGCGCAGCATCGACGGCATCAACGCGCTCAACGGCTTAAGCGCGGAACATTTGGGGGATCCCGAGATCCGTACCCGCATCCAGCAGTATGAAATGGCTTACCGGATGCAGAGCAGCGTGCCGGAGTTGACCGATTTCAACGCCGAACCCGAAAGCGTCTTCGCCTTGTACGGCGAGGAGGCGCGCAAACCGGGGACCTACGCCAACACGGTGCTCATGGCACGGCGTTTGGCCGAGCGCGGGGTCCGTTTTGTGCAGGTCTATCTCAACAACTGGGACCACCACGGCAACCTCGGCAAGCGGATGCCCTCGCAGTGCGCCGACATTGACCAGGCCACGGCCGGCCTCATTCAGGATCTCAAAAACCGCGGCATGTTTGAGGACACCCTCATCATCTGGGGCGGCGAGTTTGGCCGCACGGTTTATTCGCAGGGCGGCCTTTCCAAGGACAACTACGGCCGCGACCACCATCCCCGCTGCTTTACCATGTGGCTGGCCGGGGGCGGGGCTAAGGGCGGGGCGATTTACGGCGAGACCGATGATTTCTCGTACAACGTAGTGAAGGATCCCGTGCATGTGCGGGACCTGCACGCGACGATCATGCATCTACTGGGCATTGACCACGAGAGATTTACCTTTCGCGCACAGGGGCTGGACTTCCGCCTCACCGGCGTGGAGAAGGCCGACGTGGTCAGGGCCCTCGTCGGCTAGCTGCGCCAGCGGCATCCGCTGCCCCGGCAACGGGGTATTCCAATCCAGCAGCGTCTCGCTATCTTTCCAATTCCAACCCATCAGCATTCCGGTTCCCCACCTATGAAGACACCTCCCTTTATTCTCGCCGTTTCCTGTGCCGTTTTTTGCTCGCACGCACTGGCCCAGGAAAAACCCAAGCAACCCGAAAACTACGGCCTGGCCCAGGCTAGGGAGTCTGTTGGCAAGATGAAGGTCGCCGACGGCTTGTCCGTCGGTTTGTTTGCAGCCGAGCCCATGGTGCAAAACCCGACCGCCATGGACATCGACTCCCGCGGGCGGATCTGGCTCACCGAGGCGGCCAACTACCGTCGTCACGCCAATCCCCCGATCCGGCCCGAGGGGGACCGTGTCATGACCCTTGAAGACACAAACGGAGACGGGGAGGCGGATAAGGCCACCGTTTTTTACCAGGACCCCAGCATCAACTCCGCCTTGGGCATCGCCGTCCTGGGCAACGACG
>CAMCIN010000038.1 GCA_945874745.1 Akkermansia muciniphila | reverse complement strand
GCTGCGGGTCGGCGAAGTTGCTGACCAGCCTATCCCACCGGTCATCCGGTGCGTGTCGGAAGGTGTAATAGGCGATCAGCCGAGGATCCTTGCTCACCCCTTCCGACCAAGTCTGCCATTGCTGAAAACGACGTTGCTCACGCTGGCGGATGAGACCCTGCAGTTCACTGACGGGGAGAAAATCCTTCGGCGACACCTCCGCCGCAGTGGAGGCCAAAGACATGCCCGCTTTCAGGCTCGCGGGGGCCTTCTCCTTCGCATGAGCGATCACTTCGCCCTCAAAGACATGCACGGCGCTGTCCCGGCCTGTTACATTCAGCGCGAACTCCGTGCCGAGGTCCTCGAGCTTCACATCTGGCGCGTGCATGACAAAGCCCTTCGCGGCTGGTGGCACGTGCACGCGAACGCGACCTCCCACACAACGCGCTTCCCATGCCGAGAGGATCTCAATTTCGGTGGCACCTTCGACCAAAACCGTGGCACCGCTGAAAAACTCGATCTGCGCCACACCCTTGTTCAGGGTCAACCTCCCCGGGGCGATGGTATCCCCACTGCGCACGGAGGGGCCAGCAAACTCAGCATCCAAAGTCTGACTCAACACCGCGACCCCATTGGAAGTCGCCTCTTTCTCCACCGCTTTGCGAGGCCAGATCACCAACGCCAGCAGGACAATCGCCGCCGCTGAGGCAATGAGCGCAGATGCCCGCCACCGCACCGTCCGGCTGACGACCGAGGGCTGCATGATCCTGCCTGTGTTCAATGCCGGTTGCTGGAGCAAGCGTGCATGCTGATCGGCAAGTTCCAAATAAAGGCGTCGCGCCTGCCAGTCATTGCGCAGAAGGGTCTCGAGTTGCGCATGCTGATCCGGCGTGATTTCACCGTCGAGCGTGGCATGAATCAGGGATTCAAGATTCATGAGAGTCCCTCCGATTGAAGCTGGCGTGTGACACACTCGTGCAGCCGCTGGCGCAGCAGTTCCAGATTGCGAAACAGCGTACGACGGCTCATAGCAAATCGCTGCATCATCTCCCCTACCCCCTCGCGCATCGCGTATCGACTGGTGACGAGTTCCTTGTCCCGCGCCGTCAGGGTGTCCAGACAACCATCCAAAAACCGCAGCCGCTGATTGAGTTCGGGCTCCATACGCTCCCGATCTTGCGCCAACAAATCGATCACATCCTCAGAAAACAGAAGCGGCGCGCGCGCAGCTTTTTCGCGGTGCTTCTGCACCTGCAAATAGGCAAACCGGTATGCCCACGGCAGAAAAGGCAGCGACGCATCGTACGCATCGAACTTCCGATACAGCGCGAGACTCGTCTCCTGCAGAATATCCCGCGCATCCGCCTCGCACGCCACAAGGCTGAAGATGTAACGAAACAAAGGCTCCTGATGCTGTGTCAGCAGCAAGACAAGCCGTTCGGTGCGTTCGAGAGGTTCAGAGTTCATGAGCGAGGTTCACGAGTATTCCCGCAAAACCCACTCCGAGTGCCAAAATTTTTTCAAAAAAGGGCGGTGGAGGGCGTAGAAATGTTAAGTCTTAAAACCCTTCCGGCCGCACGGGGTGCGCAACGTACAGAATTACGCCGCCCCGCTTCAGGATCTCTTTTTGCACGGCAGGCACATCCACGGCGCGAACTTCCGCCTTCGTATCCACCGCAGTTTTCGCAGCGATCCCACAGGCTTCGCCGAGCGCCATAAAGACCGGCTCCATGCGAATCGTCTGGTACCCGACATGGCTCGCGCTGCAAGCCACGGGCCCAGTTTGTCGTCAATAATGGTGTGCCCGTCTTGAACGCCGTTCCCGTTTGTGTTCCGGGAGTAAATGAGGTTTGGAGGCACACAGGCGAGTACACCGTCCCCAAACGGCATCACCGTCCGGGCCATCATCAGACGATCGGCAAACACCCCCATCGGATCGTAGACGCCATCCTTCTTGGAAATAATCAGGCGTTTGAGCCTTCAAACAGGCAAATCCTCTCCATTTCCCCCGAGAAATTTGCTACCAATTTATACCTGAACGAGTAAATGTATCTGTCGCATTTAGCAGACTGATTTCACCTAACCACTCGCGACTGTTCATCCCTCAACAACCGGCCGTTTGAGACTAATGAAGAAAAATTTCATTCACTCCTCCGAATGGTTTGTTTTTTTGTTTCTTTCACTCTTTACGCGTGTGTTCGCTGCTGATGCTTCGGCTCAATCGGTCCGAACCGCGGAATTCGGTCCAGTGACGGACAGCGAGTTCCTGAAGCCGGGACAATTTGAGTGGCAACCTGAACTTTCCGTTGAAGGCGAAGTGTCGATGAACGTGGATTTATCCAGGCAAATTCTAGAAGTTTGGCGGGGAGGCGTCTTGATAGCCCGATCCAGTGTCAGTTCAGGAAGGAGTCAGTCCACGCCGAACGGAACGTTCAATATTCTTCAGAAACGCGTTGAGCATCATTCCAGCCTCTATAAGGGGGCCGCGATGCCCTACATGCAGAGGCTCAACTGGGAAGGGATTGCCATACATTCCGGATACCTCCCGGGCGTTCCCGCCTCCCACGGTTGCATCCGTGTTCCCAATGCATTCGCGAGGAAACTTTTCCAGATCACCACCTGCGGCAACACGGTTAGTATTTATGGCAACTCCAAGGAGTTCCGTCCGCATTGGGCACGCGCCATCCGCAATCCCGTGCAAGAGAGCTCTCTTCAAACAATGAGTGCCTCAGTAACGCTTCCAACAGCCAAGAAGCAGCCCATTTCGAGTTCAAATCCTAAGACCGCCGCCAGCGTTTGGGCGAATCCTGTGGTCGCGAAGGGGCCTAAATCCATGCGTGAATTGGAGATTGAAGAACTCCGGATTCGAAACGATACGCAACTCACCCAGGCGGACCGCACCAAGGAGCTAAAGCGAGTGTGGGGAGACCAGCGCGCGTTGACGGGAGTCGTGTTGATGGGAGTTGCGTCAAAGTCGCAGTGAACCTCCGGGAGGAAACCGGGCAACTGCGGAGGACTGGCCGGCGCGCTTGTCTTTCACGGGCCCCAGATTTGGCGTCATATCGCCGTCTCTAGGGAGCACTGTTTGACTCGGTTCGCTTTAACCCTGTGAACGGTGGTGAACGATGGTTTCGTACCAACAACCGAGTTAGTTTAATGCGGGGTTTGACACCGTCTAATCATGAAAAAAACCCCAAAGTTCCGAACTTCGTCTGGATTGCCACCGCTAATTTTAAAGGATTCACATGCGACTTGCAGATGGCGGTTTTTCCGCTCTTGGGCGCACAAAAAGCAGATGCACTTTCATTCCATTCCTCAACGATTTATGGCTCTCACCCGCGTTCTTCCGTTCCTCATATTTGTGTTTCTCGCGAGTTGCTCGTCTCCGCGTTATGAGTATTGCTACGTCCCTGGGAGAACAGCTGAGCTACGAGGTGGGCGGGCAGTTGCGCCACCGCGCGCGCCCGCCAGAGTCAAGGCCGCGATAGCTGCCGCCAACAGCCTAGTGGGTTTGCCTTACCAATTTGGCGGCGGTCACTCTCATAAAAGAAGCACTGGATATGACTGCTCAGGAGCCGCATCTCATGTACTCCAAGCCGCAGGTGCCCTGAATGGCCCGGCCCAGACTTCGCGCGATTTTCAACATTTTGGCCGCTCGGGCAAAGGGCAGTGGATCACCGTTTACGCGATCAAAGGCCACGTTTTTTTATCAATTGCAGGCCTTCGTTTTGATACTGGGTGGCATGGGCACAACGGTGGTAGTGGGCCCCGGTGGAGCACTAGAACCCGACCCGCAGAGGGTGCGGTACTCAGGCACCCTTCCGGGCTTTGATCCTTTGCAGAAGGGTGGACGCGCCACCTGCAGCTGTGTTTCGGCGCTGGGATGATCTCCTGCGCGAGGCGCCAGGGGATGCCTGCGTTTCAAGTGCGAACCTCGGGGATGTCGGGAAATGATCCCCGTGATCAGTTTTTGGGAATCCTTCGCAGGAGGCGGAAGCCTCTGGCTTTCGAGGTGGATTCCGGGGGACTCCCCGTGCGGAAGGCAACCCCGCAGGCGTCGGGCTTCTGGTCGGTCCAGCCGCCGCCCCTGACGATTTTATCCGGGGTGGAAAGTGCGTCGGTTTGGGGAGAGACAGAGAAGGTGTCTTCGCACCATTCCGAGACGTTTCCGGCCATTTCAAACAGACCATAAGGGTTTGGTATGTAATACTTTAATGGCATAGTGTTGCCACCCGTGTTGGCGAAGTTGGCCTCCCTTGTGCTGAGGACGTGTCCGTTTGGGAACTTCCTTCCGGGTATGCCGCCGCGCGCCGCCTTCTCCCACTCGGCTTCGGAGGGGAGGCGGTAGCCGCCGGCGGTCTGGTCGATTATTTCGTCCCGCCGCGGGAGGATGCCCTTTCGGTAGACTGTGGAGGGATCGCGTGAGGCGCTGGTGTAATAGCAGGGCTGGAGTCCTGCGCGCTCGCTTCTGGCGTTGCACCATTTGACGGCGTCGAACCAACTGACGTCGGTGACCGGATGATTATTCCCCTTCGCAGAACCGTGATGTTCAAAGGAATACCCTGCCGCTTCCGCCCATGCCTTGACCGCCTTCCACTCTCCCAGAGAAACCTCGGTGGTGGCGATGTGGAATTCGCCCAGGGTAACCGTGCGGGTGGGGACGGCCGGGTCCGCGGCGTCGCCCATTTGGAAGGCGCCTGCCGCGATGCGTTTGAAGCCCGAATCGAAGGCGGCCTTGTCGGCGAGTTGTTGTTCAGGCCCAGTTGGTTCGGGGACTGAGGTGCGGATGGGTTGCAGTTGATCGTCGTTGGTGGCGACTGCCTGCGTGGGTTGGGGAGAGGGTGGTGGTGCCGTGGCTGCCTCAGGTGCTTCCTCGGCCGTCGGGAGGTGTGCGGACGCTGCCGGTTGGCTGGAAGCGGTCTCGGTAAATGCCGGAGCGGTGGAGGCAGGCGGGGGTGTCTGGGTGTTTGCAGGTTCCTCGGGTTTGGAGGACACTGGGGAGGTGGAGGATTCCATGCGCTCGGCTTCCTGCTTGCTGCGAACGTAGGAGGTGTCGTCTTCAGTCCGGACGAAGAACGCATCGAAATGGTCGACGTAGATGGATACCACTTTGACAAGGGCTCCCACCGTGAGGAGAAGGAGAAATACGAGGAGGCGTTTCCTGCGTGTCCTTGAGCGGGCCTTGATCTCCTTTTCAAGGGCGTTCCTGCGGAGGGACAAGCCTGTACAAATGGCCTCCGAATCGGAGAATTCTGCGATGCAGTCGTTTAGCAGCGGGAGCTCTCGTTCGGGCCTGCCCTTGGAAAGGGAGCTAACGTTGTTGAGGACGCCTTCGAGCGCGTTTTCCAGCCGTGTGGTGGCGAGCTCGAGTTGGATGTCCTGCCAGTAGCGACTGGAGGTTGTCGCAACTATTTTTTCAGCCTCTCCGAAGCGTTCGGCATCCAGAAGGATCATGGCTTCCTGCACGCGCGCCTTGTCCTCGTGCCAGGCGGTCTCCGCCTGTTCCAGCAAAGTCCTCAGGCCTCTGAGCAACGTGAGCAGTTCGGAGAGGTACTGCCGCTGGGAATGGAGTGAGGGGGGGGCGTGCCCTGAAACGAATTCTATTTCGGCTTCGCCGAGGCGCGAGGCGGCGAGGTCTCTCAGAACCGGTTCGATGCGCTGCCACAGTTTTTCGCAGGCGCGCGAGGCGAGTTCCGTCTGCGCCAGATGGTCTGCAACAGCCATCTTTGCCTCCAACAGGGCATCGATGCAGGTGATCTGCCTGAACGTTTCAGTGAGTGACTGTGCGCGTTCTTCGACGAAGGCCCTGCTTTCGGAGTAGAGGATGAAGGGGCGGAGCTTTTCGCCGTCCACCAACACGGATTGGGAAGGCCACTGGGCGAGCTTGGAGAGTTGTTCCTCCGCAGCGAGGACCGCCGCCGTGCAGAGTGCGTCGGGATGGAGGGCTGCGAGGCGCTCTATGGAGTATTCGACCTCCCCGAAGAAGCGGATGTCCGCAAGGTCGTCCAGTTCGCTCCTCAGGGGGGTGAGGGAGGCGAAGCGGTTTTGGATGACGGCGAAGCGCAGTGCAGCAAAAGGGATGTTATCGACCTTTTTTTCGAGCATCGGAGCCAGCGACAGGTCGTCGGCAAAGGTTTTGACCTCGAGTTCCAGCGACGCCAATCGCCTGCGGATGTCGCAGTGGCGCTCGGCTCTTTGTTTGAGTTCCTGCCGGAAACGCCTCTCCTCTTCGAGTCGGAGAGTCTCCGCTTCGAGCCTCTGCTGTTCAATCTTGAGCAGTTGCCGCTGGGAGAGATGCAGATCGCGTACGGCGGACTCCGTCTCCTCGGCTGTCTGAAAGGGGTTGCTGTTCCGTTTTTTGAGGGAACTTACAAAAGAGTTGTCTGACATGAGGCGAGCGTGACCGTCGGAGACTAGCAGAGTTTCAGTGCATCGACATTAGAGAAAAAGCGAGAGGGCCTGGCCGGGTCGATGCCGGATGAGCTTATCTAGGACCGTCCGCGCAGGGGGAAGGCTCTTGACCGCGACCCTCAATCGTGTGCCAGAGGCTTCCGGTTACACGGGGTCTTTTAAGGGCCGTCTCTCACTGCCAGATGCTTTTCTTCGCGGGCAATTTTATCGGAGACGCGTAGCCGTCCTGGATAAAAGTGCCAGACAGGGACGTTCTTGTCGCTTTCCCCTTGAAGGAAAACTGCGTGCCGTCGGGATTCCGGAGATCAAACTGCAACGAGTCGCCCTGCTCCCGTGCCTCGCCGAAAACCATGTTCCGGCGGCCGAGGAGCACCAGGACGTAGGGTTTGTCCGCTAGAAATGTGATTATTTCCATGCCCACGACCTTGCCGCGCGCTCGGTCTTCCACCATATCCGAATACGTCGCCATGAATGGCGGGTTTTTCCTCGGCAGGTCAAGAGAGGCACCGTTGCTGAATCTTCCGGACAGCTTGCCGGAGGAGAAGGTGCCTCTGAACTGCACCATGGCCGGATTGAGATTTTTATCCAGACCCTGCGTCACGAACTGCACGTTGTTTCCGTCAATCTGGGTCCTCGAGATTTGTGGCGACTTCATCTCTCCCTCCGCCTTGATGATAATCACATAGTCGGCGTCACCATTGTTGAAGAAAAACAACGTCGTGCCACCGACGTCTCCAGTCTCCCTGCTCAAGGAGATGTCTGAGAAAGCCCCGGAGGTCTTCGCCTGTACCGGTTTTTTGGGCGGCGCTGCCAGGCCCGCGCACACGGAAAAAGCCGAAGCAAGAAGACCCATCAAAAAATGGCGACGCATGGAGGGGTGGGGTGGGCGGATTTGATTGAGGTTTCCGCTTTTGGGTCGGGTATCAGCAGATTCACAAACGAATACAGCTTTGCCAGCTTAATGAAGCAAAATGATAGAATTCCCTTTTTGCGTACGTGGGGGAGGGGCCGAATCAGCGTTGCACAAAAAAATAATCGCTGTCGCCCCCTTCTGTAGCTCTCGTCAACCGGAAAACGGCCCCATCGCTCTCTACAGGCATTCTGCTTTCGCGCCTGACTGCATTGGGTGAACTAAAAGACTGGGCACGAACGGACGGACCCCGGGCCTTTTTGAGCCCTCTTCGTGCAATGCCACCGCCTCGCTGGGAAAATCGCCGGAGAGGCGTCGCCACGTAAATGCTCCTACACCGGAACTACTTGGGATTGCATATTCTGTAGACTGTCCAAAATGGGGCCCACACGGGCTTCACTGTCAGAAAGAGGGCCGGGAGGTGTCGCATATCTCAGGACTTGCGCGACACTCCAGCGACTCACGGACCGAATTCCCTGCGAAAAGCACGAAGCTTTACTTTGAGCCGTATTCCCATATCGTAACCCATACCATGAAAACGACGCTTGATTTGTCGGACGACCTGCTGGTCGCGGCCAAAGCGCTGGCTGCCCAGCGGAAAACCACGCTCAAGGCCATGGTGGAGCACGCCCTTCGCCGGGAAATCGCGCCGCAGGAAAACCTCGCACCCGACAGCCCATACGAAGTGGGGCCGTTCGGCATCCTGAGTCTGAAAAAACGCACCGAAGGGCTGACTGCCAAACAGATTCGGCATCTTATTGATCATCAACACGATGAAGAAGACTCCAGAATCATCTCCATCTCTACGGGAAACTCATGATCCACCTTCTCGATGTCAATGTGCTGATTGCGCTCGGGGACTCCAATCACCCGCACCGGGCCGCTGCGCTCCAGTTTTTTGAAAAGTGCGCCACCTTGGAAGGTTGGGCCACCTGCCCACTCACCGAGAACGCTTTCATCCGTATTTTTGGGTCTCCCACTTATCCCCATGGCCCGGGGTCAACATCCGAAGCAAGGCGGGTACTTAACACATTTCGAGCCGCTCCCGGGCACCAATTTTGGCCTGACGATCTTTCTCTCGCGACACCCCACACGTTTCCAAACCTTCCTTCGGCAGCGCAACTCACCGACCTCTACCTTCTTGCACTTGCCGTGAAGCGCGGAAGTAAACTGGCCACCTTCGACCAACGCATTGACCCCGCCCTTCTCACAGGAGGTGCAGCAGCCCTGCACCTCATCGCCCCGTGATGTGGTGCATCGGCGGACAGCGGGGTCAGCAGTGCGGCGAAAGGGTGAAGAACCTCTGTTTCAGGATCGGTTTTTCAGTCTGTTCCGCTGGCCGTTACTTGTCCCAAGGGGCGCGAAGCGTGGGTTTCTCGCGCATCCACTCGTGGCCGGCGCGCAGGGTGCCGTCGGCGTTGAAGCTCGGGTGGTAACCACTGTTGTCGATACCGTTGCCGTCCATGCGGTCGCGGCGGGCGGCGACGTGGCGTCCTTCGCGGATGCTCCAAGGCATGCAGCCGAGTCCGGCGGCGCTGAGCTTTTCCCAGTAGTAGCGATGCGTTTCCCCGCGCACTTCGTCCTTGTCGCTGCCGGGCACGCACTCGTTCACCAGCATCGGCTTCTTTTCCTCGGCCATCATCGTGCGATAGCCGGCGATGAGTTGCTCCAAGCCCTCGCGGTCACGGGCATAGGGGTGGGCGCAGAGCACGTCCACAAGCGGCGCGTAGAAGGTAATATTGGTGCCGTTCATCGTGCCGATGGTCACCGGTTGCAGGGCACCACATTTCTTCACCGTATCGGCGATGCCCATCAGCCAGCGATACTCGCGCAGACTGAGTTCCTGGCTCACGGTCTTGAAGGTGGGGTCGGCGCCACCCTGTGGCTCGTTGCATAGATCCCAGCAGAAGACGCGCGGGTCGTTTGCGAGGGGAGTGACGAGAGCGCGGACGTAGTCAAGTTGCTCCGGCATGTTCGGCCGGATGTTTTCAGTGTGCGTGCCGCCGTAGTCAAGGCGTCCGCCCACCCAGCGGTTGAAGATGCAGGGCATGGCTTTCATGCCGTTCTCATCAATGGCGGCGATCGCATCCAAAAAGCTGGCCGTGACTATCTCCGGATCACGATACCAGACGCTGTAGTCGATCCACAGGCGGATTGCATTGGCGTGGACCGAACGTGCGAGCGCCATGTCCTCGCGCATTTTCGTGCCGTCATAAAACCACCAGGTGTCCTCGATGCGCGCTCCCCAAGGCATGATGTAGTTGAACCCGCGCAGCCAGCCGTAGTCGGGATAGACATGCAGCGTGGGTTTTGGAAACGAGGGTTTGGGAGTCGCCGGCAGGTTGGGCTTTGGAGTGGTTGGCGTCTGCGCGAAGATGCGGGTGGCCCAGCCTCCTCCGAGCGTGGCGGCGAACGTGGCGAGGGCGGGGCGGCGAGTGAGTCCTCGTGGGGCGTTCATGGTGCAGCGAAGGCTCTTGGTTATTCTTGGTTCGGTGCGGGCGGCAGTTGTTTGAGCCACTCGAGGTTGAAGACGTAGTGGTTCCCGCTTGTGAGGAGCTGGAGCCGGCTGTCGCGGGTCTGGGTGATGGCAAGGTAGCCTCGTGGTTCGGCCATGGTGCCGCTCAGGGTGAACGCGCCGTTGTTCATGGTGCCCGCCTCACGCTTGGGACCTCCGGGGGTGAGCAAGCGCCGGTCCGGCCAGGTTTTCCCCTCGTCATAGGAAAGAGCGGCAAACAAACCGTAGCCGGTGAACTGCCCCTCGCTGCTTTTGAAGGTCATGCCCTTGCGGTTGCCCTTGTAGAACTCGCTCCACTGGTCGGTAAAGGAGCACAGCAGGATGGGGCCTTCGCAAAGGCGGATCATCACGGGCCGCTGGACGGAGGTCACCGCGGGAAACTCACTCTCCACGTACGTCCAGCTTTGGCCTTCATCACTGCTGAAACTCCATGGGGCTTTCCCACCGAACACCGCCACTTGCGACGTGGGATGTGGACGTCCAATGGTCATGAGCCGCCCATCGGCAAGCTCCACGACAGGCGCATGGATGCCGGCGTGTCGGCCGCCTTTTCCGCCCGGACGAACCGCATCGTTCGAATGGTGGACACCCGTCTAGCTCCAGCTTCCACCGTTGTCGCTGCTGGTGTAGAGAGACACGCCCACGTCCTGGGTCAGCACCAGCACGCCCTTGCGCGTCCGGATCATTCCATTGCCCGTCTCACCCTGCGGATAGATCGATTTTGCCTTCGACCATGTGGCTCCATTGTCGGTGGAGGTGCGGACGATGTTCTCCGAATGCCCGCGAGCGATGTGATAGATGGTCTTGTCGCCATACCACCACAGTTTGGGCGCGTGATCGTTGATGTCCGGCCCATCCCAGAAGGGTGATGCCTCCTCCCACTCACCCTGGCCCAATCGCAACCGGGCCGCGGCATTGCAGAGCTCCGTCGCTCCTTCCAATACCGTGGAAAACCAGGCGGCGAGGAGGTCGCCATTCGGACATTCGGTGATTCCGGGGCTGTGGTTATGGTTGGAGAAGAGCGGACCGACAGAGCCCGCAGGGATTCTCACAAAAGGCTTCGGGCCGCTGAAAAACGGCTCTTCGAGCGGCGGCAGGACGATCTTCGCGGCTTCCTGCTTCACCTGCTGCGCGTTCTTCGCCGGCGGCTCTGGTGGGAGCAACGCTCCTTGCGGTTGCTCGCCCAAGACAACGCGGAAACCAAAGATGCCCGCGGTGGATTCCGGAATCCACGCCCCGCGGTTGGCGCTGCGCACCAGGCGCGAGAGCATCGAATGCGGTCCGTCGCGGAAGACGCGGAAATCTCCGTCGCTCCGCCCTTGTGGGGCGGTCTGATCACCGGGCACATAAGGGCCATACCAATCGCTGCACCACTCGCAGAGATTCCCGTGCATATCATAAAGACCCCAGGCATTCGGCGGCCGCTGTGCCACCCGCAGGAGGGGTTGGTTCTTTTTCGCCGGCGCTACGGCCTCGTCGGAAATCACAAACCCGTCTCCTGCAAGTTTCAAATGGGCTCCGTTCGCGCCGATGGGCAGATACTCCGGCGATCCCTTGTTATCAGGGAAATAGAAGCTCCACGGAAACATGCCCGGGTAACCGTGCCCGGTGAACCAGGGCAGAAAGCCATCCGGCAGCTTGTCTCCGGTATGAAACACCGTCGTCGTACCGGCCCGGCACGCGTACTCCCACTCTGCCTCAGTCGGCAGGCGGTACGTCCTGCCCTCCTTCTTTGAAAGCCACGCGCAAAACTCTACCGCCTTGTTCCAACTGATCCCGCTCGCGGCTTCATCAGGCATCCCCTTCCCTGCGCGATAGGCGGGATCGAACTGCCGATACTGTTCCACCGTGACCTCGGTGGCTCCGATGTGAAACGCTTTGGAAATGACGACCCGGTGCGCGGGCTTCTCGTCCCAGTCCGCCCGGTCGGACTCGCCGGGGTGAATGCTCATCTTATAGTCGGTCTGCGGTCCGTCCTGACCCATGGTGAACGCGCCGGGTTCGATGGGCACCAGTGTCATGCTGACAGAGTTGAGAATCGGTCGGGAAGCGTGCAGTGCCGCCAGCGGTGCGAATAATAGGACTGCGAGGCGGGTGACGGTGATTTTCATCGTTCAGCGGTGACTTACTTCCTCGGAGCATCCGGCACGGCTTTGAGCCAGGCGAGGTTGAAGACATAGTGGTTCTGACTGGTGATGAGCTGGATACGGCCGTTGCGCGTCTGGGTCGCCGCGAGGTAGCCATAACCGTCGGCGTTGGCCCTGCCCTCGGGAGCTAGCAGGCGGCGGTCGGGCCACGTCTTGCCTTCGTCGTAGCTGACTGCGGCGTAAAGGCCGTATCCCGTGTAATTGCCGGTGGTGGCTTGGAAGGTCATGCCTTGGCGCTCTTTGAAGGGTGTCCGCCACTGGTCGGTAAAGGAACAGAGCACGATGGCGCCTTCCTTGAGCCGCAGCAGGGCGGGCCTTTGTACGTTGCTCACGACGGGGAACTCGCTGGTTTCCCAATGCCACGTTTCGCCGAGATCGCTCGAGTAGCTGGCTGGCATTTTGAGGTTGAACAGCTTTTGCTCCGGTTGCTCAGGCGACAGACGGCCAAAGGCCATGAGGCGTCCGTCAGCGAGTTCTACGATGGGCGCATGGATGCCCGCGATACACGGGCCGCTGTTGCCCGGGCGGACATTTTCGCCGCCTCGAACATCGCGACCACGCGACTGCCACGTCCGCCCGTTGTCATGGCTGACTACGAGGGAAGAGTTGTCATACGGCATTGCGATCACGCCTTCCCTAGTCCGGATGGGGTTGCCTGCCGACTCGCCGTGAGACCGCAGCACCTCGGCTTTGCTCCACGTGACGCCGTTGTCGGTCGACCGACGGACGAGATTGTCGCCGTGTTGCCGAGCCTCGACAAAATGGTAGAGGGTTTGTGCGCCATCCCACCAGACCTTCGGCGCGTGATCATTCACGTCCTGCGCGTCCCAGAAAGGTGAGGCGGGTTCCCACTCCTCCGCACCAAACCGCAGTCTTGCACCGGCATTGGAGGTGGTGAGATCTGTCTCTCCAAGGGTGGAGAACCAGACAGCAAGAAGGTCGCCGTTCGGGCACTCCGTGATGGAAGGGCTATGGTTCTGACTGATGAACACAGGGCCCACCGCGCCTTCCGGAATCCGCACGAATGGCTTTGGACCTTGGAAGAACGGCAGATTCGCGGGATCTGGTATGATGTTTGGAACTGTTTGGGCCACGTTTTCCGCATTCAGCGGCGGTGTGGCTGTGGGCAGCGGTTTTCCCTTTGGCAACTCGCCCTGCACGACGCGGAAGCCGATGCGCGGGCTAACTGAGTTCGGCACCCATGAACCGCGATTCGCGGAACGCAGGAACCGGAGCGTCGAGGAATAAAAACCGCCGCGAAAGACACGGCAGTCGCCATCGGCTCTCCCTACCGGATCGGTCTGCGCGCCGCTTTCATAGGGTCCGTACCAATCGCTGCACCATTCGGCCACATTACCGTGCATGTCATGTAGACCCCAAGCGTTGGGAGTCCTTGTTGCCACGCGCAAGGATCCCGTGCCTCCGGCTTTCGACTCCGCTTCGCCCGCTCCCTGGCCGATGATTTGTCCCTGCTTCAAAGTCGCCCCAGCTTTGCCGACCATGCGCCATTCATATTCGCGCGGCATGGGGCCAGCCGGAAAGTAGACACCGCGAAAGTTTTCCTCTCCAAACCATTTCTGATGCCCGTCCGGCAGGGTGTCACCCGTGTGGAACAGAGTGTTCGTGCCAGCACGGCAGGCATACTCCCACTCCGCCTCGGTGGGCAGGCGATAGGGCTTGCCCTCCTTCTTCGAGAGCCACTCACAAAACGCGACCGCCTTCTCCCACGTCACACCGCTCACGGCATCGTCGTCCGCTGGCTTCGACTTCGGGGCGTTTCTCTGAAACTCGGGATCAAATGCTCGATACTGCGCCACCGTGACCTCGGTGACGCCTATCGAGAAAGGCTTCGTGATCGTGACTTGATGCGCCGGCTTCTCGTCAAAATCGATCCGGTCATTCTCCCTGTAGAGTTGATTGATCCGCTTTTGGCGCAAGTAATCTTCCAGGGGGGGACCATCCTGGCCCATGGTGAACGTGCCGGGCTGGATGGGCATTAGTTTCATGCCGATGGAGTTGGTCTTCGGCTCGGCGGCGCGAGGCGCAGTGGAGGTTTTCAGCTTTTGCTGGCCGCCGGTGCCCCGGCTTACGAGTTGGCGGAGTTTGACCGCGCCGCTTACTTCCTTGCCCGCTGCGATGTCCTCCTCGCGGAAAGTCGCCATGAGGATGTTGCGGTCGGTCGTGCGGTTGTAGTCGTAGATGACGCGGATGAGGCCGTCGGGCGACTGATCCCCGTCGGGGTAGGACACACCGCTGCGTTCATCGAGCAGGAATCCGCCGCCCCAGGTCTTGCCGTCGTCATTGGAAAGGTAGGCGGTGAGGTGCGATCGGCCCGTGCGTGTGTCGATGGGGCCGTGTTTGACGAGCAGCAGGTTTCCCGAAACAAGCCTGCGGATGAAAAAGCGCGAGGTCGGGTGTTGGATGGCGGAGGGCTTGAGCTCCGGCCACGTTTTGCCGCGGTCCGTGGAGACGCTTTCGCCGATACCGTATCGGGTGCGAACGAGCAGCCAGAGGGAGCCGTCATTGCGTTCGACGAACATGTGCTCGTCGGCTTCACGCGCATCCTTTGGCACATTGCAACTCCCACGCAGTGTCCAAGTATTCCCCGCGTCGGTGGAGACGAGCAGTTGCGGACTGTTGTCCCCAACACTCCACCCGTGGCTCCCCCACTGGCTGACCGGGAGTCCCCATTCGCCAGAAGAGAGCACGAGCGGCTTGCACATCATCACCCCTTCGCTGACTCGGCGCGGCGTCGACCACTTGGGCTGTCCGGCATCGGGCTGGGTGGTTTCCGCGCACCACACCTCCGGTTTAATTGAGTCCCTACGCTGCGCCCAAAAGAGGAACAGGCGGCCATCCGGCGACAACCACAGTTCTGGGTCGAAACTGCGCATGGGCCCCATGCCGTCGGGATCGACTGTGAGCACCTCGGACCATGTCGTGCCATTGTCGCCACTGGTCGAGAGCACGACGTAGTTGTTCGCGTCCTCGCTAGGCGTTACGCCCGCATACCAAACGGCCCATATCCGCCCCTTCAGCGCAACGGCAATACTTGCGATGCCAGTAAAGGCGCGGTTTGTGACGGCATGCTCGGCTTTGGGGAATCCAAAATACTGCGGTGGCTGGAGCGTCGGAAGATCGGCAGCGTGCAGCACGACCAGCGGTCCAAGTAGCAATGTGGGTAGCAGGGTGAGTGCGGTTTTCATGGCTCAAAAGAAGTTAACAATCCAGTCAGTCCTCACGTCCGGGGCTCTCCAGTTCGCGCACACTGCCAATGGCCCCGGCCCATTCGCCGGCACTGGCGAGCATCAACCGCACCTTGTGGTCGCCGGGTCGCCATTCGTACTGGTCGAGGTAGTGTTGCAGCGGCTTTAGGAGCGCATCACCTGCCCCTGTGGAGATTCCGCCCCCAAGGATCAACATTTCGGGATCGAGCACGTTGATTAAGGATGCCGCGGCCACGGCGAGACGCCGGATTGAAGCAGCCCAGATTTCTTGCGCTTCCAACTCACCGGCAAGCGCTGCTGCAACGAGGGCATGCGTGCTGTCGTAGCGCCCTTGAGTGCGCTGACGCAGGGTTTGATTTCCCAGAAAGGAGTCGAGACTTCCCGGGGTCTGAAAGGCGTCTTGTGCGCCATCTGCGTGGATGGAAATATGGCCTAGATGCCCGCCGCGGCCGATGTGGCCACGGATGAGTCTGCCACCACTCAGGATCGCTCCACCCACCGCTGTGCCGAGGGTCAGCATGATGACATCCTGACAGCCCCGGGCGCTGCCCACCCATGCTTCACCAAGCAAAGCGGCTTGGGCGTCGTTCAGCACGCGCACTTCACGCGCCAGAAAAGCGGGCCACTCGAATTTTTCCAAACCATGCATCCGGCCGGGCATCCAGTCGATGGAGCGGCCACCAGGGTGGGCAATTCCGGGGGCACACAAACCTACGGGCAACGGCCCGCTTCCCCCACTGGTTTCCAGTTCATGGACAAGATCACGGACGCGATGGGCAAACAACGGCTCCGAGCCGCTCCATGCGCCATCGCACGTGGGCAGGGAGCAGGTCTGCACAAGGGTGCCGGTGTCACGTTCCAAAAGGGCTGCTTTGATGTGAGTGCCACCGAGATCGATGCCGATCGCGAGTTGTGAAGCCGTGCTCATGGGTCAAATCGAGGACGGGTCGGGAGATGGTGTGCGTGGTGTGATCGGCTCGCGGACAAGCACCAGGTAGAGCAAGGCGGCGACGGTGCCTATGGCCGCGCCGGTGTGCAGGGCGGGCGCAAAACTGCTGGTCTTTTGCACGATAAAACCCGTGAGCGCGGGGGCAATCGTGCCGCCGCAGTAGCCGCCGAAGTTTTGCACCGCACCGAGCGAGGCGGCGCTGTTTCCCGGTGCGGCGACCGGGGCCATGGCCCACGCGGCGCTGCTGGCGATGTAGAGCAGGAACATGGCGACGGCGATGAAGCCAATGGCGAGCACATTTCCCTTCGTCATGGCAGCGAGCGCCGTGAAGAGCGAACCGCCGAGCAGCGCGAGGACCATCGGCCCCTTGCGACTCAACATGGGCGACACGCCGCGTCTCACGAGATGGTCGCAGATGTGGCCGCCGATGAGGCTGCCGAAGATGCCAAATACAAACGGGATCGCGGCCACCCAGCCCGTCTTCGCAATGGTGAAATGGCGCTCCATTTGAAGGTAGCTCGGCAACCACGCGTTGTAGATCCACAGCAGATACACCGTGCCGGAAAAGCCGAAGATCATGCCCCAAGTCGTCCGAAAGCGGAAGAGATGCGCCCATTCGCGCAGCGTGATGGGCTGGCGCGGCGTGGGCGTCTCCCCATCGGCGAGGTAACGTTTTTCGTCTTCGCTGAGGTCGGATTGGCCGGGATTGCGGTACACCGCGTAAAACGTGGCCGCGACCACGAGTCCAACCACGCCCATGATGATGAACATGGCCCGCCAGCCAAAGCTGAGCATGAGGAAGGTGAGCAGCGGCGCGGAGATGGCCGTGCCCAGGGTGGAGGCGGAGTTCCATACGCCTGTGGCAAAGCCGCGCTCGCCTTTGCCAAACCAGTCGCACACCACCCGCACGTTCGCAGGAAACTGCGGTGCTTCGCCGATGCCGAGTGCGGCTCGTGTTGTAAAAAATTGCCCGAATCCGCGCACAAACCCACCCGCCATCTGCGCCAGCGACCACAGGGCCAGGCTGAGCGCGAGCACGATCCGCGGCCCAAAACGATCCACGATCAGGCCGGCAGGCAACTGCGCGAGCGCATACGCTCCGAGGAAGGCGGACAGCAGCAGGCCCATGTCGGTTACGGAAAGCCCCAGTTCCTCGCGGATGAGCGGATTCGCGATCGCAAGCGTGGCCCGGTCTATGTAGTTGATCGCGCCGATGAGCACGAGCAGCGCAAGCGAGGTGCGCTGCACCTGTCGGAGACGCAGCGATTTCGGCGGCGTGGTAGATGTAGCATCAGGCGGCATGAGATTCAAACGGCATGCGGGAGCGCTGTGTACATTGGCATCTCAGGGTTTTTTGAAGGGAACTGCGGCTCCGCGCAAACGCTTCTGGAGTTCCGCGCCATTCACCCCTTGAACGGTCGATTTGTCTTTCTGCGCCAGCGCGGCGGCGTTGCCGGCGGCCTGACCGAGCATCATCCATACAGGCTCGACGCGCAGCGAGTTGAAGGCCACGCGGGAGCAGCTGAGGGCGCAGGTGACCAGAAGATTGTCACACTCCGCAGCCTTGGGCGTGAGGGCGCGATACGGGATCTCGTACACGGGCGGGATTACGAGATAGCCGCCTTCATTGATTATTTCCTGACCATCGGGCGTGGCGAGGCGCCGCACGACGTGCGAGTCCACTGGAAAGCTGCCGAGGGCGATCGCATCGGGCTTGGTGAGGTCGTCAAAGAGGTCGCGCTGCGTGAGGATGAAGTCGCCCACCATGCGGCGACCTTCCCGAGCGTAGAGATCGTAGGGCCAGTGGCCGTTGTCGGTGAACTCATCCTTTGGCAGGCCCCACTGCTGGAGATTCTTCTTGATCGCCTCAGGCACCGCAGCATCAGAACGCAGGAACCACAGGACGCGATGGGTGTAGTCGCGATGCGTCTCCCAGATCTGCCGGCGCTCCTTCGGTGTGGCGGCGGGATAGCCATCCGCACCCCCCGCGAGGCCCCAGTGAAGCAGGTAGTTCACGCCGTCGTTCATCGCGGCTTTGTCGCCTGGGACGGACCCGCCGAAACCGAAACGCGCCTCTTTGCCAAGTCGGAGAAGTTCTCTGCGAAGCAGCTCGAACTCCGCAGGATCGTAGTTCTTCGGTGCGGTCAGTTCGAGCCGGTTGGCGGGATTCTTGGTGAGACAGGCGTAAAGATTGGCGCATTGCAGATGCGCATCGCCATCGCCCTCTCGTACGTCTGTGGTGAGCCCTTGAACGTGCGGGAGCAGCGTTTTCCCATCTGCCGCGAAGCCGCTCATGGGGCTGCTCATCACGGGAAGATGAATGGCACCGGGGGGATTCACGAGCTTGAGGAGCACTCCTGCGAGCGACTCGCCATACTGCGCGCGTGACTCGCGCCCAATGGTAAAGCCTACCCCTGCATGTGGCAGAAGATCGCCGTGGTAGCTGGCGTCAATAAAGACGGGAGCTTCGATGCGGCCACGCCAGTTCGCATAGACCCGCACTAGATGCTGACCTTTTTTGTCAGCACGAGTGGGCGTAAACCGATCGACAAAGACCACGCCCTCGTCGTCCAGCCAGGTGCGCAGGATTTGCTCCAGCATATGGGGCTCCGGCGTGGCAGTGGGCTTGCCGTAGTGTGCGTCCACTTTGGCACGTAGCTCCGTCCACAAGCCCCCAACGGTATCCGGACGCATGAGCCGGATCTCCCCGAAGCCAATGGTTTCCGCAAAACGACCACCCACATGCAGGGACGAATCTGCTAGGACCACATGCGCGCTGCCCGCCCGCCGCGCCGAGATGGCCGCAGCGATACCGGCGGGGGTGGCGCCGAAAACCGCCACATCATACGATTCGGCGAGCGGATTGCGCCCGGCGGCCTGGTTCACGACGACGCGCTGCCGCGCCTGCCCGTCGAAACTGCCGCGCCGAATGTCCTCCTCATGGAAATGGCTCAGGAGTATCTGCTTTCCGCTGGTTTTGCGGTTGTAGTCGTAGATGAGCCGAATCTCGCCGGGCGGCCCTTCGATGGCGTCGGGATAGGAGACACCGGCCCGTTCGTCGATGGACAAGCCTGCGCCCCACGTGAGGCCGTCATCCTCGGAGAGATAGGCGGTGAGATGGGAGCGGTCGGTGCCGGCATGGCGCACCATGAGCAGCCGCCCGCTTGCGAGCCTGCGGATGAAAAAACGGGATTCCGCATGCCGGATTGCAGACGGTGCGACGGGCGTCCAGGTCTTCCCTCCGTCTTTCGAGAACGACTCGCCGAGCCCGTAGCCGGTGCGCACGAGCAGCCAGAGTGAACCATCTTCGCGCTCGACGATCATATTTTCATCGCCGTTGCGGTCCTCGAATCTCGGGATTGTGGCACCGCCGATCTGCTCAATGGTCGCGCCGTGGTCGTCGGAGCGCAGGATGCGGGAGCTGAGTGCATCGCGCCAAATGCAGGTGGGCAGCAGCCAGGTGCCGGAACGAAGCACCGTGGGCTTGTTCAGCATCACTCCCCGGCTGATCCGCCGTGGCTTAGACCACACCGGGTCCGCGCCGGTGGAGTCCTCCGTCATCATGGCAATGTTATACATCGACGACGCATCTTTCTGTCCCCAGAACAACCAGAGGCGCCCCAGGGGATCGTGCCAGAGGCAGGGATCAAACGCCCTTACCGGCCCGCCGCCATCCGGATCGATCACCATCTTCAAAGGCGACCAGGAGCGCCCGTCATCGCTGCTCGTGGCGAGCATGACATAGCTGTACTGATCCTCTCCGAGTCCGCCGCCATACCACACGGCCCACAGGCGGCCATTGCGCGCCCGCTCGATGCTGGGAATGCCCTGCCACATGCGCCCCTCCTCCCCATATTTTCTCCCCGGTGAAAAGTCCGGCAAGGCGGGTTTGCCCGCGCCGGTGTCCTCGGCGGCCTCCATCGTTGAGAAGGGGCTAAGCAGCAGGACAGTGAGAAGAGCCCCAAGTAAAATAAGGGAAGCACAAAGCTCCAGTGGCTTCGGCAGGGTGAGGCCGGAGCGAACCAAGGTCTGATGCCGTGCTGGGGCGGAGGGTTTGGCGGCAGACTCGAATTGGTCAGAGTCGACTGAGTGGAGTTCAGTCCGCCCATAAAATGCGGAATGGGAGCGGAGGTGGTAATGCTGTGGGTTCACGGGGTTTTGGGGGTGTGGGCGTGTTAAGTGGAATACAGTAGTTGGGGTGCAGGGGATTCGGAATGCCTCGGGCCAGAACAATGCATGGTTGGGCCGGCGGGCAACTGTGCGGGCGTACACGCACTGAGGAAGGAGGACAGCGGTAGCCCCAGTTCCTCGCGGATGAGCGGATTCGCAATCGCAAGCGTGGCCCGGTCTATGTAGTTGATCGCGCCGATGAGCACGAGCAGCACCAGCGAGGTGACTTGCACCCGTTGGAGCCGCGGGGACTTCGCCGGTGGTAGAGAGGATTCATCGGACGGCATGGGCTTCACTCGGGTTGCAGCAGGACCTTAGTTTCGCTCTTGTTGATGACGCCTTGGAAAGCCTCTTCCCAGCGTCTGAGCGGCAGACGATTCGAAATGAGCGGTCGCAAGTCAAAGGCTCCGTCGCCGAGCAGACGGAGCGTGGTGTCCCAAGTCTGCCAGGAGTGGCAGATGGAGCCTTGGAAGTGCAGTTGCTTGAGAATGACCTTGTCCAATTCGATCTGAAACGGTGCACCAAAGATGCCGACCTGCGTGTAGCGTCCCATCTTGCGCACAAGGTCGAGACACAGCGCCGCGGAGGAGGGAGCGCCTGCGCATTCGAGTACGACATCCGCGCCGTAGCCGTGCGTGAGGTCCTTCACCGTGTCCAGCGCATGGCCGTCCTCCACATTCACCGTCACGTCGGTGCCAAGTGTTTTACTCAGCTCCATCCGCCCCGCGTCCTTCGCCGTACCGAGCAGCACCACGCGTGCTCCGTGGGCCTTTGCCAGCATCGCACACATCAGGCCAATGGGGCCGGGACCGGACACGGCGACCACTTCACCCGGGCGGATGGTCGTGAGCTCCAACACGGCTTGTACCGCGCAGGCGAAGGGCTCGCACAGCGCGCCCGTTTCAAAATCAAGGCTCTCTGGCAGCGGCAGCACGATCTCCTGCCGCACGCTGAGATACTTGGCGAATCCGCCGTTCATGCCGCTGCCCACCGCTGCGCGGTCGATGCACATGAAGGGCGCGCCGACCTGGCAATAGCGGCATTTTCCACAAAGTCGGCCTGCGGAGGGATTCACCGTCACCCGGTCGCCCACCTTCCAGCGCGTCACGCCGGCGCCGGTCTCCACGATGGTGCCGCTCACCTCATGGCCGAGGATCACCGGCGGCTTGATGACATACTCGCTTTTGAAAATGTGGATGTCCGTACCGCACACCCCCGCGTTGCGAATCTCGATGAGCACATGCCCCGGCGTGGCCTGAGGTTCCGGCATTTCGATGTACTCGACATTGCCCGGCTCCGGGCAGGTTTTGACTACGGCTTTCATGCGTTGTGGGTTGGATTTGGCTTGAGTTGGGAGGCATCGGCGACGCCGAAACGCTCATCGAGCGAGCGGAAATGATCCAGGCGAACCCACTCGGAGAACTCGGCGTATGTCGCCATCCGGCCCGCCTCAGCGAGCGTCGATCCGTCGCGCCGAAGGCTCCGTAAAACCTCGCTCACGGCTCGGGTTGCTGCAAAGAGCGGCGAGAGCGGATACAGCGCGAGGGAGTAGCCCAGGCTCTTCAAATCCTGCGGCAGCAGACGCGTCGTCTCGTGACCCTCTACAATGCTGATCATGAGCGGCCCGGGCACCTCCCTGGCGACGGCTTCGGCATCCGCGATCGTCTTCATTGCATCTACAAAGACCAGATCCACGCCCGCCTCGTGGTAGCGTGACGCACGGCGAATCGCCTCATCGCGACCCACCGCCGCCAACGCATCGGTGCGTCCGATGATGAGCAGATCCGCATCGCCCCGCGCCTCGATGGCCCCTT
>CAMCIN010000037.1 GCA_945874745.1 Akkermansia muciniphila | reverse complement strand
GCAGGAGGGGGTGCTCTCCTATTACGCCAACGTGGACCTCACCGCCTCGGGCACCCGCCAGTACAACACGCGGCACCTGTACACAATCAAGTTTCGGATCGGGGTGACCTACAAGCGCCTTCTGGAGGATATCCGGCGGGAGAACGCCGTGAAGTCGGTCTTTACCGAGGTGATTTTTGAAAGCCACATCGCCGAAATCGACGGCAAGCTGGCGATGCTGCTTTTCATCGACGGGGAGAGTGACCTGGACATCGTGCAGACCGTTCAGGAGAAGCTCATCCCCAGCTTGCGGCGCAACCACGGGGAGGACTCCATTGAGGAGGTGAGCACGGTGCGCATCTTGCTTCCTGTGCGGGCCATGCGTAACTATGTGCTGCCCGTGAACATGACGGAGGGGTACTTGCGGAAGGACTGGCCGGACGAGGCCGTTTATGTGGGGCGTTGAGCGGCGGACGGGGTCGGGGCTCGAGGGGTGGAGAGCGCTTGTTTGAGCGTCTTGCCGGCGAAGGAAAGGCTGTTTTTTGCCGGCCCGTTGCTGTTGTGTGGAGGAGGAGGGGCTTTCCAGCAGGCGGAATGCTGGTCGCCGGCTAAGCGTTCCGCGGAATCTTATCTGATGTTTAAGGTAAAGGTTCCCCCGAATTCGACCTATTACCCATTGATGGACTTGTTTTTGGCACAGGAAGAGACGCGACAGCGCTCCGGTGGCATGTTCACGCTGGCAATGTGTCTCATGGCGGGCGTGTTTGTCTCCGTGCATCTGCTTGTGGCCTTGTGCTCCGGGACCGTCCTCACGGATGTCACGTTGCACCAGCGGTTGGTCGTCTGGACCCTGCCGGTGACTTTGGGGGTGCTGCTGGTGGGCGTGGTCGTGAGGGCCTACGCGCTCCGGTTTGGGGGGGCGAGCGTGGCAAAGGAACTAGGGGGCCGCCGCCTGCATCCCGCCTCTCAGGATGCCGGAGAGAAGCTGGTTTTGGAGATGGTCGAAGAACTGGCAATCGCGGGGGGACTGCCGATCCCAGAGGTTTGGCTGCTGGATGAAGAGCCCTCCATCAACGCCTTTGCCGCGGGCCGGGACGCTTCGAGCGCGGTGATCGGCTTGACCAAGGGGGCGCTGGAGCGCCTGACCACCGAAGAACTCCGGGCGGTCTTGCTGCATGAATTCAGCCACATCCTCAGCGGTGACATGCGGCTCAAGTTTGAAATGTTGGTCTGGGTTCAGGGGATTCTCTTTCTGAGCTGGGCGGGACGCCTGATGGTTGCGTCTGATTCGCCGGTGGGGGGGGGATTCTGGGGCGGGAAAGCTAATGCTGCGGGGAAGGGGCCGGCTCCCGGGAGGCGTGCGCCGGTGCAGGAGCTGGACGGGGAAAGCCAGAGCCGCTCCCTTCTGGGAATCCTCATGATGCTTGTGGGGCTGGTGACCAGCCTCTTTGGCCGTTTTTTGCAGGGGGCCATTGCGCGGGACACGGAGTTTTCGGCTGATGCGACGTCTGCGGAGTGCCTTGCTACTGCGATGCCGGTGGTGTCTGCCCTGCGCAAGATCGGAGGCCTGCCGCAGCGCTCCTACTTAAACAGCCCCACGGCGCCCGAGTCCGGGCATCTGTTTTTCGGACAGGCTTGGAGCGGGGTGGTTTCTACCTTTTTTCCCACACACCCGACCCTGGAGGAGCGGATCCTGAGGCTGCACCCCCAGTGGAACGGCGATTTTCTGGCGAGTGTCGCCAGGAAGGTGCTCGCCGAACCGGGTTCCGCCGTGGCGACGGAAGGGGCAGTCGAGGCGCCGGCACCGGAACTTTCGGCTGCTGCGCGGGCAGCGGCGGCGATTGGGGCGAGGAAGCGCGAGAAGGTGAAGGCCAAGGAAAAAGCCGAAACGCTTTCCTCGAAGGGGTACCCCGCCGGGAACCTCGCCTTTCTTGGGACCGCGATGCTTCCTTCGCAGTTGCTCGCTGCTGCGGTGCTGAGGCGGTCTCTCAAGCCCGAATGGCTCAAGCACACCCAGAGTGTGGAGGGCGCCAAGGGGCTCCTTCTGGAGCTGATGAAATCTCCAGACCACAGCGCCCACGAACTGGCTGCGGCGACGGCCTCGCAAATGCTGCTGCTGCTCGACTTTTCTATGCCGATGCTCCGGCGGCTCAACCAGAACGACTATTACGTTCTGATGCGCCGCTGCCGCAAGGAACTGGTGCGCACCGAGGAGATCGACGTGGTTCGGTTCCTTTTGTTGCACGTGGTTAGGCGGCGTTTGGGAATCGCCCTCGGGTTGCGCGAAATTGATCCGGTGGTTGCCGAGGACCTTCCGGCGGTTTGGGGGGAATGCCAGGTGCTGGTCTCCCTTATGATGCGGTTTGGGGCGCCGACTCTGCCGGCGCGGCATTCCGCCCACGCGGCAGCCTGGGCATCGCTCGGTTACGAGAACCCCCCCGGCCCGCGCGAATCCGTCAACGTGGTGGAGATGGTGGATGCGCTGGAGGCTTTCGCGAAGGCAGCTCCGTCTCTTAAGAAGCGGGTCCTTGTCGCGTGCGGCCTGGCGGCCAGCTACCAGGGAAGCGTGCCCGAGCGTGAAATGGCCCTGCTCCGTATGTTTGCCGATGCGATGGGCTCGCCTGTCCCGCACCTCTCGACCAAGAACATGGAATAGGGCCCGCCTACGCGGCTGGGGCGCCTATTCTGTGCGTGGGGACCGGCTTGCCCGGGCGGAAAAACTCGAGATGCTCCAGCGCGATTTGGAGGCCGGGAACCGATGCGGCGACAGCCGGTAGCGCAGCACGCAGCGCCTCCGCGAGCGCTTCGGGAGCGGCCTCCGCGCGCAGGTTGATCACGAGCTGGCCCCCGCCCGCGGGCTGGTCCAGGCGGATCGCCAGTTCCGGCACGTAGTCGTTTCGTACCAGGTTCACCACCGCAATGTCACCCAGGCCGCCGTCCGGACTGTACGTCATCTTGAGGTGGGCGATTTCCGCGGTCGCTGTTTGGAGCCGCTGCTGGATTTCAGCGGCAAGGGTTTGAAGGAGGAGGTTTGCGTCAAACTCACCGGCGATTGAAAGTGCGGCGGTGGCGTTGAGCCAGCCCAGGAGCGCCTCGCCCTCGGCGTAGAGGGCGTAGTCCACATCCATGGTCTGGCGCTCCACCTGTTCGCCAACCTCGAGCTGCGTGAACCAGTCATCCAGATGCGACCCGGTGCGGACCGAGGCTGCGAGTACCTTCGCCTGTGGAAAGTCCCGCGAGATGGCGGACCGGAGCGTCTCTAGTTGTTCGGGAGGAAGTAATTCGGATTTGCTGATGACAATAATGTCTGCCTCCTCCAGCTGCTTACGGTAGATGTAGAGGACCTTCGGGGAGAAGCTGCCACCGGGTTGCAGTCCGAACACGCGGAGCGCGCGGACCGGGTCGAGCAGCACGCTCAGCGGGGCGATGCGGAATTGGTCGCCGTACATGCGCCGAAGCGGGTAGGTGACTGTCGCAACTAGGTCGGTGCAGCTGCCCACCGGCTCGGCGATGAACACGTCGGGACGGGTCGACTCCGTGAGCCGGTCGGCGGCGTCCACCAGCGAATTAAATCTACAGCAGAAGCAGCCGCCGGGGATTTCCTCGGTCGCGAAGCCCTTGGAGCGGAGCATCGCGGTGTCGACCAACTCCTGGCCCTGGTCGTTGGTGATGAGGCCGACCCGCAGCCCCTTGGCGCTCAGGCGCTGGGCGAGGGCCGCGACAGCGGTGGTTTTGCCCGAGCCTAAGAAGCCGCCGAGCATGATGTAGAGTGCCTTGGTGGGGGGGGAAACCGTTGAGGAGGGCATCCGTCGAAATTAGCCGCCAAACCCGCGCTCTGGCGAGTGCCGAGCGCCGCTATTCAGAATCGGGCGGGAGGTGTTTCACCGCGGCACCCAGCCCGGCCACTGTGGCCAACTGCGGGTAAAGCCTTTCATAATACCAGAGTTTGGCGAAGTAGAATCCTACGGGCGCTGCAAGCTTCCATTCTCCCCGCTCGACTCTTTCCACCAGCCAGCGTGTACCTCGATCCGCTGCGCTTGTCCGCGCGGTGCCGGCCAGCGCCTCCAGCGCCATCCCCGTTTCCTCCACCGAACATGGCAGCCCTTTGGCGCCACTGCCTGACCAGCCCCCGTCCGGTTGTTGCATCGCCGCCAGAGCCTCGCACCCTCGGGCGATGGCATCCGCCGAAACTGCAAAGCCGCAGTGCTGCATTTCCCTCAACGCCAGCAGGACACGCGATGTGCCCCAGGTGGGGTTTTCCTCCGAGGGCGAATGTTCGTTACCGAACCAAAGAGGCACCCAGGTGCCGTCAGGGCGCTGGCGCCCTTCCAGGAAGGTGATGCCCCGAGCAATCGCCCGCGTGACCTTCGTGCGCAGGGTGCCCTTCCACTGCGGCAGCCAGGCGCTCCACGCCCGGAGCGCGTGTGCCGTTAGATCCTCCCCGCTCCGGTCAAAGGGAAGGGTGCCCCAGCCGCGGCAAAAGGTGGGGATGCCCCCGTCGCTGTTTTGGAGACCGAGCAGCCAGCGGGTGCCAAGTTCGCCCGCGTGGCGGACCTGCGCGTCGACGGGCCCAAGGGCCAACAAAGCCAGAAGCGCGCCTGGGGTATCGTCGGCGTCGGGGACGCCGCCCGGCAGGTCGGTCCACGCCCAACCGCCGGGGGCCGCTTGGGTGTAGGGGTGGATTTTCTGATACTGCTGGCCCAGCAGCCACTGCTTTAGAACGCTGCTTTGTTCGTAGGGGAAGACGCCGGGCTGGCGGCTCAGCGCATTGACGCCGAGCGTGGTGACCCAGGTGGAAAGGTTTGTGTCGATGGGCCAGCTGCCGTCCAAGCGCGCCGAGGCGCGCAGGAACCCGGCCGCGCGTAGCGCCACCGTGCACGCAGATTCTCCTGTGGCGGCGAGACTCATCAACACGAAGCTCGTCAGGGGCGTCGCCTCCAGGAAGCCGCCATTGATTGGCTGCACCGACTCAAGAATGCGCGCGGTCTTATCCTTGAGTGCGTCCCGGAGGAACCGGAGCAACGGGTTGCCTGAAGGTGCTTTATGGTGAAGAACGCGTCCAATGGCGATGAGCGCGGGAAGGGCGTAGCTGACCACGGGCAGCCGTATGGCCCCGTAAAACTGGTGCGGCACTGCCGCCAGCTCAAAAGGGAGCGCGGGGATCTCGCGCCAGGCGTCAGGCCCCATTCTGCCGGCGAGAGTGCAGGCCATAAGGATTGGGACAGAAAAGGTGTGATCCTTGCCGTAGCGCTTCCGGATGGCGCGGGCGAGGTGGCGCTCCCAGCCGGTGTCCGCGGCGCCGCAGGCGGACTGGAGCCAGAGCCTGCAGCGTTCCAGTGTGGGGGCGTAGCTGTGGTCGCTTTCGGTTGCTCCAAAGGCGGCCCAAACCAGAGCGGTTGTGCTGATGTTGCTGCGGCTCAGGGTGGTGTCGCCCCAGCCTCCGTCTGAATTCTGGGTTGCGGACAGCCAGCGCAAACCGCGGCAGACCAACTCTGCATCCCCGGGAAGGCGCTGCGGCTGGGCGAGATGAGAGAGTGCGACCAGGGCCGTAGCGGTCGAAAGGGCGCTGCTGGAAAGCTCGCCGGTCCAGTGCCCGTCGGGCCCGATCTCGCCGAGCAAGGCGGCCGTGGCAACGCGGAGCGCGCGCTCTGCGCGTGTTTTTGAAAGGGGGGCGTTCTCCGCCGTTGGTGCGGGAGCTTGCATCAGCTCAGGTGGCCGAGGGCGAGTAGCCCGTAGAAGGTGTATTCCACGTCCAGATGATTGTCCGCCCAGTGCCCGTGGAAGCCTCCCTCCGCGGTCCAGAGTGTATCGAGAAAGTCCAGACACGCCTCCTTGGCACGGGGCGGCAGGGCCTGCTCAAGGCAGGCAAGTGCATGCAGGGTGGTTGCCGTCGAAAGCAGATCTGGAATTGGTGCGCGCGGCATGGCCAGAAAGCCACCGGCGGGATGAAGTTGGTCCAGAAGCCATTGCGCGGCCCCGGGGTGGAGGGGCATTTCAAGCTGGTGCAGCAGGGTGACAGCGGCCGCCGTGGCGTTTGTGGAACCGAGGGGCAGTCCGGGGGCGTTGCCCCAGGCACCGTCCGGGGTCTCGAGAAACTTCAGCGACTGGACCATCCGCAGGGCGCCTCGGAGAGGCACGCCCAGATCCTGGTACGCGCCCAGAGCCACAAAGCAACCGTAGGCAGAGCCATGGGCGGAGCCGGGCTCGCCCTCGTAGCCACCGTCCGCCGAACGAAAGGCCTCCAACCGGGCGAGGATTGCCTCGGCCAGCGCAGGGGGGGCACCGCCCAACGCGCCGTGGCAGCGAGCCAGCGCCCCCAGGTGCACGAAGTCCAGCCCGGCGCCGTCCCCGAAGCCTGCGAGGTAGGAGCGGATTTGAGCAGCGGGCAGGGGAGCGTCGACCGCCTGAAGGGCTGCGATGGCGAAGATGGTGTAGTAAAGGTCCGGCCGGCTATCGCGGTCCAATCCAGCGCCCTGCATGAGGCGTGATTCGGTGAAGGCGCGCACCCGGGGAAGGACCTCACCAAGGGAAAGCGCGCCACGGCGCGCCAGTTGTAGCATTTGGATTCGAAGCGACACGGAGGGAGGTGTAGCGGGTTGGGCGACTGGAAGGCGAGCCGCACTTCGGGAGGTCCGGCGGGCGGTCAGCTGCCGAGAAAAACGTCTTTGAGCAGGAGCAGATTCAGCACGACGATGAGCGCGACGACCAGCCACGCTAGCACTGCCAGCGCGCGGGAGATGCGCAGGCTTCCCATCACCTTCCGGCTCGAGACAAACTGGACCAGCGGAATGACCGCGAAGGGCAGCTGCATCGAGAGCACCACCTGGCTGAGCACCAGCAGACGCCCCGTGCCCCGTTCGCCGAAAAGCACGGCCACAATGACCACAGGGATCACGGCAAGCCCGCGTGTGAGCAACCGGCGCGCCCAGGGCTTGAGCCGCAGATGAAGGAATCCCTCCATGACAATTTGTCCGGCCAGTGTGCCGGTCACGGTGGAATTCAGGCCGCTCGCCAGCAGGGCCACACCGAAGAGGCCCGCCGCCAAAGCGCTGCCCAACATCGGGGTGAGCAGCTCGTAGGCCTGTTCGATCTCGACGACGTCCGTGCGGCCGCTCGTGTGAAACACCGCCGCGGCCAGCGCCAGAATCGCCGCGTTGACAAAGAGCGCGAGCCCGAGAGAGAGGGTGCTGTCGAGGGTGGCCCACCGGATGGCGTGGCTGCGGCCCTCGGGGTTGCGCTCAAAAGCGCGCGTCTGCACGATGGCGGAGTGCAGGTACAAATTGTGCGGCATCACCGTCGCGCCCAGAATGCCGATTGCGATGTAGAGCATCTCCGGGTTGCGCAGCGGGCCGCCCGGGTCCCGGAAGCCTGAAAAAAGGTCCCCGATCTGCGGGGAGGCCATTGCGAGCTGGACGGCAAAGCACGCCGCGATCAACACGATGAGGGCCGTGATGAAGGCCTCGAGCCAGCGGAACCCCTTCCGCATGAGTCCCAGCACCAGGAAAGCGTCAAGGACCGTCAGGATCGTTCCCGCGACAATAGGCACGCCGAAAAGCAACTTTAGCGCCAGGGCCGTTCCGATAACCTCCGCAATGTCGCACGCGATGATTGCCAGCTCGCACAGCACCCAGAGCGCATAGCCGACTGGGCGCGGGTATTCGGCGCGGCACGCCTGGGCGAGGTCCCGGCCTGTGGCTATCCCCAGACGGGCGGAAAGCGCCTGAAGCAGCATCGCCATCAGATTGGAGAGAAACACCACGCTCAAGAGCGTGTACCCGAACTTGGAGCCCCCGGCGATGCAGGTCGCCCAGTTGCCCGGATCCATGTAGCCAACGGAGACCAGGCAACCGGGACCCGCGAATGTCAGTAACTGCCGGAACATGGAGTGGTGGCGGTGCACGGGAACGCTTCCGTGCACTTCTGCAAGGCTGAGCCTTTCCTCCGGCGCCGGTGAGGCGTCGCGGGCGCATTCCTCCTGATCTCCCATAACACGGGCTAGCCTGCCGCGCGCCCCCGGCCGCGTCAATGCTGCAAGTTAGGCGAGGCTAACTTTGTTTGAGCTCCCTTGGGCCGCAGGCAATTGACCTTGCCACTGCCCGCCGCTAACGTTGGAGGATGCAAAAAAGCACTCCTAAACGCCCCGCCTCCTCCGCCGTAGAGGATTATTTGGAGCGGATTCTGGAGCTTATCAACACCAAGGGCTACGCCCGCGTTGTCGACATCGCCGAAAGCCTCTCCATTTCCCAAGCCTCCGTGACAAACATGGTGCAGCGGTTGGATGGCGACGGATTGCTGAAGTACGAAAAATACAGGGGCCTGGTTCTAACGACCGCGGGGGAGGAGCTTGCGCGCAATATCACCCACAGGCACCACCTGCTGACGGATTTTCTCCAACTGCTTGGACTCGACGCCCAGACGATCCACCACGACGTCGAGGGTATGGAGCATCACGTGAGCCCGGCGACCGTACATGCGATCGAAAGCCTCACCGCACAGCTCAAGCGCCAGCCCGCGCTTCTGGAGCGTGTCCGCAGCGGGGCCGCTCCCGCAAGGGTGGGGCGTGCAACAACAGCCCTATGAAACAAAAGTCCCTCCTTCTTCTAGCGGCTTTCGGCGCTCTCGCTCTGGCTTCCTGCCAAACCGGCCGCTCGGCCCGTGACCTCGCTGCAGCCCGGCGCGCCATGGAAGAATCTATTCCCAACGAACCCAGAGGGGACTACTTCATCGGCAGGCGTTGCTATAAGGTCGACTACAAGATGTGGGGGTACGTCCGCCGACCGCGCGAAGCGTGGACGGATTCGCGTTTGGTGATGTTTAACGAAGACAAGTCGCTCGCCCCGGACCGGGCGAGCAATGCCATCGGCTCCGACAACGGATTTGAGTACAGGCTCAGGGGCAGGTTTTCAGCCGACCGCGTCTATGAGCCCGCCAGCAATGCGATCTATCCGGAGTTTGTGTTGGAGAAGGCGGAGCTCCTTTCGGAAAAGCCCGCGCCCATTTTCAAGGACCGGCGGGCGCGGGATCCCCAGAAGCGTTATTACCCGGACCCTTACTGAGTCGGGTGTCGGTGCTGGTGGTGTGTTGTTTTTTGATCAACTGTCTTGAAACGGCCTGAAATTAGCTGGTCGTGTGAAGTGAATAGTGTTCATTTGCAACGTGTTGCGAATGTTGGCAAGGGCCCTGCTTATAGGGCTTCGTGCTCCTCGAATCCTATAAACCAGCAGATCTCTTCGATGAACTCATGGACTCGGACGGCCGCATGCGCCCCTACTACGGGCCGGTGGCTGAACGTCTCTTCGGCATGGGACCTTCGGAGCTGGAACAGAAACTCAAAAACCTCGAACTGCTTTTTCTCAAGCAGGGGGTCACCTTCACCGTCTACGGAGACGAACGCGGAACCGAGCGGGTGTTCCCTTTCGATCCGGTGCCGCGGCTCATTCCGGGTGCGGAGTGGGACTTGGTGGAGGCCGGGCTCATTCAGCGCATCACGGCGTTGAACCTGTTTTTGTACGACATTTACCACGAACAGAAGATTCTCAAAGACGGGGTAATCCCGCCGGAGGTGATTCAAGGGGCGGCGCATTTCAGGCCGGAGTTTGTGGGGGTAAACGTGCCGCGGGACATTTACATCCACATCTGCGGCACCGATTTGATCCGGGACCGGGACGGCCGCTATCTGGTGCTCGAGGACAACGGGCGCTGTCCCTCGGGGGTATCCTATGTGCTGGAGAACCGGGCTGCGATGAAGCGGGTGTTCCCTCAGTTGTTCGGGAGCACCGGGGTGCGGCCGGTGGACACTTATCCTGCCGACTTGTTGGCGATGCTGCGGCACATTGCGCCGCGCCAGACGGCCCGGCCCAATTGCGTGCTGCTCACCCCCGGGGTGCACAACAGTGCCTATTTTGAGCATTCTTTTTTGGCCCGGCAGATGGGCATCGAGATTGTCGAGGGCCGCGACCTCGTTGTTCAGGACGGCTTTGTTTACATGCGCACCACGCGCGGCCTGCAGCAGGTGGATGTTATTTACAGACGGATAGATGACGACTTCATTGATCCGCAGGTTTTCCGGAAGGACTCCATGTTGGGGGTGCCCGGGCTGGTGGATGCGGTGCGGCGCGGCAATGTGGCCCTTGCCAACGCTATTGGGACCGGCGTTGCCGACGACAAGGTAACGTATGCCTATGTGCCTGAGATGATCCGATATTACCTCGACCAGGACCCAATCCTTCACCAGGTGCCAACCTATCTTGCTTGGCGAGAGGATGATCGAAAGTACATTTTGGAGCATTTGCCGGAGTTGGTGGTCAAGGCTGCCAATGAGAGTGGCGGTTACGGGATGCTGATCGGACCCCGCGCGGGCAAGGCGGAGATCGAGGAATTCCGGAAGCGGATCGAGGAAAACCCCCGCAACTACATCGCCCAACCGGTGGTGTATTTTTCGCAGCACCCGACGCTGGTGGATGGTGCATTGGAGGGGCGCCACGTGGACCTGCGTCCCTTCATCCTGTGCGGAGAGTCCATCAAGGTGCTTGCCGGCGGGCTGACCCGGGTGGCGCTCCAGCGCGGCTCGCTTGTGGTAAACTCATCGCAGGGAGGTGGGAGCAAGGACACATGGGTTCTTGTTAATTAACTAACTAAATACCAATTTGTTATGCTTTCACGTGTCGCAGACCACATGTATTGGATGTCCCGCTACATCGAGAGGGCTGAAAACCTCGCCCGCCTGATGCAAGTGAGCGTCGAACTGCTCCTGGACGGAACTTCGGCCGGGCGCGCCCGAGCTTCGGGATCAGACGAGTACTGGCTCCCGGTGCTCGCCGCCACGGCGATGGAGGGGACCTTTCAGCTACTCTATCCAACTCCTAAGTCTGGTGACGTCGCCCACTTTCTGACGCTGGATGAGCAAAACCCGGATTCGATTCTCTCCTGCCTGCGGGAGGCGCGAGAGAACGCCAGAACAGTGAGAGACCAGATCACGGACGAAATGTGGGCGGAACTAAACCACATCTATTTGCTGGTGAGCTCGAAGGCTGGGGCGGATCTCCTGGAAAACTCGCCCCAGACCTTCTTCGAAAAAATCATCGAGTCCGCGCTTCGCTTCGATGGAATCACCTCGGCAACACTCGCTCGCACAGAGGGATGGCATTTTCTGCAGCTGGGGCGTTCTCTTGAGCGCGCGGACAAGACGAGCCGTTTCCTCGACATCAAGACCCAGTCGGCGGACCCTGTCGAGGGAGCGCTCGAAAGTCTGCAGTGGGGAACCATTTTGCGGGCCTGTTCCGCCCAGACATCCTACCGGAGAAACCACGGTACCGAGTTCACGCTTGAGCGCGTTCTCGATATGCTTTTGTTTTCTACGGATTTCCCGCGCTCGGTGCGGTTTTGCGTGCGTGCCGCCGATGACATGCTCCACCACATTTCAGGAACTCCCACCGGCCAGTATTCCAACAAGTGCGAAAAGCACGCGGGCTCTCTCTTGGCGGAGCTTAACTTCTCAAGCACTTCGGACGTGTTGAAGCGCGGCCTACACGAGTACATCGACGACCTTCAGGTCGCACTCAACGAGACGGGGCAGGCCATATTTGAGACGTATGTTTTTCTGCCGCAGGACACCAGTCGCCCACAGGTTCTCTTGCCGCCCTGGGACCCGCTCGGCTACCATTTGCAAAAGCAGCAGGAACAGCAACAGCAGCAGTCCGCCTCTGGGACTGTTCCGGTGGCACCAACCTGGCTTCGAGCGGCAAGCCCCGGGCAGTGCGGACTCTCGCAGACTGGACCGACCCCATGAATCTGCGGATCACCCACCATACCGAATTCCGGTATGCCTCCGCTGTGTACGGAAATTCCAATGAGTTGCGCCTTACGCCCGTTGAGAGCCTCTGGCAGCACGTGTCTTTTTCCCTGCTTCGCGTCGTACCATCGACGCGGCTGCGGCGTTATTCGGATTTTTACGGCAACACGGTCAACCATTTTGAGGTCGAGGAACCCCACCGCAGGCTGCTAATCGAGTCGTCCAGTGCGGTGAAGACCCACGACCGGTACGCCGGAGGGGAGCCCTCTGGAGTTCCCTTGGACGCCCTCTTTGATACGGAGGAAAGAGAAAGGCTCCAGCCGTTTTTGCAGTCGGGGGGGGTGGTGCAGTTTACTCCGGAGATCTGGCGCGCAGCGGTGGACGAGCGGGCGGGGTGTACGGATGTATTCGGCTTGGCTAAGGCGTTGATGGGATACGTTTACCGTACCAGCCGGTATGTGGCCGGAGTAACGGATGTGCACACGACTGCGGAGCAATTTTTCCACTCCAGGGAGGGTGTGTGCCAGGATTTCAGCCACTTGATGCTGGCGCTGTGCCGCTCTGTGCAGCTTCCCGCCCGCTATGTGAGCGGGTATGTTTACGACTCAAAACGGAAGGAACTCCGGGGTGCACACGCCTCCCATGCCTGGGTGGAGGTGTGGGTGCCCGGGCACGGCTGGCACGGTTTGGACCCTACCAACGACTGCCTGACGCGCGAACACTACGTGGTGGTGGCCATAGGGCGGGAGTATCAGGACATTGCGCCGGTGCGAGGCAGCTTCTGGGGCGCTGGCGACCGTGAGATGTTTGTGAGCGTGCACCTCGAGGAGCGTCTATAGCGTTGGAGCTTCTGGAGTGGCGGTCTGCCGGTCTACTGTCTAATCCGGCCAAGATGCGTTGGGCTGTGCGCGTTGCGAAAGCAACCGTGTGTGGTTCCTATGTCTCGGGCTCCTCGGAGGAGAGCCGCCGAAGAGCTTCGAAGGAAAGGGCGTGGCAAGGGCCAATTAACTAATACTCAACTTCGGGAATGGAAAACCGCGGACGAGCAAAGCGCGATACCGGTAAAGACTTTATTCAGAGGAATATCTGCGGATATCAGAGACTTGATACGAGGAAAAACAGTAGCCAGACTCTGTGAGTCGCTGTCATCTGTGGATCACTCTCAGGTCCCTGAGAAGTCAGCGGAAAAGTGTTTCAGCGCCCGCCGGCGCCTCCCCTGCGGGCGGCCTTTTGAATTTCGTACGAATTCTGCATGACCTCTAGGATGCGGTTCATGTTGAGTACCTTCCCCGTCTGGTAGTCGATGTTTCCGTCTGGGCCGATCAGCACAATGGCGAATTCGCCCTTGAGTTGGAAAGCAGCGCAGGCCGCTGCGCCCTCAGGAAGCAGGACCAGCGGCACGTTGGTGCGCACTGTGCCGGGATCTCCTGCCTTGAAACCCGCTGCAACTACGGTGCTCCGGATTGCGAGTCGATCGAACGAGCCTTCCAGTTCCTTGAGCTGCGCCTTAAAGGAGCCGCGGCTGGGAGAATCCGCCAGCAGCAGAATCAGGGGTTGTCCCTTGAACGAGGCAAGCGTCCGTGGCTTTCCGCCAGTTGCGGGGAAGGCGACGCTGGGTGCAGGGCGGACGACTTCAGCGGTCCCCCGCGGCGCGGCTACGAGGAGTGCCGCAACGGCGAGGAGCAGGAGGGCGCAGGGGCGTTTCATGGGAAAAGGCGGCGCGTTCTGGCAACACTAAACCTTCATGATGTCTGCCTCTTTCAACGCGGTGGTTTCGTCTATTTTTTTGACGAAGGAGTCCGTCATTTTCTGAATCTCTTTCTCGCAGCTTTCCACGGTGTCTTCCGCCAGCCCGCCGTCTTTGCCAAGCTTGCGGATTCCTTCAATGCCTTCCCTGCGGGCGGAGCGCACCCGAATACGGGACTCCTCAGACATCTGCTTGGTCGACTTGACCAGGTCCCGTCGGCGCTCTTCGGTCAGGGGAGGGATGGGCAGACGGATCAGTTTTCCGTCGCTGATCGGGTTGATGCCGAGTTTGGACTCCTTGATGGCGCGCTCCACGTCCTTTGTGGTGCTGGCATCAAAAGGTTGGATTACGATGAGGCGTGGTTCGGGGGTGGAGATGAGGGCGAGCTGCTTGAGCTTCATTGCAGAGCCGTAGGCTTCGACATCGATGTTCTCCACCAGCGCGGGCGAGGCCTTTCCGGTGCGCACAGAAGCGAACTCGTGGGTGAGGTAGTCGAAGGCCTTTTCCATGGCCGACTCTGTTTCGAGGATGATTTCGTCTGGGTCCATAAATGCGAGAGAGGGTGAGAGAGTGGAAGGGTCCGGTCTAGTCCGAGCTCACCAAGGTGCCGATGCGGTGGCCCAGGATGGCATTGCGGATATTATTCGGCGTCAGGAGGTCGAATACAAGAATCGGGACCCGATTGTCCATGCACAGGGTGAACGCGGTGGAGTCCATGACTTCGAGACGCTGCGCCAGGGCCTGGCTGTAACTGATGCGCTCGTACTTTGTGGCGGTGGGGTCCTTTTTTGGGTCGGCCGTATAGATGCCGTCGACCTTGGTGGCTTTGAGGATGGCCTCCGCACCGATTTCGCTGGCCCGGAGTGCGGCGGCAGTGTCGGTGGAAAAGAAAGGGTTGCCTGTGCCGGCCACAAAGATCACGACCCGGCCAACCTCCATGTGGCGCATGGCGCGGCGGCGGATGAAGGGCTCGGCAACGCTTTGAATCGGGATGGCGGTTTGCACCCGGGTGGGGACGCCGATGGCCTCCAGCGAGGATTGGAGGGCCATCCCGTTGATGACGGTGGCCAGCATGCCCATATAGTCTGCGGTGGTCCGCTCCATGCCCCGGTGGCTGGCGGAAAGCCCGCGCCAGATGTTGCCGCCTCCGATGACGATGGCTATCTCCACGCCAAGGGAGTGCACATCTTTGATCTGCTGTGCGACTTGTGCGACGATGTGGGGAGAGATCGACTCCATGCTGCCTGCCTCCTTCAGGGCTTCGCCGCTGATCTTGAGAACGACCCGCTTGTAGTGCGGGGTGCTTGGGGAATTGGGTGACTCAGGCATGAGGGCGGATTCTGCACTGGGAGGGCGCCTTGTGGCAAAGGGCAAAGCGCGGCCCGCTTGCACACGGGCTCCAAATCCAGTTTAACTGAAAGGCTATGGCAGCAAATCGCCTCCAACAAATTCTCGCGGTCAAGGAGCAGGAAATCGGCCGACTGCTGCCGCGCGCGTCGCATCTGCGGGCAGCGGCACTGGAGCGGAACGATTTTCGTTCCTTTGCCGGCGCGCTCGATCTTGGTCCTGAGGCGCTCGGGCTGATTGCCGAGGTGAAAAAAGCCAGTCCTTCGGCAGGAGTCATCGCCGAGGCCTTCGATCCTGTGGCGATTGCGCGGGCCTATGAGTCGGCTGGGGCGCACGCGCTTTCGGTGCTGACCGAACGAGATTTTTTTCAAGGGCAGCTTGCGTTTCTGAGCCGGATCCGCGCCGAGGTGGCGCTGCCTGTGTTGCGCAAAGACTTCATCATCCACGAGGTCCAGCTTGCCGAGGCTTCGGTTGCGGGGGCGGACGCGGTGCTGCTGATTGTGGCCGCGCTGGAGCAGGAGCGGCTGGAGGCGCTTTATGAGGAGGCTCTGCGGCTCCAGCTTGAGGTGCTGGTGGAAGTGCACGATGCCGCCGAGCTTGATCGGGCCTTGGATCTGGGGGCCACCCTGATCGGGATAAACAATAGAAATTTGACCACCTTCGAGGTGGATCTGGCCACCACTGAGCGCCTGAGCGAAGAGGTGCCCGAGGGCGTGATACTGGTGTGCGAAAGCGGCATCAAAACGCGAGGCGACTGCCAGCGTGCCTTCGACTCTGGCTGTAACGCCATTTTGGTCGGTGAAACCCTGATGCGCGCGCCGGACGTCCACACCTGCATCGAGGACCTGCTCTCGGTGCGGTAAGGGGGCAGGCCGGCCGCCCATCGGGTTGGTGCCGCCTATGGTGCTGGGGCGATCCCAAGGCACTCGCGCTGCCAAGGGAGGATAGACTCCAAAGCTTGAGGCTCCTTGCGCGAGAGTTGCTCCAGGGTTCCCTTGGGCGCGATCAGCGTCGGATCCAGTTCCAAGCGTTCTGCAGCCTCGTCTCGCCGGTTGCGGAGTTCCTTGAAGCGCGATTCTTGTTCCTGAGTGGTGCGAAGGCGGGGCTTGCGGATCGGGATGGGCCACTCTTGTTCGGGAAGCTGCAAGGCTGCTTCCGCGGTTTCCAACAGGCGATTCCAGCGGCTGCCGCGCAGGTGGCGCGGGTCGACCTGCTGGCCCTTGTCGAAACGGTGGCAAACATCCAGAAGCAGGTCGTTCCCAATGATGTGGAAGGCGGGCTTGTCGACCGACTGCGCTTCCTGGTCGCGCCAGGACCAAAGCGCACGCAAGACAGCCGTGCCGCGCGGGCTCAGGTCGGCGTAGCCGGAGATGCGCCAGAGCGTGTCTGGATCCCGCTCGCGGGTGAAGGAAGAGGAGCGGATTTGCTTTTCGCACATCTGCTCGAACCACTCCCAACGGCCCAGTTCATGGAGGCGTTCCTCTTGGATCTGGGCGAGAGTCAAAAGATTGACCGTGTCATTGACTGCGTACTCGAGCATTTCAGGGGGTAATGGGCGCCGCGCCCAATTGGCCTTTTGCGACGCCTTGGCTAGTGTAACGCCGAAGTGCTGGTGTAACAGTGAGGCGAGGCCGAACTCAGTGGCCCCGCAAAGACGGGCTCCGATCATTGTGTCAAACAGAACGGTCGGCCCCGTGTACCCGCCACGGCGGAGCAACCGCAGGTCGTAATCCGCACTGTGGATGATCACGGTCTTGCCTTCGAGTGCCTTAAACAGCGGATCCAAGGAGATGTCCGCGAGTGGGTCTATGAGCAGGTTGGTCCCTGGAATGCTGATTTGGAGAAGGCAGAGCTTGTCAAAATAGCAGTGCAAACTGTCGGCCTCCGTGTCCAGTGCGATTCGGGGGTGCTCGGCAAACGCGGCCACCGCATCTTCGAGTTCCGGGGTGCTTGAGATCATCCGGAAAGGGGTGAGGGCGGCGGACCGTTTCGGTGTGGCGCGCGGTGCAGACGGGCGGCTGGAACGTGGGCGTTCCTCCTGCGTCATCTCGGAGCGTGCCGCCGAACGGGGTGGGCGGTGCTTGGAGCCGCGGCGCTTGGGGTTGGAGGCCCGCTCAGGGATGGGCTCAGGCTCTTCCTGCTGTCCAAGCAGGCGGCCAAAAAAAGAGGAAAGCCAGCCCTTTTTGACGGGATTCTGGGGGGTGGGGGCTTCGTTCATGCGCGTATGCCGCGCAGCAGGAGTTCGGCGTTTGAGCCAAAGTTGCGCAGGTTTTGGTTTAGTATTTCAGTGGCTTCTTGAGCGGGAAGCGCGGCTAGTTGCCGGCGCAGGAGGCTGAGGCGTTCGAACTCCTTGGGATGGTAGAGCAGCTCGTCCCGCCTTGTGCCCGACTGTGGAATGTTGATCGCCGGGAAGATGCGCTTTTCTGAAAGCGCACGGTCCAGGCGGAGTTCCATATTCCCGGTGCCCTTGAACTCTTCAAAAATCAGATCATCCATGCGGCTTTGGGTTTCGACCAAAGCGGTCGCCAGGATGGTCAGGCTGCCGCCCTCTTCGGTGTTGCGGGCCGCGCCGAAGAACTTCTTGGGCTTGACCAGGGCCTTGGAGTCAACACCGCCTGACATGATCCGGCCCTTGCCTGGCTGGAGGTTGTTGTACCCACGGGCGAGCCGCGTGATCGAATCCAGCAGGATGACCACGTGCCTGCCGAGCTCGACAAGCCGTTTGGCACGCTCAAGGACCATATCGGCTACCTGCGTGTGGCGAAGGGCGGGTTCGTCGAAGGTGGAGGAGTAGATTTCGCAGTTGAGAGCTCGCTTGAAGTCGGTGACTTCCTCGGGGCGTTCGTCGACGAGCAGCAGGATGAGGGCTGTTTCGGGGGAGGTGGCCTGGATTGCGTGCGCGATCTCCTTAAGCAGGATGGTCTTACCCGTCCGCGGCGGGGCTACAACAAGGCCGCGTTGCCCGCGGCCAAGAGGTGCGATTAGGTCTACTGCGCGTGGGGTAATCGAGCGGGTGCCGGGATGTTCGAGCACGATGCGCGCCACGGGGTGCATTGCGGTCAACCGTTCAAAGTCCTTGGGTTCACGCCAGTCTGCAAGGGGAACTCCCTCCACCTGAAGCACCTCGTCCACAGAGAGAAAGCGGTCCCTGTCGCGGGGAGCACGTACGCGCACCACCACCCGCAGTCCTGGCTTGAGTCGCAACTGGCGCTCCATCTGTTGCGGAATCTGGATGTCCTGCGGCAGGGGCCGGAAGTTGTATCTGGGCCAGCGCAGGAATGCAGCACCCTGCGCATTGACATCGACTATGGCGGAGGCTGTCAGTTCGGTGCCGCGTTCTGCGCAAAAACGACAGATCTCAAAAACCAGATGGTGCCTGGACTTGTCGACGTGGAAGCGGATGCCCAGCCTTTGTGCATAGGAGGCGAGTTCCTGGCTGCTCAGTTCATGAAGCTCGTCTATATCCAGCTTGGTTGGAGGGCGCTCCGGAGAGGGCAGAGTCCCTTGGTCGTCTGGAAGGGCGTCTGCGCCGGCGTTTCCGGGGGCGTTGGGCAAGGCATCTGCGCGTGAGGCGGGGCTAGACGCGGGTGTTGAGGAGCCAGGCGGCACAAAGTCCGGCCTGTCGTTGGAGGCAGAGGAAGGGGAAGTCATTCCAGATAAGATGATCGGCTCTGCTACTTTTCTCCTCAAGACTGGTTTGAGCAACCCTGATTTGCGACGCAATCACTTCAGTGAGTCCCCGGACCACGGTAAGACGGTGCCATTGAACCTGTGGAGAGCAGGCAACGGTAGCGATCCGGTCGCACAAAATTTCTCCGCCGGTCTCATAAAGGAGGGGAATCTCGGCAATCAACCACCGATTAGAACTCCGTGCCTGCTCGGCCAAGCCGCTCCAGAGTGCGCGCACGCGGGGGTGGAAAACGGCGTCGAGCCTTGCGCGCAGCGAGTCTTGCCCAAACATGCGCTCCCGGACAAAGGGGCGGTTGTAGCGGCCCTCCGGGGTGAATGCCTCAGGTCCTAGCAGACGCACAATTTCAGAACGCACCTCCCGGTCGTGCTCCACGAGGTGAGCAACGGCGGCATCTGCGCTGAAGGCATCGGCGCGAGGCAAAAGGGGGAGCAGCGCCCCGACGAAGGCGGACTTGCCGCAGGCGGCTCCTCCGGTGACGCCCAGCACAGGCATGGAACGACGGCTAGCGGTTTTCCGTGAGCGCGGGAACTTCTTCCGGCGGTTCCTGTTCAGCCTTGTTTGTCTTAATCGGCTGCCCCGCGGCGTCAATGATGCGGGCCGTGACGAAGATGGTGAGGTTCTTTTTGATGTGCTGATCCACCTTTGAGCGGAACAAACGTCCCAAGATAGGAATGTCGCCCAGCACGGGAACCTTGTCGTCCACCTTTTGGACATCCTCGCGGATGAGGCCGCCTAGAGCGATAGTTTCGCCGTCGAGCAGAGTGATGTTGGTCTGGATGCGGCGCACCGCGAAGATCGGCTGGTTGATGACGTTATCCGTGAGCGTAACAGCCTTGGGCGTGGAGGCGATCCCGCCGACGGCCGTGGATATCGCGCTTTGCTGTGCCACCGTTTGGATCGGGCTTCCATAGTTGATGAAGCCTTCGAATTCTATGACTTCCGGCCGCAGATCCAAATCGACCGAGTAGCGGTCCGGCTGGATGGTGGGGTTGACCTTCAGCTTTACGCCGGTGTCCCGCTTGATGAAGTCCGATGGGGTCGTCGGGGTGACTGGGATGCTCGCCGGGGCTGCCGTGGCTGCAGCTGCACCTCCGGCAGCCGGCGCTGCTCCCCCCGCTGCCCCGCCGATTTGGGGCGGAGTAAAAGCGGTGGGGTACATGAATTCCCGGACGATATCAATGTTGGCTTCTTCTTGGTTGCGAGCGACGATGCTGGGGCTTGAAAGGAGGTCGATCGCCTTGGACTGGTTCATCGCTCGGACGACCATCTGGAATTGAGGATCTGTGAAAGCGCCCGCAATGGAGAAGGCTGCGGGACCCGCCAGCCCCCCTCCGCCGGTGGCGCCGGCAAGAAGCGCGTCAATGGCGCTGGAGCTCAAGGCGAGCTTGCCTGAGCGGTTGCCACCCGTCACAGGGAAAACGCCCACTGGGTTGCCTCCGTTTGGGTAGGCTCCGCCGGCGGGAATCGTGAAAGGGTAGTCCGAGGAATTGAGCGAGGGCCTCTGTGAACCAGTCGTGCCACCGCCGGCAAAGACGTTTTGGGTTCCAGGTAGGTTGGCCTGCCCCATCAGCCAGTCGAAGGAGAGCTCCTTGAGGTTCTGCTGCGTAAACTCGACAAAACGCGCCTGAATCTCCACCTGGACCGGACTGCTGTCCGCCCCATCGGCTACGAGCTGGTCGACAAGTTCCAGCATTTCGGCCGTGTTATAGACGGTGAGCGACTTGGTCCGCGGATTGTATGTAGCCGTGGAATTGGGTGCTGCAAAGCTTACGTTCTGACCACTGAGATACTCCTTTGCATCCACTCGGCGGGAGTTGTTTGGCTTGGGTGCACCTCCTGCTGCTGCTCCACTCAAACCGAGGGGCCCCAAGCCGGTCGAGCTGAGTTCAGCGTCCACTTTTGGGGCAGTGCTGCTGAAAATAAAGGGCGAGACTGTCCACGTCCTCAGAATGAGTGTGTCGGTCTGGGCGGTCTTTGGGACAATTTCAATCGAGTCTTTCCTGACAGTCCACTTTGTGGTGCCGGACTGTTCGGTGACGTAGTCAAGAATTCGAGCCAGCGTGAAGTTGGGGATTTTGGGAAGAGTTACAGTGGGCATTCCCCCACCTCCGCTTCCGCCGCCGCTTGGGGGGGCCAGATCAAGCACGCTCCCGCCGGGAGCGGCGGCTCCGCCTGTGCGGGGCATGTTTGGGATATTGACCAGAATCGTGACCCCTTTTTGGGGATCGTTGCTGCGGTCTGCATTCTTTGACGCCTCGGTCAGAATTGCAGCGACCTCGGTGAGGGTCGAGTCTCGGAACTCCACCTCTGGGATGACCAGGGTTGCGACTTTTTTGCGCAGCCGTTCTACCCCGCTTTCCTCCATTTGCTGGGGGGCGGTCGTGCCGGTCGAAACGGTGCCGTAGCGCTTCACCGGACTGGCCCAGGCCTTCTGGACGTTCCGGATCGCACGCGAGCGAGCCTCGTCGTAGGCTTCCTCCCCGTACCGGATGATTTCTTCGTTGTTCCGCTGCTGCTCCTTGCGGGCGGCTTTGTTATACGGATCAATGTCGAGGACCTGATCTGCTCGCTTGATCGCTAGATCGAACTTTCCTATGTCGTGCAAATCCTTGGCTTCTTGCAAAAGCCGTTCGGTTTGCTTCCGATCTGCAACGAAGTGGGGCGTCAACGCTCGCTTTGTGTAGCGCGGGTCATCGAGCCTTTCCAGTTCCCGCTTGGCAGTCCGGTTCTCTGGGTCCTTTTCAAGGAGGGTGCGCAGCACGTCCTCGGCGCTGTCCCATTCATGGCCGGGGGCGGGCTTCCATCTGGCATCCAAATCAAACTGCTTCGAAAGAGTCCGGCCTTCCCCTTTGAGTCTGTTCGCTAATTCAAGGGAAGCATCGCGGAAGCCCGAAATTGCCTCAGCTCGTTCTCGCATGTTGTTGCGCGATTCCGGCAGGTCCTTGAGTGCTTCCAAGTAGTGCTTCACCGCCGGAAGGTAGTCCTTGATGGAGAACCTTGCACGGGCGAGTTTGAGATGCTCGACGGCCCTGAGTCGCGCGGTTTCGCGCCGTTGTGCTTCCTTCTGGCTCATCTCTACCACGTCCAGTGGCGGCATCGCCGCAGCGGGAGAGGTGTTCGCAGTCGGCGAAGTTGGCACATTGGCTGCCTGCAGGTTGGCGGAAAGTGCGCCCCACAGACCTGCTCCGAGGCTGGTCGCGGAAAGGGCGATGGTCAGTGTGCGTCGGGGGTTGGAATTCATTTTGCGGCTTGGGGGGGCGGGGGAGTCCAATGCGGGGGTTCAGGCCGCACGTTGAGTTCTCTGCCCTCGGCGTCGAGCAGTCTGCTGCGCGTTTCGGAAACAATCCATTTTCTGCCCTTATTCGGACCGGAGGCAGTAACGAGTACCGCGCTTTCGGTGCCCAGGGTCTCAATTGTGAAAGCCGAGCCGTCACCCAGTTGGATAGGCTCCGCGAGCTTGACCGGGAACGGGGCTTTGGCCTTGGGCTCGTCCTGCTTAAAAACGATTTTCTGGTCCGCAAAGTTTGCAGTGTTTTCACCGCGTTCCCCATCATAAACAGCGGGAAGTTCGCGGTTGGACTCGGCCTTTTCTTCCCTCAAATAAATGACCGACCTGTCCTTTGTCGCGCTCACTCCCTCAATCTTTTCACGGCGCGGCTCAAAACGGACTAGTTTAATTTGGGTGCCGGGAATGGATTCTCCTACCCGCAGTCTGAACTTCTTCTGCCGTTGGTCTCGAGGAAGCGAAGCTGAGGGGCCTCCGAGGGTGGCGGTTGCAGTG
>CAMCIN010000036.1 GCA_945874745.1 Akkermansia muciniphila | reverse complement strand
GGGCGTCGGCGTGTCCGCGAGAGGATCGCAGGCGGCTGGGGAGTCTTGAGATGGGAGCTCCTTGGTACTCATGGTTTCCAGGTGGTCTGCGTGGACTCAATCAGCAGCGCATTGACCGCGGCGGCCGCCCACGGCGAACCACCCCGGGTGCCCCGGTTGGTGATCCGCGGGACGTGCAGGCATTTGCGCAGCCGCTCCTTGGACTCCTGCGTGCCGACAAATCCCACGGGCAACCCGATGACCAGCCGCGGCCGCCAGCCCTGTTCCTGAATGAGCCGCACCGTTTCCTCCAAGGCGGTCGGGGCGTCGCCGATGGCCAGCAGCACTTCGTTGCCGTACTTCAGCCACGCCCTGCGGATGCCGGCTGCAGAGCGGGTCAGGCCGTTGGCCTGCGCCACCAGATAGGTTTCCTCGTCGTGCACCAGACAGGCGGTGCGCAGCCCAAACTGTCCCAGCAGGGGGCGTCTCAGTCCGGTCTGGACCATGGTCACGTCGGTGACAATCACGCAGCGGTCCGCGATCGCCCGCATTCCGGCCTCCGGCGCGCCGCGGGAAAGGAATACGTCTTCCGGGATACTGAAGTCTCCGGCGGTGTGCACCAGTCTTTGGAGGATGGCCTTTTGCTCCTCAGGAAAGGGGCTCCAATCCCGTCCGGCGGCGATGATCTCAAAGCTCTTCGCCTCGATCGGATGCGGCTCGTAGGGTCCGCTCGCCGGCCGGTTGGCCGCCTGCTGCAACGGCGCCTCGGGAGCGGGGACGGCGGCACCCGAACCACCCGCTCCGGTATCCGCACCGGCGGGTGCGCCGCCCGCGCGCACGTGAAAATGGTGGCCCTGCTGGGGTGTGCCCTTCTCGGATTCGTACCCGATGATGGCGGTGCGGTATTTGCAAAGGCTGCAGTTCATGTGCGCCTTGCCTTCGAATGCTTCACGCGCCCGGTCCAGCAGCGCCTCGGCGGTGAGCGCGTGCGACCCCAGGTAGCCCGCCTGCAACACCTCCACCTGCGGCCGGCTCGCCGAAACGGCCGCCACGGCTGCCTCGATCCGTTTGATGAGCACCCCTGTGAAGAGGAAAAACGGCACCACAATCAGCCGGCGGAACCCCATCCGCGCCGCCTGTTCAAAGCCGTCGGCCACCCCCGGTTCAGCCGTGCCCGAGTAACACACAAAGGACGCCCCAAAGCCCATTCCCTCTTCCAGAATGCGGGCAAGTTTGGACACGTCGGAATTGGCGTCGGGATCGGTGGTGCCGCGACCGACCACCACCAGACAGGTCTCTGCGCGCGACAACACCTGACTTGCGCGCGCCTCGGCCTCGACCACGCGCACCCGGCAAAGCTGCAGGACGGCGGGGTGCAGGTGCATCGGCGCCCCGTATCGGATGTCGTGGTCGGGGAACTCCCGCTGCAACGCCTGCACCTCGACGGGCATGTCGTTCTTGGCGTGTGTCGCACCAAGCAGCACGCCGGGCACGACGGAGATGCGTTTGGCGCCGCTTTCAACCGCCTTGCGGACTCCTTCGTCGATGGTGGGTCTGGAAAACTCCAGATAGCCGTGCGCGACCACCCGGCCGGCAGCCCGCTCGCGCACCACTTCAATAAAGCGCTCGAACTGGTCGACGCCCTGGGGATCCCGGCTGCCGTGGCCGGCGACGACCACGGCGATGTCTGCGGGCAGGCTTGTCATACGATGGGTTGGATCTGGCTGGGAAAGGGATGGAGGCTGCGGATCAAAAGAATGCTCATGTCCGTGAACGTGCCGGTGCACTCGGAAAGCTTGCCGCTCCAGTTGGCTTCCGCCCGGGTGAGCTGTTCCCAAACCTCCACCGGATGTTCGCCAGGGATCCCCGCCGCCAGCAGATACGCGGCAACGTCGCTGGGCATGAAGTCCCAGGGCCGGGGGATGACAATCGCGTTGCGCCCGTCCTCAAGCACATGGACGAGGTGTTTCTGAAACGGCACCAGGTCGCCCCGGCGGTGAAACGTGATAAAGGTGGTCTCGTCAAAGCACACCCGCCCGCGGCTCGCCAAGATCTGGGCCGAGCTGATTCCCGGGATCGTCTCCACCGGATGCCCGCAGGCCGCCTCGATCCGTTCCAGAAACTGAAACCCCGAAAAGTGAATATCCCCCATGAAGACGACCACGCACCGCTTGCCCGCGTGGTGGAGTTCTGCGACCTCCGCAAGGCGCGCCGTCTGGTCGCGGTAGTTCATGCCAATGGTGCGGCTGCCTGGCTGGATGTGGGGCCGCGCCACGTCGAGCACGGCGTCAAAGCCGGCCACAACGTCTGCCTCCGCTATAAGATCGCGGCCGCGCAGTGTGAGGTAGTTGGGGTCGCCTGGACCGGCGCCGATGCAGTGGATCATAAAGTGAGGCAGAGGGTGGAGGAGAGTGTGGGAGCGAGGGAGGGGAAGTACAGGTGGGCGTAGGAGGCGTGGAGATTTTGGTGGCGGAAGCCTTCGCGGCGGTGGACCCCGTTGCGGCGCCGGGCCACCTCCCAGGCGTTTGCCCGCGCGCCTTCCTCGTTCCAGCGCGAATAGTGGAATTCGTGTCCGTAGTGAGGCGCCTCCCCGGGCTGGGAGACGGTGCAGTAACCGAAGTTTTGCAGCGCGCGCGTCATTTCGACCGCACCGGGTACCACGCCCGCCATGGGAAATCGCTCCCCCTCCAGCGTGAGGATTGCCTCCGAAAGGAGCATGAGTCCGCCGCACTCGGCATAGCAGGGGAGCCCTCCATTGACGGCGTCCCGGAGTGAGCGGAGCAGGGGGGTGTTTTGGGAAAGTGCGGAGGCGTACACCTCGGGAAAGCCCCCTCCCAACACCAGAGCGTCGAGGCCTGCGGGCAGCCCCGCGTCCTGGAGCGGCGAAAAAGGAACCAGTTCCATCCCGCGTTCCACCAGCCACTCGAGATTGGCTTGGTAATAAAAGTGAAACGCCGCGTCCTGGGCGATTCCCACCCGGCGGAGGCGGTTGCTCGGCGTGGCTTGCAGGGAAGACTCCGTCGGAAGCGTAGGGACCGCGGGGGCGAGGGGCTTCCGGGCTAGGGCGGCAAAAGCGTCCAGATCCAGCGTGCGCCTGGCGATTTCCACAAGTTCCCGGCGGTTGGGCAGCGGGCGTTCCTGGGCGGCCTGCAAGCCGAGGTGGCGTTCCGGCCAGTCCAGCGCCGCCAGCTTTGGAATCGCCCCTAACACGGGAATCCCAGTCGGCAGCAGTGCCTCCTTCAAATACTCCGTGTGCGAATCCCCGCTCACCCCACTGAGGACCACGCCGGCGATCCGGTCCGGGCTGGCCTCCGCAAGAAAGCCTCGCAGCCCGGCAGCGAGCGAACGCCCTGCCTTTGCCGCGGGAACGCTCAGCACCACGGGCCAGCCCAGCCAGCGGGCCATTTCCATGGTGCTGCCCTCTTCCGAGCTCGGGTGTGCTCCGTCAAAAAGCCCCATGACCCCTTCCAGCACGCCGGTGGCCGAGCGGGTGTGCGTGCGCGCCTCCTCCAACACGCGCTCCCTGCCCATGAGCCACGCGTCCAAGTTGCGCGAAGGTCGGCTGGCGTAAAGGTTGTGATAGCCGGGGTCGATGTAATCCGGCCCCGCCTTGAAGGGCTGCACCGGAAGCCCGCGCGCCTCCAGTCCGGCGAGCAGTAGACAGCTCAGCACGGTTTTGCCGCTGCTGCCGTGCATGCCAGCGAGCACAAAGCCCCCTGCCTGCGCCCCGGCGGAATCCGCGTTGTGGGTGTCCGGCGTGGAAATCAAAATTCGATCCCCCTCCGGGCGGAAACCCCCTTGTCAAAGTGGTGTTTGATCTTGCGCATTTCGGTGACCACATCGGCCAGCTCCATCAGCGACTCGTGGGCATACCGTCCGGTGAACACCAATTCCACCTGTGGGGGCCGGGCCTGGGCCAGCTTGAGCGCGCGTTCGACCGGGATCAGGTTCCGGTGGATGCAGTAATTGATTTCATCCACAATGACCAAGTCATGAGCGCCGGCCTGGAGCACCTCCTCCAGCTTGTCCATTTCCGTGGCGAGGGCCACGGTCATGGCTTCCACGTGTTCGGGAATGTGTTTGCTGCGCGAAAGGATCCAGTCCTGCTCCACATTGGTGTAGGTGAGATTGGGATGGAGCCCCGGACAGATGGCCAGCTCCCCGGTTTTCCAACGCGGCTTCATCATCCGCAGGTAGTACACCCGGAATCCACAGCCCAATGCGCGCAGCATCAGGCCCATGGACGCGGTGCTCTTGCCCTTGCCTTCGCCCGTGTAGATTTGAAAGGCGCCGTGTTTAAGGTTTGAGGTGGTTTCCATTGGTAATCTGGCCTTTGAGCTTTACGGGGGGGCTGGGAGGGAGCGGTTCAAACCGCCGGTTGAAGTCGGGCTTGAGCACCTCTTCTGGCACAGGCGGCAGCACCACCGGTTTCGGTTTGAGCGCCTGCCGCGTCTGCAAACCTGCCGCCAGCACGAACACGCACAAAAACGCGACGCCCCAAAACCAGCGCAGCACCCGTGGAATGTCCCCGGGCTGTGCAGGCCTGGCGTTGGCGTTGAAAACCGGCCCGCGCTGGGGAATGCCGTCGTAGGAGTTGGTGCCGCCGAGGCGTATGCCCAGCGCCCAGGCTGCGGCCGCCTCGCTCCATCCTGCGTTCGGGCTGGCGTGCTTGGCGGAGTCCTCCATCACCGCGAGTGTGTAGCGGAACCCCCTTGGCAAAAGCGACGCCAGCGCGCACAGCCGGGCCGGCAGGTAGCCGAGCATGTCGTCGGCGACTGCGGAAAACTTTCCCATGAGTTCGTACCGCGTGTTCCGGTGGCCCACGATGGAATCCAGTGTGTTGGCCGTCCGGTACAGGAGCGCGGCGGGTGCCCCGCCGATGGCTGCCCAAAAGAGCGGGGCCACAAAGCCGTCTGTGGTGCTTTCCGCGACGGCTTCCACTGCCGCCCGGCTGATCCCGGCCGCGTCCAGACTGTGGGTGTCGCGGCCCACGATCGCGCCGACCCGCAGCCGCGCCTCGTTCAGATCGTCCAACACCAGTGGGGCCACGACCGCCCGCGCATGTCGGTCGAGGTCCCGGCCGGCCAGCGTCTGGTAGATGATGAACGCGTCCCAAAACCAGGCCATCGGCGTCCCCACGAGTGAGAGAGTGTGCCTGATGAAAAAGTAGCCGGCCAGCAGGCTGCCGCACACCGACACCCAAAGGATAATTCCGCTGAAGACGGTGCGTCCTAAAACGCGGGACCAGATCTCTTCAAAGGGTCCGCATAGGGCGCCGGCCACGCGGGTCACATGCGGCCAGCCCTGCGGGTCGCCGACGAGCACGTCCAAACCCACCGCAAAAAGAAACTGGAGTGCGTCAGTCCTCCACATAACGCCACAACGCCTCCAGGTTCAGATGTTCTTCGATGAGATCGGCCATGCTCGAATAAAGCGCCTTTCTCTGTTCACGAAAGCCTACAGGCGCAGTTTTGTGCGAGTTCAGCCCGCCCAACCGCGCCACTTCGCGCCGGAGCGATGCAGCCTCGAAAATCCCGTGGAGGTAAGTCCCCCACACCCGGCCGTGCCGCAACCCCTCTTCGCGTTGCATACCGCCCTCCACCACGGTGACCAGGTTCCCGCACGGGGCGAGGCTCCGGCTCCTGCCCATGTGAATTTCATAGGCCTCCCAGGACTCCGTTTCAAAGTGGACCTCCACCGTGCGCACCTCCTTCTCGGCCTCAAACCATGTTTCCATCGGCAGCAGGCCCAGCCCCCGGCAATCACCGCGTTCCCCAGCAACACCGTTTTCATCCACCAAGCGCTGCCCCAACATCTGGTAGCCTCCGCAGATCCCAATGACCAGGGCTCCCCGCGCATGCGCCCGCAGGAGGTGCTCCGCGAGGCCCGTTTCACGCAGCCATGCCAGATCGGCGAGAGTGTTTTTACTCCCCGGCAGCACGATCACGCGAGCCTCCCCGAGCTGCTGGCCCCGCTCGACCCACTCCACCCGGACGCCCTCGTCCAGTTGCCAGGGGTTGGTGTCCTGTCCGTTGGAGAGATGCGGAAACCGGATCCAATGGATCGGATCCCCTGACTCCCGCGCCCCGGGCTCTTCGGAAAGACTGTCCTCGTTCTCCGGTTGGAGTTGGGCACGGTAGGGAAGGGTGCCCAAAAACGGCGCGCCAAAGTGCGGGGCAAAATAGCGTTCCGCATCCGCAAACAGCGACAGGTCACCCCGGAATTTGTTCACCACCAGCCCGCAGCAGCGTTCCCGGTCCTTGGGCTGGAGGAGCGCCCACGTGCCTGCCGCCTGCCCAAAAACGCCCCCCCGTTCGATGTCCGCCACCAACAGCCAGCGGCCGTCCAGGTGGTGCACCGGGCGCAGGTTGACCAGATCCCGCTGGAGCAGGTTTAGCTCCACCGGGCTGCCCGCCCCCTCCAGCACAAGGGCGTCACAACGGGTTTCCCAGTAGGCGAGGCTTTCGGTCACCGACGGCCAAAGGGTCTCGATCAGTTTGTAATAGTCGGCCGCGTGGATGTGGCCCTCCGCCCTGCCCAGACGCACCAGCTGGGAGCCGGATTTGCCGGTGGGCTTGAGCAAGATGGGGTTCATGCGCACCGAGGGCGCCAGGCCGCACGCCTCCGCCTGCACCGCCTGCGCCCGCCCAATCTCGCCGCCGTCATGGGTGACGGCAGAGTTGTTGGACATGTTCTGCGCCTTGAACGGGGCGACCCGGACCCCCTTGCGCCGCAACCACGCGCACAGGGCGGTTGCCATCCAGCTTTTGCCGCTGTTGGAGGAGGTGCCCAGCACGCTGATGGCCTTCATCCGGCGTTTTCTCCCAACCGACCTCGGCGCGGGCACTCCCCCAAGCGCTTTGCGGAGCGCGGCGACCAGTTGCTCATTTTCAGCCCCGGTGCGGACCGCCACCCGGAAGTGGCTTTCCGCGTCCAATCCCTCAAAACCGCGGCAGACCCGGAGCAAGATCCCTTCCCTGCCGAGCGCTTCCTCCAACTGCGTGGCGCTGGCATTGCGGGTGTGGACCAGCAGAAAGTTCGCGTCCGAGGCAAAGGGGCTCAGGCCGGGGAGCGCTTTGAGCGACTCGCTCAGGGCGTGCCGGATCTCGGGTAGTGGTGCGAGGCTCGCCAGCATCGCTGCGTGGTTTTCGGGGGTGAGGCTTTGTAGGGCCCAAGCCTCCGCGACACCGTTGAGCGACCAGGGGGCCTGCATCAGCCGCATCCGTGCCATCCAGACCTCGTTGGATGTCGCCACAAAGCCGAGGCGCAGGCCTGGTACGGCCCAACTTTTGGTCTGCGCGCGCAGGAGCAGGACGTTCGGGTGTTGTGCAAGGCGGCCCAGCAGCGACACGCTTTCGTGCCCGGGCACAAACTCGATGAAGGCCTCGTCCAGAATCCATGCCACCCGGGAAAAGCGCGGGTCGCTGATCAGATCCTCGAGGCCGCGGAGCAAGTTGCCGCAGGGATTGTTTGGGTGCCCCAAAATGACGACATCGACGCCCGCGAGGGTTTCTGGGGCCAGGAGCGAGGGGGTCTCTTTCCCCAGTCGGTGGAGTCCGGTGGTTGCAACCTCCGCCGCCGCACACGCCCGCCGGTAGTCCGCAAAGCACGGATCCAGGAGCAGCGCGCGCCTGCCGCTGAAAAGGCGGGCGGCCAGATAGAGCCCCTCGATTGCGCCCGCCGTTGGGAGCATGTGTTCCTCGCGCACGTGGTAAAGCGCCGCGAGTTGTGCGGCCAGGGAAGCGCCGTCGGCCTCCGGATACGCAGCCACGGCGGCTGAGAGCGCTACCGCGCCGGGCAGTGCGGGCGGGGCCCAGAAGGCGTTTGTGTTGACGCTGAAGTCGAGCCGGACTGGCGTCCCAAAGCGTTCCTGCGCCTGGCGCCTGCGCCCTCCGTGAAAAGCCTGACTCATGGGCGGCGCTCTCCTTTGAGATGGAGCGGCAACCCTGCCACTTGAAATTCCACGTCCTCCGCGAGCGCGGCCACCAACTGGTTGGCCCGGCCGCTTAAATCCCGAAACGCCCGCCCCGCGGGGCTGGAGGGAACCAGCCCCATCCCCAGCTCGTTGCTCACGATGTAGAGCTCCAACCCGCTTTGGCGCGCTGCTTCCAGCGCCTCCCGCAAACGCTCGAGCAGATCGGGTTCGGAGACGGTTTCGCAGTGGTAGGAGAGCCAGAGGGTGAGGCAGTCCAGGACCACGGTGCGCCCCGGCAACTCTCCAAAGAGGGTCGCAAGATCAAACCGGTTTTCCACCGTCTGCCAATCGGTGGGGCGTCTGGCGCGGTGCACGTCGATCCGCTCGGACATCTCGCCATCCGCATGCCCCGAGGCATAGGTGGCCACGTAGACCACCGGCCTTCCCGAAAGCCGGGCCAGAGCCTCGGCTCTCCTGCTTTTGCCGCTGCGCGCCCCGCCCAGAATAAGAGTGATTCGGGCACTCATGCGCGGGAGTAGGCAACCGTCAACACGGCCAGCTCGGTTATTTGGACCGTCGCCCCCAGGCAGTCGCCCGTGATGCCGCCAATCCGTCTTTGGAAGAACCCGGCCGCCACAAACACCAACAGTGACACCCACGCGAGGATGGGGACGGCGTTCAGGGGAAAAAGCAGCAGGCACGCCGCCGAGGGCGGGAGCAGCGCCGCCACGAGCCTTGGACGTGGCAGGCGCTCGCAAAAGGGGCGCGCCCGGCCAGGATCATTTCCCACATGGGGCTGCAGGTGCAGCATTCCCACTGCGGCCGCCCTGCCGAGAAAATGCGCGATGAAGACGGCGCGACACGCCAGAAACAGGCCTCCGTCGAGCAGTTCACACAAAAGAATCCACTTCGCGGAGAGTGCGAACCAGAGGGCCAGCGCGCCAAAGCTGCCCAGGCGGCTGTCCTTCATGATCTCCAGTCGGCGGGCCGGAGTCGTCCCCCCGAGGAGACCGTCCGCGCTGTCGGCAAGACCGTCCTCATGGATGCCGCCGGTCAGCAGCACACTGGCGAGCATGCAAAGGAGCACGGCGATCTTCGCCGGAAAAGCCAGCGAACCCACCGCCAGAGCCGCCACCGCCACAAGCCCGACAAGCGCTCCCACCACCGGGAAAAACGCGACCGAAGCCGCCACCGCTTCCTCGGAGTGGACGCACCAACGCCCCACTGGCACGCGGGTGAGCAACATCAGGGCCGTGAGAAACTCGTTAAGCGCACGCTTCATCGCAGAGTCTCCCGTGTTTTTTGGTGCCCCTCGCTCACTCCGGCCGACTCAAAGGTCGCCATCTCTGAAAGCAGCCTCGCCGCCGCCCGAAGCAGCGGAATTGCCAACGCTGCGCCCGTGCCCTCCCCAAGGCGCAGTCCCAGGTGGAGCAGGGGGGTGACGCCCAGTTTCTCGAGCAGCAAGGCGTGTCCGGCTTCCGCGGACTGGTGTGCAAAAAAGCAGCATTTCAACGCGGCTGGGTTCATGCGTGCGGCCACGAGGGCGGCTGCCGAGGCGATGAACCCATCCACGAGCAGCGGCAGGCCGGCTTCGGCGGCCGCCAGGATGCAGCCGGCCATTGCAGCGATTTCGTAGCCCCCGACGCATTCGAGCCAGTGGCGCGCAGAGGTTGTATCGTGTAAATTCACGGTGTATGTTTCCAGCGCTTTCTCAATCACTTGAATCTTTCGGACCAGTCCTGCGTCATCCACTCCGGTTCCCCGCCCGGCTACCGATGTGGCGGGTGCGGGCAGAAGCGCGGCACAGAGTGCGGCGGCGGAGGTGGTGTTGCCGATGCCCATTTCACCGATGGCCAGTACGTCGATGCCGTCGGCGAGCGCGAGGCACACCTGTTCGCGCCCCGCCTCCATGGCGGTGTGACACTCCTGCGCATGCATGGCGGGTTCCCGGCTGAAGCAGCGGGTGCCCCGGCGAGCGGCGCGCTGGAAGAAGTTCGCTCCCTGCGCGGGCCAGGCCGCAGCGGGCGCGTCCACCCCCGTGTCAATGACGTGCAACGAGGCGCCTGCCGCCCGCGCCAGCACGCAGATGGCCGCGCCGCCGACTAGAAAGTTGCCGACCATCTGGGTGGTGACCTCCGCCGGGTAGGCGCTTACTCCTTGGGCGGTAATGCCGTGGCTGCCTGCAAAGACGCACACCCGGAAGGTCTCCGCCTTGGGAAAGACTGTTTTCTGAAGCAGACCGAGCCGCACCCCCGTGCTCTCGAGCAGGCCGAGGGAGCCAGGGGGCTTTGTCTGGACGCTCAGTCTTTGCAAAAGGGCGCGCTCGAGTTCCGCCTCTCCGGTCGGGATGCGCTCAAACTGTTGCTTGCCCGCTGGGGGCACTGGATGGGTGGGCATGGTTCGTCCTAAAAAGGAGAGACCCGCGGCCGCCCTGCAAGACAGGGGCAGGCGTCTTCCGACACCCGCCCAGCGCAGAAGCGGGCACACCGATCCCTCATTCCTCTTTTTCGCGAAGAAGGTTTTGGCGCCAGACGACAAGCCCCGTGACGGGGCCAGCCTTCAGGCGAATGAGTTGTCGGTGCCTTGAATGTTCTGGCTCCCGGCTCTGACTGGCAGGCGGCTTGACGGCCAGCCTTCCAATCCCCTCGCTCCCGCCTTCACCCCGGCCGAAGCAAGGATTGGCATTTTGGGAGTCCGTCCCCGGTTACAGCAGCGCGACTGCCCCCGGTTCGCACGGGGTTCCTCGCAGCACCAACAAACGTGAATGGTCAGCCCTCGGCCGCGCCGCGGCAAGGGGAATTACTTTCCCAAATCCAGCGTGTACCGGGCTAAGATTCCACAGCAGAATCGGGCAGGCGCGCGGGCAATTAAATCCCATCGCGGGAGCAGAAACTTGCAGCCCTCCTAAAGAGAAGGATCCTCGCTGTTTTCGGTGGGTACCGTTTCACTCGCTCCAGAGAGAGCGGGCAGTCATCCACAGATTGCTCAGATTTTCGCGGATTTTTTTAGGGTTTCCACTCCGCTGCCCGTGCTGAGAGATCTGCGGCTCGTCACCCACAGCTGCCGAAGTTTCGCATGGAGAGATGGGCTCTCTTGCAGAGCGGCTAGCTACCCATCTCACCGCTCACTTGAGGGCGCGGTTCAAGGAACCGGCGTAGCCAGTGAGCTCTACATAGGCTGAGCCCACCACCTTGCCGTTGGACTTCACCCGGCAGGCCCCTTCCCAGTAAGGTATCCCGCTTCCGCTGTCGCCGAGTTCCTGGTCCGCGCCAAGGGGTTCCAAAACAAAATCCGCATTTTGGCCGCTGGAGGGATCCGGCACACTCAGGCGTACGGGTAGGGGATAGCTGGCCCCCGAACGCGGACTGCGCCATTGCGCGGCACCCTCCCAACGGAAGGCATCCGCGCCAAAGCGAACCGTTTTTCCTGCTGCATCCACCCAAAACAGCGCGGAGGCCGGGTCGGTGGAGCCGTCTTTCCGACGCAAACGGTACACCATGATCTCTCGCCCGTCCTCAAACTGGATACCCGCCCAGTCCCACCCGGTTTGCTCCTGCGTGAGCTGACTACTGCTGATTTCATGGTCCATCCAGGCCTCGCCGCCTATGCGCAAGGTCCTTCCCCCAAATTGAAGCTGCCCCTCGGCAGCCAGTCTCGGGAAGGTCAGATACCAGCTGGCAGCCTCAGGGGAGTCACCCTTGCGCGAAAGCCCGTCCTCCCCAAAGACGACCAGAGGCTTGCTGGGGCGCAGCGTGAGTTGGAGGCGGGCGTCGTTGCGGATCCGAGTGTCAAGGTGGAACGTTTCAGGTTGGGCGGGATCTAGGAAGAGCCGGTTTCCGTTGAGCTGGACGTCCAGGGTGTCTTCGGCGCTCGACGCGTCCCAGCCAGCGCGCGACAGGCGTTCGGTGTGGAGGAAGTTGCCAGAGCGCACCTCCAGAAGGGCGGCATGAAAAAGGAAAAGCTGGTCGGAACGAAAAGCGCCCGATTTTTTTACCGCCTCTCCGGGAGGGGCGCCGGCACGCCGGAAAAAGGTGGCTTGAAAGCCAAAGCGCTCCTTGGTTCCGACCTCAAAGAGGTGACCGGTCACGTACCACCATTCCACCTTGAAACCCGGATGGCTTCCGTGGTCCCTCGGGAACTGGAAAGTGTGTCCCGGCTGGGGCACCAGGAACCCGTCGGCGGTGCGCTCCGCAAGGGGCGGAAGCGGGGGCTGCGCTCCGCCACACGGGTACTGTGGCGACAGCGACAGGAGAAAGACCGCCCCGCCCATTGCGGAAATCAGAGTGCGATGGAAACAATTGCTCATTTTACTCAGTCCGCTCGGTCTACGGGAAGGTCCGCCCCCCAGCGCCCTGCGGTCCAGGCGACGAGCGCGCCCGAGGCGGGAATCAGAAGGGCAAGGAAGAGGAGGGGGGGCAGCGGAAGCGCCAGTTGCAGGGTCCAGCCGAAGGTTTGCTTGTTGATGACAAAAACGAGCAAGGCTCCCAGCCCTGCGCTTGCCAGCAGTCCGCCCAAGGTTCCGACAACAGATAAAAGCGCACCTTCCCAGGCGGCCACCTGGGCAATTTCGGCATGGCTCATTCCCAGAGCGCGTAGGGTTGTGAGTTCCGCCCGCCGCTCCGCCAGCACGCTGGCAAGGGTTGTGCCCAAGCCAGCCAGCGCAACGAGCACGCCGATTCCTTCAAGGGCGTAGGTGATGGCGAAGGTCTGCTGGAAAATCCGCATGACCTCCGCCCGCAAGTGGGCGTTGGTGTAGACGGCAAGTCCGGGGTAGGCGGCCCGCGTTTGCGCGCGGAAAGCCTCTGCATCGGTGCCGGGCTGGAGCACCAGTGCGAGTGTGCTGAGTTGGTCGGTTTCAAACCAGCGCTGCATGTGGCGGCGGTCCACTAGAATGATTCCCTTGTCATCTCCGTAGTCCGTGTAAACCCCGGCAACCTTCAGGGTGCGTTCCCCCGTGGGGGTCGGGACGCGTACGGTGCCTTCGCGGTAAATCCGGAAGCGCGCGGTAAAGCTTTCACTCACCACGCAGAGGTCCTCGTTTTGGTCCGCCGAAAACACTGCATCGGTGCGGGGCGGATCCAGCCAGAGCAGCGGTTCGTGGCGCTTGTTGAAAGCCATGTCCGTTCCGTTGAGCCGGACCGGGCCTCCGGGCAACTCCACACGTGTAATCAACAGGCCGTCCCAATCCGCAACCGCTGCTTCCGCCGTGATCCCTTTCCAGGTGCTTGCCGCCATGTGGCTGTTTGCGCTCGCGTTCTGGTTGGCGTCGCTCGTGATATAAATGTCGGACTGAAGTGCCAGCCGAATCCAGCCGCTCACTGAGGATTCAAAGCTTCCCACCAAAATGGCCATCCCTCCGGTCATCGCGATTGCGCACACAAGACCGGCGACCGCCCAGCGATGTCGGCTGGAGGGCTGGCGCAGATGGCTGTTGGCGAGGCGTCGGGCTGGGGATAGTTTTCCCAGCCGGGCAGCCAGCCAACCCGCGCTGGGCAGGGTTTCACCCGCCAGAACGCCCACCCCGAGGATCCCAAGGAAGGCACTGGCATAGCCGGCCAAAGAAAACGGCGTGCCTCCCTCCAAAATCAAAGGGGGACAGAACGCCAAAACCGCAGCTGCCGCCGCCAAGCCGAAGCCCCAGAGCCAGCCCCTTTGCGTGGGCGTCTTGAGGACGGCACTTCCTCCGGTTCCCTGCGCCCACAACTGAGCAGGCAGGGTGGCGGCCGCCCTTTTTGCGGGAAGCCAGCCGGCGACCAGACTCGAGGTGATTGCTAACAACATTGCGCCCATGGCCTCATCCAGATGCAGCGCGGCAGCCGTGGTGTTGCTGGCATAGTAGAGCGTGTTGACTGTCTGGGACACGGCCCGGACGGTTCCCTGGGCCAGCGCCCAGCCCCCCAGCACGCCCGCTGCCCCGCCAGCGCACCCCAACAAAAGCGCCTCCCAAAGCCAGGCCCAGCGCACCTCGGCCGCCGTAACGCCCATGGCGCGCAAGATGCCGATCTCCGTCTTGCGCTTGACTACAGCAGCGTCGAGCGCCTGAAAGATGAGGTACAGCCCCACCAGCAACGCGATCAACGAAAGGATCGTCAAGTTCAGCCTAAACCCCCGCGTCATGACCTCTGCTGCGGCCTGGCGAGATTCCGGGGACCGTACATTTCCGAAGGCCTCCAAAGTGCGGGAAAGGACGGCAAGGGTGCGTTCGGCTTGTGCCGGAGTTGTGCGGGTACTGCGGTTAAACAGGAATTCGACCCGATCAAGGCGGCCTTCCTTGCCTGAGAGCACCTGCAAAGCTGGCAGATCCATCACCAAAAGGTTTTTGGGGGCGGTCGGTTGGTCGGGACGGCTTGGGATGATCCCAGCGAGCTCAAACTCCACCGTGCGCTCTCCCATAATCAGGGACCACTTCGAGCCAACTTGAAGTCCTTCCTCCTCGGCGAGAGACTGCGCGCAAAAAATGGCAGTGGGCCGTTCCAAAAGCTTCCAAAAGCCGCCCTCTTGAGAGGCGGCCGCCTCCCCATTGCTCCCCTGGCTAAACCAAGAGCGATCCAGGTTTTTGGAGGTGGCAAGGTTTTGGAGCGAAATAAGATCGACCCCCAACAGGGTGAAGGAGGTCCTGGAGCCGATACCTTGTTCCCTATCTGTGCGACTGCGAGGCAGCGCCGCACTGGTCTCGACAATTGGGATGATTTCTTCAAGGCCCGAGAGCCCTTCTTCCGATTGCCTCGCCGCCTTGAGCTGGTCGAGGACCGTCTCGGAAAGCAGGCCGGCGCGGGGAGTCAGTACGGCGTCACTCTGTTGGGTGAGCACCTCTGCAAACTGAGTAAAGCTGGCTACGGCCGCTCGGTTAGCCAGGCGCATTGAGAGAAAAACCGACACGCCAATGGAGACAAGCAACACCAGCAGCGCCGTGCGCCGCGGTTGGTGCCTCCAGTGCCGCCAGGTGCACTGGCGCAGGAGCATGAACACGACCCGCGCGCGCCCTTGGTCGACGGCGCTTTTCGAGGCTCGCGTGCCTTCTTGCTTCACCACCACCTGGGCCGGCGCCTCTTTCATCGGCCGGAAGATTGCAGGCTTCCGTCCCGCATTTGAACGATGCGGTGGCAGATAGCCGTGGCCTCTGCGCTGTGGGTCACCAGTACGAGGGCGGTTTTTGTCTCATCCGTGAGCTCGCTTAAAAGGGAAAGAATGTTCGCTCCGTTGGCGGAGTCCAGATTGCCGGTGGGCTCGTCGGCAAGCAGTACCGCCGGTCCGTGGATGAGTGCGCGCGCGATGGCCGTGCGCTGCATCTCTCCCCCGGAAAGCTGGGAGGGAAAGGCATCCGCACGGTGCCCAACATGGACTCGTTCCAGAAGCGCCTGAGCCCTTTTTTTCCGCTCAGGGCCTTCGATGCCAAGCAGGACCAGTGGGAACTCGACATTTTCCCGGACGCTCAAGGTGGGAAGGAGATGGAAAAACTGGAAAATGTTGCCGAGCTTTCTCCGTCGCAGATCCGCCAACTCGGAGCCCTGCATCCGTGTGATGGGTTCACCTCCGATTAAAATTTCGCCCGAATCCGGTCGGTCAATCCCACCGAGGCAATTGAGCAGTGTTGTTTTTCCGCTGCCAGAGGGCCCGGTCAAGGCGAGTCGTTCCCCCGGGGCAACTTGCAGCGACACCTCCCGCAGAACCGGGCGCGCGTCGTATTGCTTCGAGACAAGGCGACATTCAATTGCAGAAAGGTGCATGGGGCGGGCGTTGGCTGGGGGACATGGCGCAAGCAGCGCACCAACCCTCCCAGAATAGGTCAGAAGCCTACGCCAACCCAATCGGGTATGCTACTTTGAAAGGCTGCGTAGCTTTTCTCCCTCCTGCGCGTACCCAGAGGCTTCCAGTGTGGACAAAAAGTCGAGCTGTTGGGGCTGAGGGGGGGTGCGCAAACCGAGCCGGGTAAACAGGGAGCGGAAGGAGAGCAGGATTAGTTTCATGTGCGACATCCTGTCTGCGGGGGTGGGACATTTACGGGGGTAGGGAGAAAGTTTTTCGACACCCGCCGATGGCTGCGTGGGTTTAGGTTGCCAGAGGGAGTACTCCGGGCCGCCCCGTGGTGGGCGGGACGGGCTCTTTTTTAAGCAATGAGAAACGATTGCGTGGAGGTCGAGTGCGTGATATAACCAATAGCCAATCGGTTTAGTCAGGTTTTGTGACTGGCCGCCAAACCGCCTTCCTCTTTCCACCCATGTCCGCCCTTACTCTTTCCGGCGAAGCCCTTGAAGCCCAGACGGAAAACCTTTCCAACATGCCGCTCACGGACGTGCTCCGTTGGTGCTGGGACACCTTCGGGCCGCTTGCCGCCGTGGGGACGAGTTTTCAGGGGGCTGGGCTGGTCTTGCTGCACCATGCCGTTCAGGCGGGCCTGTCTTTTCCCGTTTTCACCTTGGATACGGGCCTGCTTTTCGCTGAGACGTTGGAGACAAAGAGCCGGTTGGAGGCGTTCTTTGGGATCCAGATTGAGAGTCTCGTTCCTGAATTGAGTTTGGAGCAGCAGGCGGTGCAGTTCGGGCCCGAGCTTTGGAACCGGAATCCCGACACCTGCTGCCAACTGCGAAAGGTAGAGCCTTTGAAGGAGCGGCTGAGCACCCTTTCTGTTTGGATCACGGGAGTGAGAGCGGAGCAGGGGGCCACACGGAAGAAGACCGCCATTTTGGAGCGGTACTTGTTTGATCCTCTGCTGGAGCGGCACCTCTTCAAGCTCAACCCGATGGTCAACTGGAAGCGGGAGGCCGTTTGGGAGTATTTGCGGGCGCACGGCATTCCCTACAACCCGCTTCAGGACAGAGGCTACCGCTCGATCGGCTGCCAGCCCTGCACGCGTCTGGCCGGAGAGGCGGACGACGAGCGGGCGGGGCGCTGGGCCGGCTTTGATAAAACAGAGTGCGGCATCCACACTTTTCTTCCCGCAGCCCCCTAGCGCGGGGCAACCCTTGGCATACATTTCCCTCTCTTTTTCGCACCTCATCATGAACGCATCCGAACTCACCCTGCCGGACTATTCCCAGCATCCCGCCTACGCCGCCAAGTACCCGGCCCCCGTTCCGGGCGGGTCGCCGGCCTTCTTTCCCGAAAAGGTCAGCCGCGCCGACGCCGACCATCTGGACGCCTTGGAGGCGCAGAGCGTCTACCTGATCCGGGAGGCGTTCCACCACTTTAAGAACCTGTGCATGCCGTGGAGCATGGGGAAAGATTCCAATGTGTTAATCTGGCTCTCCCGCAAGGCCTTTGGCGGACACATTCCCTATTCCCTTTTGCACATCGACACGACCTACGAGTTCCCCGAGATGCTCGCCTACCGGGACTGGGCCGTGGCCTACCACAAGCTCAACCTGATTGTGAAGATCAACGAGGACGCGCGGGCAGGGACCGGCGCCTACGCCGAGCGCGGCCCCATTGGCTACGACACGGCCGACCCGGTGACGGTCACCCATGAGCTCAAGACCGCCGCACTCCAGCAGGTGATGGCCGAGCACCAGTGGAGCGCCCTGATTACGGGAATCCGCCGCGACGAGGACCCCACCCGGGCCAAGGAGCGCTACTTTTCGCCGCGCAACAAGGACTTCGAATGGGACTACAAGGACCAGCCGCCGGAGTTTTGGAACCAGTTCACCACTTCCTGCGCGGCTGGCGAACACGTGCGCGTCCAAGCCCTTCTGGACTGGAGCGAGCGCGATATCTGGCTCTACATCCAGCGTGAAGGCATTCCCATCCCCCACATGTACTTCGCCCGCGAGGGAAGTGATGGCAAACGCTACCGCTTCCGCTCCCTGGGCTGCTGGCCCATCACGGGGGCGGTCGAAAGCGACGCGGATTCCATCGACAAAATCATCGAGGAACTCGCCCACACCAAAACCGGGGAACGCGCCGGCCGCGCCCAAGACCATCACGAGCGCAACGCCATGCAAAAGCTTCGCGCCAAGGGCTTCATGTAAACCCGGAAAGGCCCCGTCTCTTCTTTCCTGCGCAACCCTTCCAGCAGAATTTCACTCTTTCCTTTTCCATGTCCTCCACCTCCATCCCTTTGCCTGAAGCCCATCCTACAGGCACCCCATCCGCGGGCACCCCGTCCGCCGGGCGGCTCCGGGTCGTGTTTGTCGGCCACGTCGACCACGGCAAGTCCACCCTCATCGGACGCATCCTTCACGATACTCACTCTTTGCCAGACGGCAAGTTGGAGCAGGCGCAGAAGGCCAGCGCTGCCGAGGGAATGGTCTTTGAGTACGCTTTCCTGCTCGACGCCCTCCTCGAGGAGCAGGAGCAGAACATCACGATTGATACCACCCAGATCCAGTTCAAGACTGCCAAGCGCCCCTACGTCATCATTGACGCCCCCGGGCACAAGGAGTTCCTCAAGAACATGATCACCGGCGCCGCCAGCGCAGATGCAGCGGTGCTCCTGATTGCCGCCAACGAAGGAGTGCAGGAGCAGAGCCGCCGCCATGGCTACCTGCTGAGTTTGCTGGGAATCCGGCAAGTGGTTGTAGCCGTAAACAAGATGGATCTGGTCGGGTATTCCGAGGAGACCTTCCGCTCTGTGCAGAGCGAATACCGCGAGTTTCTGGAGCAGATCGGAGTCGTGGCCCACGCCTTTGTCCCGATTTCCGCCCGAAACGGCATCAACGTGGCCGGGCGCACGCCCGATCTCGCCGAGCCCAACCCGATGCCCTGGTACGAGGGGGCCACGATCACCGAGAGGCTCGACATATTCGAGCCGCCCCAACCGCTGGGCGCCTTGCCTCTGCGCCTGCCCATTCAGGACGTCTATCGCTTTGACCACCGCCGGATTTTGGTTGGCCGCGTGGAGTCCGGAACGCTGCGGGTAGGGGACCGGTTGGTGTTTTCGCCCAACAACAAAACAAGTGAAGTAGCCTCCATCGAAAACTGGAGCGGGCCTGAGACGACGGTGGCATACGCCGGGCAGTCGGTGGCAATCACGCTGAAGGAGCAGATTTTTGTCCAGCGCGGCCACGTTGCCTCCCACGAGGAGCGGGCCCCCATCGAGTCGAACCGTTTTCGGGCGCGCCTTTTTTGGATGGGCAAGCGGCCCCTGCGCATCGGACAGAGCTATAAGCTGAAGCTGGCAACTCAGGAGCTGGATGCGGAGGTGGTCTCGGTGGACCGCGTTATCGACGCCTCGACGCTTGAGACCGTGCAGGGAGACCGGCCCTTCATTCAGCGCAACGACGTGGCCGAAGTCGTGTTGCAGACGCGCGGGGCCTTGGTGATGGACAACCAGGACAGCAATCCCTTCATGGGGCGCTTTGTCATCGTGGATGACCGGCAGGTGGCCGGCGGCGGGATCATCCACGGTGGGGTCTACGCGGACCGCTCCAAGATCAAGAGCGCGAACATTTACTGGTCGGAGGGCAACGTGCTCCCCCGCAACCGTGCCTTGCGCAACGGCCACCACGGTGCCGTACTGTGGTTTACCGGGTTGAGCGGTTCCGGCAAGTCCACTCTGGCTCGCCAGATTGAGCGGGAGCTCTTCAACGCCGGCCGCCAGGTCTACGTCCTCGATGGGGACAACATCCGCCACGGGCTGAATTCGAACTTGGGTTTTTCCCCTCAAGACCGGGAAGAAAACATCCGCCGGGTCTCCGAAGTGGCGGCCCTGATGGCAGATTCCGGACTCATCGTTCTGACTGCCTTTATCTCTCCCTACACGCAGGACCGGCGGCGCGCCCGCGAGATCGTTCTGCAGGGTGGGCACGAGTTTGCGGAGGTCTACGTCGAGGCGCCCCTCGCGGTTTGCGAGGCCCGGGACGTCAAGGGCCTCTACAAAAAGGCGCGGGCCGGTGAGATTTCGGAGTTTACAGGAATCAGCGCGCCTTATGAGGCGCCCCTGAATCCCGAGATCACCCTGCACACAGGGACGCTGAGCATTGAGGAATCGGTGGCAGCCGTCTTGGAGTACATCACGCCACGGGTCCGCGCCGTGGTGGAGGATGAGGTGGTGATTTAAGCCTCCGGGCAGAACATCTGGCAAAAACCTGTTTGCGCTAAGTGCCTTGGATAGGGCAAGGCTAGTCTTATGCTACGGCTCTCCCCCTCCAGATTTTCAACCGTCGCACTGGGCTTGGCTCTGTGCGCGCCCGCGGCCCTTGTGTGCGGTGCGCTGCATGGGGCGCCCGCTGCGGCGGCTGTTTACTCGAGTGGCGATTTGGTCCGCCTCGCACGCAAGGAAACGGTGCTGTTCAAGGGGGAGCCGTTTTTGGCGGGCCCCAAGGGACAAGAGTTTACGGTGCTCAAGCATGAACCGGCGAAGGGGCAGGTGTATCTGGCCTTCGTGCAGAAGGAGGGGGAGGTTATTGCGGTGACGCTGCCCGACGCCTCGCTGGAACTGGTGCCACCGGACGGGTGGGCGTTGCTCATCCGGGGAACACAGGCGTTTCGGGACCAGCGTTTCGAGGAGGCGCGGAAGCTTTTGGGGCGGGCTGCGCAGGATCCTGGATTCAAGGGGGTCGCCTCTGGGGTGGCCCTGCGGATTGAGGGGGTGATGCAGGCGGGAGGGGCAGCACTCCAAGCCAAGGGAGGGCCCTCTCAAAAAGCATTTATTGAGGCGCTTTCTTTAGGAAGGGACACTGCGGCAGAGGTGTTCCAGAGGGGCTACACAAGCGTCGCCCAGGCTCTGGAGGAAGGACTGGACCGGCTTTCGGCGCGCGTACTCGCGCAAAAGGAGGACGCGCCCCCGTCCAAACTTCCCCGTGAGGAACTCGCAAACAGGGCGGCTCAGGCGGCCTTTTCCGTGGTGCGCTGCCGGCAGGCAATGGCCGTGCGGCGGATGGTCGAGGCGCGTGGCTACATTGATACCGGCCTCAAGGCGGAGCCTGCACGGCCGGAGCTCAAGGCGATGCTCCTCAAGGTTGAGGAGGACATAAAGGACGCTGAGAACCGGGGGGATTCTGCGGAGAGCAACCGCCGCCGCAACTTGGGGCAGGCATTGCTCGCTCTGGAACGGGGGCTCAAACTCTGTTCAGACCATCCGCGGCTCCTAAAGCTGCGCGAGGAAATGAGTGGCGCGCTTGAAGAGCGGACGGCCCCGCCGGTGACGGCCGAGTTTGTGGCGGCGGCCAAGCCGGCGGCTCCAGTGGAGCGGCTCGAGCAGGGGCGCCAGCTCTACACTACGCGCTGCACGCAGTGCCACGATTTGGAGATGCTCGATTCCCGGACAGTTGGTAATTGGAAGAGTGAGGTGGCGGGAATGGCCCGCCGGGCAAAGGTGGACGAGGCCCAGCAGAACGTGATCATGGAATACCTGACGGCCGCCCATTCTGTCGTGGGGGGGATGCGCAAAAGCCAGTAGGCCATGCGCCTATGCGTGTTCGCGGTCCAAACAACCGCGGCTGGGGAGGGGGAAATCGCTGGCTCTCTAGAATAAACTCCGTAAGCATCTCATTAAAAAAGGAATCCACAGATGGAGCAGATCTGAAGGATGTGGAGAAGGGACACGCAAATCCGCGAAGACCTTTTTTGACGAGTGGGCATTTTTTCAGCTGTGGACAACTGCCTGTGCCTCGAGACGTCAGCTAAAAGGTACACATTGTGCTCACGGTCCAGCCTGTGGCCTCTAGGAGCCAGAAGAGCGCGGCTTGCGAAGCGCTTGTTAGCGCTTGCGGGATGCCTCAACAAAGGTGAGAACAGTCCTCAGGCGCGCCCGTAGCTCAGCTGGATAGAGCAACGGATTTCTAATCCGTCGGTCACTGGTTCGAACCCAGTCGGGCGCACCCTCCTCCTCCTGCCCACGTCTTTAGGCAGGGAGGCGTCCTTCGCGCAAGAGGCGCTCGGCGCCCCTTGCGTGCCTTTCCCCACGCTTGCCCAAGGTTCCGCCACTGGCTCTGAAAAGAAACTTCGTTAAATCAGCGGGGCACCGGCAGCCTGATAGTGGAATTTACATTTTCCCGCGTGATGAGCGCCCCCAATCCCCCACCGAACCAAATCGACCTCAATACTGGGTTTCTCAGGCTTTGGACCCAGCATGAGCAGGCACTTCGGGCCTTGATCCGTTCCTGTGTCCCGAAAAGCTCAGAGGTCGACGAGGTGATGCAGTCGGTGAGTGTCGTGGCCTGGCAGAAGTTTTCGACTTTAAGCGACCCGGCGAAGTTCGGAGCTTGGGTGGCGATGATCGCGCGGTACGAGGTGTTGATGGCGCGGCGGCGGGTGGCCCGCGAGCGCTTGGTGTTGGACGAGGATGTCATCGCGAAACTCGTGGAAGAGGGTGCGCAAGAAATGCCGCTCAGGCACCGGCAACTGGATGCCTTAGACGGTTGTGTGGCCAAGTTGCCGGAAGAACGTAGGAAGCTGGCGCTAGCGGCCTACGGCTCCGGGGTGTCGATGAAGGATTTGGCGGTGCAGTTGGGGCGGACGGAGGGATCCCTCTACCAGTTGATTGCGAGGATCCGGCAGGACCTGTGCGC
>CAMCIN010000035.1 GCA_945874745.1 Akkermansia muciniphila | reverse complement strand
GGCACGCGTTTCCATGCCGGACGATTCCCTCCACCAGCCGCACGACAAACTCTTTCGCGCCACCTTTTCCAATCCGGAAAACGCCGCCGCCTTTTTGCGTCACCACCTCGACGCCCCGCTCCCGGCCCTTGTCGACTGGAACTCCCTTTCCCTGCTTCCCGGGACCTTCATCGACTCCCGGATGAAAGGCTCCGAAGCCGACCTCCTCTTCTCCGCCAAAATCGGCGGTTCTGACGCCCTCCTCTATCTCCTTTGGGAACACCAGCGCACGGACGCTCCGCTCATGGCGCTGCGCCTGCTCTCCTACATGGTGCGCATTTGGCAGCGCCAAGCTCAAGAGGGCGGCCCATCCAGCAGACTCGCCCCCATCCTCCCGCTGGTACTCGCCCAGGACAAGGACCACTGGAAAACCTCCACCCAATTCCACGACCTGTTCGCCTTCCCTTCAGAGCACTGGGGCGCAGTCCGCGCCTGCACCCCGGATTTCGCCTTCCGCCTGCTCCAGCTGGTGGACCTGCCATACGAAGACATCCACGGCACCCCCGAAGGCATCCTGACCCTGCGCAGCCTCAAAGCAGAACCCCTGGGCGAACTTTTCCACGACCTGGTGTGGGACCGCACCGTCATCACCGGCGTCAGCCGCGAAGCGGTGGAACGTTTCTTTCATTACTTGCTCAATGCCAACGTTGACACGGGAGTTTTCCGAGCGAAGGTAGAGCAACAGGAGTCCAAAAACCTAACCGAACTCGCCATGACACTCGCAGACCGTTTTCGCCAGGAAGGACGCCAGGAAGGCCATCAACAAGAGATTGCCTCCCTGCAAAAAGCCCTACTTGAGGTGCTGGATATCCGTTTTGGGTTGGTCCCGGAGGGTCTCACAGAGACCCTTTCGGCCGTCTGTGATTTGGACAGCCTTAAATCGCTGCACAGGACGGCCCTCACCTGCGCGGACTTGGATTCCTTTGCCTCGGATCTTTGATTTTCCGGCGAGCGGAATCACAAGACGCGATTCTCTCCTGCCGCAAGGGGAGGGTGCGGCGTCCAACCCGAAGGCCAGCCGCGACACCCTTTGGCGTGGCTGCGGTTTCTTCCGCCGGGCACGCGTTCCCATGCCGGACGAACTCGCCCACCGGTCCGCCCAGACCTCGCTTTTCCTGCTTCAGCGCCCAGGAGGCGTAAGCCTTTCTATCCACGCCGCGGCCCGCTCCCGCAAGGCGTGCGGAACGGACTGCCGCTGGGCGTTGGGCTGAGCGGCTCCACCGGTGGTTTCGATTTCACTCGCAGCACCCGCCACGCCCTCGGCCGCATGCTCCAAGAAAGCGGCGGCTTCCAGCGCAGCAGCACCAGTCCGCACCTCATCGGGAAGCCCCTTGAGCAGCTCGCTTAAAAGCCACAGGTACTCGTAATCCTCCGCCCCTTTGCGCAGCATCTCCCAGCGCACCGAGGGCACAAGCCCCGTACCCAGCGGCTCCGGATAAAACAGCTGCCCCAGCCCCCAGGCCGTACCCCCTCGGAACTGCGGATACACAAAGACCGGCTCCGTCCAGGCCCTGCCCAGCTCACCAAGCGTCTCAAAGGTGAGCCATCCCCGCGCTCCGCTGCGCCAACACAACCACCCGAGCGTGCGCGCACTCACCATGGGGTAATCAATGAAGGTGCGGTAGTTGTCGCACAGCACCAGACCGCCGGCCGCCGCCGCCTCGCTGCCGCGGAGCTTACCCAAATCGTCCAGATTCCTCGCACACCACTGGTCCACCGCGCCGGCAAGTTCAGACACCGGATTCGAGGTGCAGAAGGTCCGCAGGGCCGGCGCGTTCTCCCGCACCAGCTCGGCAAAGGCGCGGATGATCGGGTAATTTTTGGCAGGCACGTCCCTCACTCGCTCCGCCCCCGACACGTGGGCGGTATAAGGCTCGTCCATGGTAGAAACAAACACGCGCCCAGCCCAGCCCCGCCTCTCCACAACCGCATTGGCCGCTCTTAAATAGGCGCCAAACAAGGTGCGGAAACCGTCCGAAAGCGCTCCTTCCTCAGTGCAGACAAACGGACCGGGCTGCCCGGGTAAAGGAAAGGCAGGCCAGCGCTGGCCGCAAATGGCCGGGTAATGCCAAAGGAAATAAAGCCCCTGCATCAGGCCGTCCTTGCTGCCGGAAACGGGCAAAAAAATCTGGGGCCTGTGCAGTTGCTCTAGGGCTACCTCCGCGGCGCTTTCCCAGGCGGAAAGATCGACCTCCAACACGGGCCCGGGAAGCACGCGCAACCTGGGCGAAGGCAACAACGGCTCTGGCGTGTGGCGATGTGCCGCAAAGTCCCGGTAAAGGCCGCCCAACCACTCCGGCGTCAACCGCTCCTTGGGCAGCTGGCCCGTCGAAAAATACGCGGTGTTGCGCAGGGGCGAAGGCTCGGGCAACGCAAACCCGCGCACCGTCAGCTCCACGGGCAGCCGCAACGGCAGACCGCTTTCCTCCGGCATCCAACCCTCCTTCCGGCACGTCAGACTCACCTCCCCCTTGTACACTCCGGGAACGGCATTTCGCGGAACGGTCACAGCCACCCAAAACTGGAGGTTTTTCTGCGGCCGCACCTCGGCGGCTCCCGCCAACAGAGGATCCGGATACAGCCCCGTTCCGGTGGAGAAGGGCATCTTCTGCCCCATGCGCGTGCCGCTGGGCTCGTCAATAAAGACGTACCCCAAATGCCGCGCGGGGGCAGTCGGCGCAGGGATCACCGCCCCGCCAGGCCCCACCAGTTCCGAAAGCCTCGCCTCCACTCCGCGCAACGGCACCTCGGGACGCAACACCAACAAAAACGGCTCCACCTCCCCCCGGGCCGCGCTCAGACGCACCGCCCCGGCCTTGCCCTCCGTTCGCGGGACCTCGCCCGCCCTAAACTTCTCGGGCGGGTACGAAAGCCAGACCTTGTGCTTCCAGCCCTCCGAAACCAACTCGGCGCCAAGCGCCTCCTCCTGGGCAAACGCAGGGAGGGCGCTGAAAACCAAAGACAGGGCGGAGGCAAAAAGCTGAATGACACGCATGGAAGTAAGCGGCGGATGAAACCTACAGAAAATCCGAGCCCAGTCTGCCGCAGCGGTCTCCCTGTACAAGCCGTCCCTGTCTCCCTCAGACTTCCTGCACCAGCCCATGGACCACCAAACTCTTCGCAGCCTGATTCGAACCGTTCCCGACTGGCCCAAGCCCGGGATCTGCTTCTTCGACATTTGCTCCATCGTCGAGCACCCTGAGGCCTTCGGGTGGACAGTGCGCCAGTTCAACGCACTCTGCACCCAGAACGCAATCCAAGCCATTGTCTCGCCGGACGCCCGCGGCTTTTTGTGGGGCTCCCCCGTGGCATTTTCCACCGGCCTGCCCCTGCATCTGGCGCGCAAGCCCGGCAAACTCCCGGGCGAGGTGGTCACCCAAAGCTACGCGTACGAATACGCCTCCGCCTCCATCAGCATGCAGGCGGGCTGCGCCCTCGCCGGCCGTAACGTGCTGCTGCTGGACGACGTCCTCGCCACAGGCGGCACCGCTCTGGCCGTCGTCGAGCTACTCACCGGACACTTCGGCGTGGACCCCGCCCAAATCATCGTGGCCGCCGTCCTCAACCTGAAGTTCCTCCCCGGCGAGCACCGCCTTCTAGAGCGGGGAGTGCGCGTCGAGACGCTCCTAGACTACCATGAATGACCTCATCCTGATTGCCATCCAAGAAGAGGCGCCGGCGCTGGCTGCCCTTCCAAACGTTTTTTTCACAGGTGTCGGCAAGGTCAACGCTGCCCTGAGCGCCGCGCGCCTCATTGAAAAACACCGGCCCCAGAGAATCTGGAACTTCGGCACCGCCGGAGGCATCACCGTGGAAGGGGGCCTCCACCGGTGCACCCGCTTCTTGCAGAGGGACATGCTTGTGACGGCCTTGGGTTTTCAGCCGGGCCAAACCCCCTTTGAGGAGGCAATCGCCTTGGAGCTCGGCACGGGCGGGCTCACCTGCAGCTCCGGGGACAGCTTCGTCACCGACTCGGCCCCTCACCTGCCCTCGGACCTGGTGGACATGGAGGCCTACGCCCTCGCCAAAGCCTGTCAGCAGGCGGGGGTCGTCTTCCACTGCTACAAGTTCATCAGCGACCGGGCCGATGGCGCCTCCAGCTCGGACTGGACGGCCAACGTGCGCAAGGGCGAACCCTCCTACCTGCGCATCCTCCAAGAACACGGCCTCCAATAACCAACGCTCTCAGAGCTACGCCGCCGGGGCACCCTCCCTGCCCACTGGTCACACACCCCGCGCCGCCCCCGTGGAAAGGCTACCGCGCAAAAAGCATCCGCACCCCCATGGTGATCATTACGGAGGCAAAAATCACTGTCAGCGTGCGATTGCTCAGATGCTTTAGCGCGTCGGCGGCAAGCCACGCGACAACGGCTCCCGCCACCCCTGCTAACCCGGCGATCTTCCAGTCCACAAACTGATTAGCCGAGTTTTTCAGCGAGGCAAACAGGGCGGTTAAGACAATCGCCGCCAAAGACGTTGCGACCGCCTGTTTCTGCGAAAGCCCGAGAAACGCTGTGAACAGGGGCACCATGATGATCCCGCCCCCCACTCCACACAAGGCGGCAACCACCCCACTCAAAGCCCCGATAAGAACGGCGATCCACATGGCACAAAAGACTTACGCCGGCCCCAGGCGAATGACCAGTTGCTGGAGCACCCCGTGCGGATCCTCCCCGGACACCAAGGCGATATTGGCCTCGAGCACGCTCTTCTGGGCTGCGCGCAACTCGCGCAGGGTAAAGCGGTGCGCGTGCTGCGCGGCAATCCCCAAACTATAGGCGTTGATGCCTCCGTCCTTCTTGCGGGGCAGATGCTCCGTCGCCTGTGGCGGGAGCTTTTCAAGGGTTTTGCCGAAGAAAAAAGCCTCCCGGGGCGGAGACAACCGGTGCGCCTCCATGAGCTCCTTGACGGCCAAAAGGTTCCGGAAAGTCGGAATGATCGCCACCAGCATGCTCTTAATTGGTGAATCGTCCTTCTGGCGCTCCAGCAATTCCAAGAGAGCAAGAGCGCCGGCGGTATTCCTTGCCGCCAAGGCGTTCCCAAGCTCGAACACGGCGGCGGTCCCGCTCATCGGCACGAGCAAATGCACGTCGGCGGCAGTGACCGTGCGCGCCGAATCTCCCAAATAGAGCGAGATTTTCTCCAGCTCCGAGAGAATGGTCCGTCGCTCGCCCCCGGTGCGCACCGCGAGGAGTTCAAGCGCCGCCCCGTCCAGCCGCAGTCCCACCAGTTCGGCCTGTTCGCGCACCAACACCATCGCCTTTTCCTCCCAACCGGCCCGGGAGGTGTCCATGTGGTCGAAGGTCTGCACCGTGGCGAACCCGACCAGCGCTTTGCTGAACGCCCGCCGTTTGTCAAATTCAGTGGCACTCAGCAAAAAGCGGATCCCCTCCGGGAGCCCCTTTTCCAACAGCTGCTGCAACCCCACCAGCGCTTCGAGCGTTTCAGAGGCCTTGCTGGTGACGGTGTCCCCGAGAAAGTTGGCGTTCTTCAGCCAAACCAGTTTCTCCCCCCCAAAAAACGGGAAGGTCTGGAGGGCTTCCACGGTCTGATGGACACGCGTGGCCGCCTCGGAGGCGTTGGAGACCTGCCCCTCGATCGTGTCGCAAGCGAAGTCCCCCCCGGAGGCGGGCGTCATCCGGTTGGCGAGCTCACGGGCCACGCGCTTGACCTCAGCGTCGTCAGAACCCAGGACGGCCTGAATGGGAGAAGATGCTTTAGATGAAGCTTTGACAGCCATTTGGGCAAGGGGACCTACGCCGTGTTAAGGGGCTTTAAGGGGGCTTTTAAGGGGCCTTTGGAGGAGCAAGCAGGCTGTTAAGCGCCAGCGAGTTCCCCTTGGCAAGCGTGAGAACCGGCTCTTCTCCCGGCTTCCAGACCAACTTGCATTCCTTCGCCGCGGGGCGATCTGCAAGCAGCACCCGCTTGAGCAGCCATTCGCCGGAGGCAAGAAAAGTCGCCTCCTCGGCCATCAACCGGGGCACCGGATCGCCGGGTGCGAACAGAGCCAGCCGGCGCATCTGCAGCCGGGTGGTTTTTGAAAGCGCACGCAAAGTCGCAGGCATCTCCGAGAGCGCGCTGGTCTTGAGCAAAGTAAAACGCACAGCAACTCCATCCGCGATAGAGACTGGGTGGTTCGAGTTTGGGAGCAGGGTCCGCTTTTTGGGGGCGGCCACCACTTGTTGTACCGTCACGCTTGCAGCGGGCGCTTCCCCCTCCACCTCGCCAATGGCAAACTCCAGCCTCCCCGCCGGGGCCACCGCTCCGGAACTGAACGAAGTGCCGGCGAACAGGACGGCGAACAGGACGGCGGAACCGAATACGCCTGCGTTAAAAAATCTCATCGGAAACAGCACGGATCGAGTGAAGCTCTTCACGTTAGGAAACCTTCGCTTTGAGCTGGTCGCCCCAACCCAGCACGCGAGCCTTGGCACCGGCCGCCTCCGCCTCCGGAATCTGGCTGTTGCGCACGTAAAAGAGGGAAAGGCTGGACCACGCCAGCTGGTCCTTCGGGTGCAAATCGACGGCGCGCAACCCGGCTTCGATGGCCTGGGTGAAACGTCCCAGCTTCATGTTGACCATCCCAAGAGCGTGCCAGGCTTCGAAGTAGTCAGGAATCACCTGGGTGCACTGCTTGTACTTTTGCGCAGCCTCTTCCAGTTCGCCAAGAGCCAAGTCGCCATTGGCATCGTCAAACAGTGCTTCGACAGCGGCGTCCATGGCGACTCTTAGCGACTCTCAGGCGCAGCTCAAGGCTGGGCCTGCACCATTTGCAGGCCGGCGGCAGCGCGCTTGCGGTCCACCCACTCCGAAAGCAGCCCTTCGGCGCGCTGGCTCTGGAGCATGGGAATCAACTCCTTCTTTTTCACTTCGAAGTCAGCCGGGTCGATCGGCTGCCGCGCAATCAAGTGCACCAGCAGCGTTGCTTCTGGGCCATCCAGTGGCTGCGAAATCCCGCCCGGCTTCAAATCGGATAGCGCGTTCTGAATCAGCCCGGACTCGGGCCCTTTGAGTGTGGAGTCGGCACGGGAAAAGGCCGCGGGCAAGTCCGCCTTGTATCCTGCCACCTCAGCCGCCTGCGCAAAAGTTTTGCCGGCCTTGAGGCCCTCCTCGATTTTCTTGCGGGCGTCGGCCGTCTTCAGTGCCAGCGTCTCGCGCACCCGGTCGGCCTTGAGGCTTTCAGTCAGTTGTTCCTTGGCCTCTTCGAGGGTCAAGGGGCGCGAGGCTTCAATCTTTTCCAGGCGAAGGATGTAATACCCCTTCTCGGTGGGAAAGGGATCGGACACCGGCTTCTCCTCGCTTAGGAGAAACGCAGCCGCAGTCACCCGGTTCTGGTTGGCAAACTCCGGAAGCGCTTCGCCCCGGCTGAAAAGGGGGCTGGATTTGACCTCCTGAGAAAACTGCTTTGCCACTTCCTCAAACTTGGCGCCCTCCGCCATGCCTGCCACGGAAAAATCCGCAGCCTTGTCGGCCACCTTCTGCATCTCTTCCGCAGAGGGTGCCGTTGCGGTCGGCGCCTTTTCAGGCAGCGCAAAGAACACATGCTGGACCTTGCGTTTTTCGGGAGCCTTGAGGTTTTCTTTCCTAGCTTCAAAAGCCTTCTGGATCTCCTCGGCAGTGATGGACACCCCTTTGGCAACTTCTTCCCTTGGGATCCGGACAAAGGCGACCTCCACCTTCTGGTGTCTCTGTGCGTAAGCTGCCTCCAGCTCGTCGGGGGCCGGGGTGGCACTGGCGCTCAGGAGCTCACGGATGGTCTGGAGACGGATCTGGTCGCGCACCAACTCCTCGAGGTTGACGGAGGTCATTCCCCTTGGGCTCAACACCATTTGAACCATCTGAAGATACCGTTCGTGGTCATACTGACCGCTCTTCTGGAAGGCGGACAGCTTTTGGATTGCCTCGGCCACTTGATTGTCAGTGGGCTCAATGCCCATTTCGGCGGCCTGGTGCCGAAGCACCATGGTATTCCAGACGTAGTTGGAGGTGACCTCCCCCATGGTTCTGGCGTTTTGCGCCAAAGGAATCACCACGTCCAACATTCCCAAGGTCCGGCAGACCTCGAACATCCGCCCGATGGCGTTATATTCAGTGGGCTGCACGTTCCGGTCATAGATGGTGGCAATGTGCTGGGAGCCTAACCGGTCCAGACGCGTCCCCGGCCCGCCATACAAAATGACAAAGGCAATGATGACGAAAAACGTGAGGGTGATCAGCACAGGTTGCTGAAAGCGGCGCAAGAGATTGACCATGACAAATACTGGGTAGGACGAACTAACTAACTTAAAAGCCTAGAGGAAGGCGCCGCAACCTGTTTCTCCCCTCCTGTTGCGCGTTCTCCCCCCTGCCTGCACACAAGTCGAGGGTGGCATTTCAGCAAAACAAGGGCATTTTTTGAGTGTGAAGCACAGCCCTCCCCCTCCGGATCCCGCCGCCCCCCAGCTGCGACACGACTTGCTCGCCGGCGAGTTTTTTGAGCACCTCGAGACCGAGCGCAACGTCTCCCCCAACACCCTCACCAACTACAAGCACGCCCTGCGCCGCTTCCGCGCCTCCCGAAAAGACCTCCCCCCTTGGGAAAACCTCACCGCCGACGATTTCCGCCGCTACCTGATGCGCCTCGCCGCCGATGGCATCGCAAAACCCACCGTGCGGCTTCATTTCGCCGCCCTGCGCACCTTTTACCGCTTTCTCTCCGAGCGCCACGGCCTCAGGGAGAACCCGCTCAAGCAGGTCCAACTGCCCAAGACCTCCCGAAAACTGCCCGTCGTTCTCAACCAGACTCAAATCGACGAGCTGCTCAGTGCCCCCCTGCGGGCGCCAAAACAAAAGCAGGCGCCGCCCTGGGCTCCGCAGAGAGACGCCGCCATTCTAGAACTTTTTTATTCCAGCGGCCTGCGGCTTTCGGAACTGGCCGGCCTCGATGTCGAACACATCGACCCCTACACCGAGTCCGTCCGCGTTTTGGGCAAGGGCCGCAAGGAACGCGTCGTCCCGGTCGGAGCGCCCGCGCTCCGCGCCATCCAGCACTACCGGCACGCGGCCGAGACGCAGACGGGGCCGCTTTTCCTGAACAAGGCACGCGGGCGCATTGGAGTGAAGGCGATCTGGAGCATGCTCAAAAAATGCCTGCGCCACACGAGCATTCCCCTGGAGGTGAGTCCACACAAGCTGCGCCACTCTTTTGCCACGCACCTGCTGGATGCGGGGGCTGACCTGCGCAGCGTCCAGGCGCTACTTGGACATGAAAACCTCTCGACCACACAGATCTACACGCACGTAAGCGTGCAGCGTCTCCGGACTGCATACGCTGCCGCCCACCCCCGTGCATAGGAACAGGAGAGCGTTGGAAACTCGCCCGAGCGCTTCTATTTTGAAGGGACCGTCTCGAGGAGCAGGTAGTCGAGCCCGAACATGTACGAGAGACGGGCGTCGGGGTTTGCGCCGGTAATTTCCACGGAAAACGCGTGCTCTCGGGCGTCGAGGTCCAGCTCGGCCAGCACGAGTTCCTGGGTGTTGGTCACCTTGGAGCCGAACAGGTCGATCTGGCCGTTTTCAAACACCTTGCCGTCCAGTCCCAACCGCACCACGGCATAGTCGGGTGCGCGGCTGAATACCGCCTTCAGCCGGTACCGACCCGCCTTGGCAACGGGCACCGCCACCTTCAAGACGTCGCCGGGCTTCCCACCCGTCCACCACAAGTGCGAATCGCCCGACCAGACGCCATCCTTGAAATGCCCCATCTTCTGCGGCGCGACGCGCAGCCCCGGACTCAGCACCTTGAGGGACTCTCCCTCCAACGCACCCGCCACGCGCATGAGGGCCGGCGCAGTCTCCCCGGGCAAGGCCACCTGGCGCGCGCTCCCGAGGTACCCCACCAGATCCCGCATCTGTTCCTGCGTGAGGCCGGCAAACAAACCCGCCGGCATCATCGAAATCCCCGGCTTCTCCTCCTTGGCAATGTCGCTGCGCCGCACCCGCTCCTCGGTCCCCACCGACTGCAACGTTACGATCGCCTCGGTCTCTTCGCGGACCATGCCGCTGACCAGGCGCCCGTCCTTGAGCGTGAAGATGTGCAATTCGTAGTCCTTCCCGATCAGCGCGTTTGGATTGGTGACGTTCTCAAGGATATAGTCCAGATCCGCGCGGTTGGAGCCGGTCAGATCTGGCCCAATGTTCCCGCCTTCGCCGAAGAGTTGGTGGCACTGGCCGCAGCTGTTTTTGAAAAGCTGGCGCCCCTCGGACAGATTCGCTTTCCTCAAAAAACCGGGCGTCAGCACCGCCTTGTACTTGGCGTGCTCTTCCGCCGCAGTCTTTGCGACGGCATCGGAATCGCCCGCACGCACCGTGCCCCACACCCGCTCCAGCATCTCGAGCAGCGGCCCGTCCTTCAGTCCGGCGATCTGCCGGGCTGCGAAACTCGAAACCCCACTGCGCGGAATGCGCTTTGCCTCCACCGCTTCCAGCAGCAGGCGCGCCGAGCCCGCCCGCGCTGCCAACAACAGAACGGCCGCGGCCTTCTCCTCGCCCGAAAAGACGGAGTAGCGCTCGATGACCGTCCGTATAAACCGCGCCGGGGCAGCCTCTCCTCCGGCCGGGTCGCCCGAAAGCGTGGCGCCCGCGCGCAACGCGTCCACACGCAGGACCGGATCCGCCAGCAAATCGAGGAGAAGTTCCGCAATGCCCGGAGCCTTCGCCGAGGCGAGCGTTTGCAAGGCCTGCTGCCGGCGGGGCAAGGCCCCTTTGGAATTCCGCGCCACCGCGTCCAACTCGGGGAACGCGCGGGCATCGTTGACGGCTGCGGCAACCGCGGTGCGCGCGTCCCTGAGCCGGGTGCCCGTCTCCGGGGAATCTGCAGCGTCGATCAGTTCCTGAAGGCGGGGATAGGCCGCGTTCCAGCGCGCGGGGGCAGCCACCTGAAACCGGCCCTTGAGCACCTCCACCAGCGGCGACAAAAACAGCAGCGCCTCCTGCGCGGAGCGCGCCTCCGTCACCGCCCCCACCAAGAGCGCCCAGGCTTCGGGCGTCTGCAGTTCCGCCACACGCCGGGCGATCAACTCGGCGGGAAGCGTCATTTTGGAATTCTTGGCCAAAGCCAGCGCCCGCTCCGGGGCCCCGGGCACCGCTGGCTCGAGAGCAAACCAAACCATCTGCGGCAGGTTATGATCGGTGTTGTCCTCCCCGTGCTGCAAAAGCGCCTCCACGACCTCCCACCGCTTTTCGTTCGGCAGCCGCTGCAACGCGCTGGCCACGGCCAGCCGCACCACCGGAGACGCGTCAGACTTCGCGCTTTGCTGCAGCTCCGACACCGGTGCGGCCCCCGGCTTCTCCGCATTCAACTGGATGTCCCAGAAGCGCACATAGGGCTCCGCGTTCTGGAGCGCCTTCCGATCCAGCTTGTACTCCACTCCAGCGCAGCGCAGCCACCAGAGCACCCGCAAGACCGTCTCCGTCGGCGCCCCCTTTTCGACAAGCGCGACGGCACGGCGCACCAGTGCCGCATTGGCCTGGATCTCCTGCCCCTGTTCGGCCGCCTTGCGCCGCGCCATCCGGCTCAGCCAGGCGTTCTCCTGCAGCTGCAGCTCCAGCGTGGACTCCGGCGTCCACATCCCAGGCGTCTCACGCCAAGGCCTCCACCCTTCGGCGCGCACCCGGTAAAGCCGACCATTTGTGCGGTCCCAGATCTCGGACTTGCCCGTATGGCATTTCTGCCGGTCGTACCAGTCGCTGAAAACCACACTCCCGTCAGGCGCAGCCTTCAGCGTGACCGCGGTGAAGTTGAAGTCGTTGGACTTCAGAAAGTCGGGCAGATGGGCGGCGCGGTAACCGGACCCCTCCTGAATCAGGTTTTCCTGGTTGATGCGCTTCCCGTGGATATTCCCAAACAGCGGCCGGTTCTTGTACTCCGCGGGAAAGTGGTCGCCCTGGTAGAGACACAGCCCGCAGTGGGCGTGGCCCCCTCCCGACTCGTCCGAGGTCTCCCTTGCCGCAGCCCACGCCGCGCCCACAAAATGCGCATGGTCGGCGATCGTCTCGATGTTTCTGTATACGTAGGGGTTAAAGTGCCCCAGTGGATTGGATTGTCGCAGATAGTAGGCGCCCTGAATGACATGCCAGAAATGAGGGATCACGCACGCTTCGGAGAAAAACTGCCCGAGTGAGTTGTAATCCAGCCCCCACGGATTCGAGGTGCCCTGGGCGAAAAGCTCGAACTTCTCCTGCACCGGGTGCCAACGCCAATAGGCGCAGTTCATCGCCGTGCGGGGACGCTGCGCCTGCGCCGGTCCCGTGCAAACACGCACCTGCGAATGGGTGAACACCCCGTGGCAGCCGTACAGCCAGCCGTCCGGCCCCCAGATGAAGGAGTTGAGCGTCTCATGGGTGTCCTGCCACCCAAAGCCGTCGGCGAGCACGCGGGGCGCTCCTGCGGGCTTGTCGCCGCTCGCGTCCAGCGGGATGTGCAGCAGGTAGGGCGCCGCCCCCACGTAGACGCCTCCAAAGCCGACCTCGATTCCGGACACCAGATTGAGCCCCTCGAGAAACACCTTGCGCGTCTCATAGATGCCGTCGCCGTTTTCGTCCGAAAGAATCAGGATCCGGTCTGCACCGCCCAACAGGTTGGCCAGGTCTTCCGGGGCAAGCTGATCCAGATTCGGGGAGTCATCGGGCCGGGGCACCGGGGGTTTGCCGGCGCGCTGCGGATAGGTGTTACCCTCCACCACCCAGAGCCTGCCGTGTTCATCCCAGCAAAAGGCGATGGGTTGCACGATGCTCGGTTCCGAGGCGAGCACGTCCACGGTGAACCCGTTGGGCATCGTCATTTTGGCAACCGCCTCGGGGGGCGCCAGCAGCGGATTGGGCTCGGCGGCCCGGCCGGTCCCAAAGAGGGACACGGAGCAGAGAGCCAGACAGGCAAGGACACGGAGACTCAGGGAGGAAAGGCGCATGGGGGAGCGGGTTGGAGGAACGCCACCCTAGTCAACCGCCCGATCGCCTGTAAGGGAATTTTTCAGCCCCGCCTAGTCCGATCCCGCCCTGATCGCCCAGCGCAGCTTGGCTGATTTTGAGCGGGTGTTGTCGCGGCGCTCCTGCGCCCCGGCGCGCACCACCTCCCGCGCCACCTCTGCGAAATGTCCCTCCCGCAGACCAGCCTCGAACGCCTTCTTCACCCGCCGGTCCTCGCCGGAGTGGAAGGTCAACACGGCGATCCGCCCCCCGGGCCCGAGGCACTGGGACAGGTTGCGCAGGAAGGTGTCGAGCGCCGCCCACTCGTCGTTGACGGCAATCCGCAGCGCCTGAAAGACGCGCCGCACCGAAAGCTCCCGCTCCTCCGCCGGTCGTGCGGACAGCAGCGCCTGGATCCGGCTCGAAAGCTCCACCGTGGTGGTGAAATCCTGCCCGGCAAGCGCCCGCCCAAGAAAGTCTGCATGGGGTTCGTCAGCGTTTTCAACCAGCAGACCGGCCAGCTGGACCGGATCCACCTTGCGCAAAAAAGCCGCCGCCGGCTGCCCCTTGTTTGGGTTCATGCGCATGTCCAGGGGGCCCTCCAGTTTCAGCGAAAAGCCGCGCGCCGGGTTGTCCAACTGCATCGAGGAAACGCCCAGGTCCGCGAGAAGAAAGTCGGCGGAGGTCCGGCCTTCCCTCCCAAGCACCGCAGGCAGGCCGGCGAAATTGCTGCGGTACGCACAAAAAGCCTCGGGGCCGAAGCCCTCCTTGCGAAGGCGTTCCTCGGTGCGGGGCAACTCCAGCGGATCGGCGTCCAGTCCAACCAACCGGCCGCCGGGTTGCAGCCTGGTGAGGATTTCGCGCGCGTGCCCGCCGTAGCCCAGCGTGCAGTCCACGCCAAACTCGCCGGGTACCGGCTTTAGCACCTCCAGAATTTCCGCCACAAGAATGGGCCGGTGGGTGCCCGCAGGGGTCTTCCCAGCGGACAGGACGCGCGCAACGACATCCGGGTATTTTACCGGGTCCAGCTCCTTGTATTTGTGCTGAAAGCCGCGCGGGTTTTTGCCCGAGTAACGGGGGCGCCGCGTGTGCGGGACGACGGGTTCCTCGCTCACAATTCGTTGTGTTTTTTGTTGGAGCCGCGCGCCTTTTCCACTGGGTAGCGCTCCTCGTTGCGGGCCAGCTTGGCGGAGACCGCCTCGCCCAGGGGAATCCCGGTAACCTCCGCGAACTCCAAGAGCAGAATGGCGACATCAGCCATTTCATCAGCGATTTCTGCGCGCCGGCGGGCAACCCTCTCGAGGGCTTGCGCCGGGGTTTGCCACACAAAATGCTGCAACAGTTCACTCGCCTCCGCGGTGAGGGCTACCGCCAGCTCCTTGGGCGAATGAAACTGGGCCCAGTCACGCGCGTCGCGAAAGGCGCAGACGCGCCGGGTCAATTCAGAGATCGAGTCGTGGGATTCAGACATACAAAGACAGGGAATCCCCTGCGGAGCTGCACACCTTGGAACCGGGCTGTGAATTTATCAACTTTGCGAATGGGCGTTCACTTAGGGAAACGCAACTTTGCAAACCACCCGCTGGGCACTCAACGGAATGCAGTTGTCCTGCGCCTCGACAGTCAGGGTCCGGGCAGGGTGCCTGCCCGCTTTTCGCAGAGTCAGGATCCCTGTCCTCGCGTTCAGTTCAAACGCCTCGTCCCCGTTGCCCTCTGTAAGGCGGTAGGTGAAGACCGTCCCCACATCGGGATCCTTTCCTGCAAACTTCGCGAGAACAGCGCCCTGCGGCGCACCTGCGGGGACGGCGACCTCGGCCGGCCCCTCCACGCTTTCCATCGGCCGATTGCCCTCCCACTCCGGGAGCTTCGCCACACGGGCGAGCACCGCCTCGCTCAGCCCAAACTCGCCCCTGCCCAAGCCGTACTTCTGGAAAAACGGCAGAAGATTGAAACCCGACTCCTCGCAGAAACACACAAAGAAACGGTCCCGTTTTGCGGAGGCCGCCTTTTCGGGGATCCCGTCCAGGGCCGGATCAGCCCCCGGTTTTTGCAGCCAGTTCAGCAGCCTGCCGAAGGCGCGCGCATAGAGTTCCCAGCCGTGGCACTCTGCGAGTGTGAAGTAAAAGTCATAGGCCACGTTCATTTTGCAGGCCTTCGCCCAGGTCTGCTCCGCCGCGGGCAGCGCCCGCCATTTTTCCCAGTCGGCCAGCCGGGTCTTGGCGTCAAAGGTGCTATGGGAATGGTTGTCGTAAGAAACCCGCCCATGCAGTCGCTGCAGCACGAGGGCGGGCACCAGGTTCACGTCCACCTCCCCGTGCGTGGCAATCGTGTAGTTGCCGTCAAAGCTGTCCTGAAAGGTGTGGCCCAGTTCGTGCAGGAAACCCCAGTCGCCCTGCCGGGGGCCCCTGCCGAGCAATGCGTCAGGTCCCTCGCCCTGCTCTGCCCCGTACATCATCATGACCGGGTAGCCCGCGTGCCCGTAGCCAACGTAAATATCCCGATCCACCAGCATCGACTCCCCGCGCTTGCGCCAAGGAGCGTACCCGAGCAGTTGGTCCGCTGTTTGCACCGCACTATGCCAGTATTTGGCGACGCTCGCGGGATCCTGCATCGAACGGAGCTGTTCGCTGGAAAAATATCCGGTCCAAAGCGGCGTTTCCAAGTAACCCCACGCGCCGGGGGCCTCGCTCTCGGTTTTCCAATCTGCGGCCTGCGTTTTGTTGAGGGTAAACACCGGCGCCGCCACCGCCCCCTCAATAAGCACCCGCACTTCTCCAAGCGCACAACCGGCGGGCACAAGGATGCTCACCAGACCGCCAAAGGCGTTGGCGGCGGAGGTAGCCTCCTGCGCCAGCGGAGTCAGCGTACTGATCTCTGGAAAGCGTCTCCAGGAGTTGAGGTTCCAGTTTTTGTCGACGTGGATGCCCAGCTCCAGCTTGAGCCCGGCGGCCACCGCCCCCTTCGGAAGGGTGACGCGCACCGGCGAACCCGGCTTTGCGTACAGTCCGGTCGCGATCCGGGTGCGGTCCCCGTGGTTGACGAGCCTGTCGGGGCCGGTGGTGGCGTTAAAAACCAGCTCCCTCCGCTCCTCGGGGCCCGACGCCGGAAGGCCGGGGTAATCGGCGGCCAGCGGATGGGCCGGAGTTTTGTCGGGCGCCTGCCGCTGCAACCACCAGGATTCAAACCGGGCCATCAGCGCCTCCACGGGCTGGAGGTTCCGGCGCAGCGGCTTTTCCGCTGTAAAGCGGCTCCACCCCCTTTTGTCATGCAGTTGAATGAGCGCCTGCTCCAGCATTTGGGGGACGAAGTCTGCGGCGATGCAGCCCTCCAGCGCCGCCGCCGCCGTCTGGCGCTCCGCCAAAGGGAGCGGAGCCTTCCCCTCCTGTTCCGCCGTGAGGACGTCAAGTGCACGCAAGGCGCTCGCATGGGGCGAGGGAAGCGGGAAGAGCGGGTAGCGGGTCTCGCTAGGCCCCGATTTCAAAAATGCGATTCCCGCCGGTTGCATCAGCGTGGAAGCAAACTCCAGCAACTCCGGCTTCGCCGCCCAGGGGGTGGACGCAAAAACAAGACCGCCGCCCGCTTGCGAAAACCGCACCAAATCCGGCAAGGCGGCCCGGGCAAGCTCGGGGGAGAGGGCGTGCAGGTTAATATAAACGCACCCCGCCTTCCCCAGTGCCGAAGCGGCCCACTGCTTGGGCGCCTCGACCGTCCGCACTCCGGCGGCAGTCCACTCTTTGGAGGAGCCTGCGAGAACCAGCAGCTCCGGCTCTTGCTTACGGGCGGCCCATCCCGCCAGATTCACCAGCCACCGCCGCATCGCGGGGGAGGCCGATGAAACAAAGCTGGTGTGCGCCAGCGCCACGACCCGGCCGCCCTCGGGGCGGTCCCCGGCGTAACCGCACCCCACCACCACCTGGCGTTGCGCAGACTGCGCCAGCGGAAAAGCAAGCCTCCCTGCCAGTGCGACGCCCCCGGCGCTGCCGCCCATCTCGAGCGCCTCCACCCCGGAGGCCAGCTGTGCGTGGTCCTCCTTCCAGTTCGCACGGGCAACGGAAACCAGACACCAAAGGAACGCCGCAAATGCAGCAGAAGAACTGGGGGGCTTTCGCATCCAGTCACGAAAGAGCAGACCCCGCGCCAACCGTCGGGTTCGAATGTTGAAGGAATTTATCAGCGGCTGATGGTCCGGCCCTGGGGCCCAACCAGCATCCGGACGTGTTCCCCGGGCTGGAACCGCTCGCCATGGTCCTTCTGCACCACGCTCCAAGTCTGGCCCGACATCGTGCGCACCATGATTTCAACCCCACGGCCTGAAGTCACCTTGCGCTCGATCGCATCCCCAGCCAAGCCGCCGGCCAAAGCTCCGCCGACCGCCGTCAGCGCAGAAGCACGCCCCTGACCGATCATAGAACCGGCGATGCCGCCCGCGAGCGCACCGGCCCCGACTCCCACCACCGAGGACTCGCCCCGCAACGCAACAGGGTTCGCGGACATGATGACCACTTCGAAGACCTGCATGGCCTGCCCGCGGGAGGAGACCGGATAGGAGGGCAGGTCGGAAGATTCCGTCACGCAACCGGAGAGGCACAGCGAGGCGGAGCTCACAAACAAGAGGGGCAACGAGAGGAAAGAGGGCTTTTGCATGTTCTCCTTAATCAGCTACGAACGTTCGGGACTTCTGTCAACTCAGCCCCACGCGGTAAATCGCACCACGCCTCTCGCCCTGTGATCCTCGAACTACTCGAACACTGCTTTACCCCGTGCACATGGATGGCTCGCTCGATGGGCTTCCTGACCTCCACCATTCAGGTCAGGGCTCGCTACCGCCGCTGCCAAGCCGCCTGGCAGCCCCACCTCACAAGGACCCGGACTGCGATCCTAGCGGCCGCCAAGCTCGCCCCCGGCCGGCGTAAAGCGCTTCTCTTTGGGGCGGGCTTGCTCCACGACATCCCTCTGCGCGAATTGGCAGCCAGCTTCGAAGAGGTCCTTCTGGCGGACATCGTCCACTCGGTACCCAGCCGCCTGGCTGCCCGGCGCTTCCCCAATGTGCGGCTGCTCACGCTGGACGTTACCGGCATTATGAGGGAACTGCCGCGCCTGCGCGACAGTCCGGGCATCCCGTTGCCCGCCTCCGCACCCGATGCATTTCTGAAAGATTGCCGCCTGGATTTCACCGTCTCCGTAAACTTGCTCTCGCAGTTGAGCTGGGTTCCCGGCCGCTTTCTAGGCGCGCTCCGCCCTGAAGCAGACCTTGCCATATTTCAAAGGGGCCTGGTTCTGGCGCACTTGGAATATCTGGGCCAACTCCCGGGGCATACGGCGCTCATCACGGATGTACGCTGGTGCGCCCGGCCGCTTGCACCCGGCGCAAAAGGCGCGCGCGAGTGGGAGGTGCTGCAGGGCGTGCGCCTTCCGGAACCAGACTGGGCCTGGGACTGGGAGATTGCGCCGGCTCCGGAGCGTGAACCGGGCGTAGATTATATGGCGAAAGTGCACGGATACGCGGACTGGAAGAAGGCGGGAGGGGGGGCGGATTGGACAGGAAAGCCGGAGGCACAGGGAGGGTGACCCGGCAGCAAAAAACTGACTGTAAATAAGGGCCATTAAGGTTTGCCAAGCCGTGCGGCAGTAGATAGTTTGCAGGCTCAGTTAAGCAGAGCCTCGGCAACGGGGAGTGCACAGGGGGCGACGACGCTCCTCTGGACGCTTGAGATCCGACGACCGGAAACCTTACCGAATTCTTTGCTTGGCAGCTAATTAAGATAACGGAATGGGTACCAAATTGTATGTCGGCAATCTCGCGTTCACGATGACTGAAGGCGAACTGGAGGATTTGTTCCGCCAGGTCGGTGATGTCTCTGAAGTGCAGATTATTTTCGACAAGTTCACGAACAAGTCGCGTGGTTTCGCATTCGTGACCATGGCGACGGACGCTGCAGCCCAGGAAGCGGTCAGCCGCTTTCATGGTCAGGCAGTTGAAGGGCGCCCTTTGACGGTGAACGAAGCTCGGCCTCGCGAAGCACGCGGCCCGGGCGGCGGCGGCGGTGGCGGCGGTGGTTTCGAACGCCGTAGTGGCGGTGGTGGCGGCGGCGGCGGCTTTGACCGTCGTGGCGGCGGCGGTGGTGGTGGACGTGACGATCGCGGCGGTGGCCGTGACCGTGGCGACCGCGGCTTCCGTAGCGGCGGCCGTTTCTAAGTCAGACCGACCAGGCTCCAAGCCAGTTAATCGCCGCCCTTTATTGGGCGGCCCTAAACGGGGCATCCTTAGGGATGCCCCGTTTTTCTTTCCCCCCGGCCACTCTCCCTGGGGCGTGTTCCCTACGGGAACTTAGCGCTGACTCTTCAGAAAATGGGAAGGGATCCACAGGTGACACGAATGTAGTCATGCAAAGGAAAAAGTTACTTGGCGTTGTTTTCCTCCTTCTGCAGCACTTTGAGTGACTCGGCCAATCCGACCTCGCGTCGCACAGCACTCCCAAGGATAACGCCAGCGTGTGACCGATTCTTCAGACAACCAGCCACTGATTTGTCAGATCCAGACGATGAGCGGAAACCATAAAGACATCTGCGGAAATCTGAGTCATCTGTGGATGACTGCCCGGTCCATCACATTTGCGACGAGCCGCGGCATATCCCCGGCACCCATGCCTCGAAATCTCACTGTGCAGCGTTGAGTGCGACCCTTCCGGGAGGTTGAGCATCCAACAAAACAGGCGGAGTTTTCTTCAAAAACTGCCTCCAAAACGGCATCTGCTTCCACCACGCATGTCCGCCCATTGGCGGCCGATTGCCGTTGAGCTCATAGTAAAACTCCGGCCTGACTTCCAAGGAAAACAGCCCAGCCACCCGATCATTGGGAAGCACAAAGTCCAAGGACTGGTTGCCTAGAATCGAGAAGAAAATGTCTTCACTGGAACCGGTGTGCAGAAACATCTGGATCGCCTCAGGGAATTCCCGAATCAGCCCTATACACTTCAGGTTACGGCGTAAACTCAAGCCTCCGTTCCCGACTTGGGTCTTCACTACCTTGGACAGCTTGCCTTTGAGAGCATCTAAATTGATGGAGATCTCCAGCGCATCAGGCCACGGCGCTCCCAGATAGTCGTACGGTGCAGCACACCACTTATCCAATTCGTCCCGCAGTACAATGGCATCTGTCTGGAGAATAAGAATGTGTTCATAAGAAACAAACGTTTCATAAAACCCCGGATTCAGGAGTAGCCGATTGTAGCCCTTGATTGAGGCGAAAAAAACATCCTCGAAAAGAACCACCCGCGCCCTCGGATGCCTGCTTGCGTAATAAAGCAAATCCAAGCTTTTAGGCGCAACAAAAACGACGTCCCGCCCAGAGAGCTGCTCCAAAGAGTAATCGAGCGAGAATTCCTCCAGCGGCTCAAGGGAACTCTTGTACAGAGGGACAACAACAACGCATGAACTACTCATAAAATCTTTCCCAGTACAACTCCGCTAAACCGCGCAACCAATCATAATTCCGCGGCAGACACTTCCTCTAAAAACTGATCAAATCACGCCAATGCCTAAAGAGCAAACCGCCACAAGGCGATGGTTCATCAAGCAAAACCGCTCCAGAATCGCCGCCTGCTTTCCCGGCCGAACAAGCAGTTCCTGGTGCCTACTGAAGAACCTCGCAAAAAAGACAGTCGCAACTTCACCGGGTAACCCCACCTCCCGACCGGCAGCCCCCATTAAGGCAGAGCCGACGGGATGCTATCCAAAGCCTCCACTGCGATTAGAAAATCCACTGCCAGTCGGAGCGCCTCATCCTTCCCCGGCGCAGCCTGCGAGGGGGATGCCTGTTTTTTTTGTAGCTGTGTCTGAATCCAAAGCTCCATTTCAGGATTCCTGCCCGCGACCAGGGCCGCCTCGTTCAGGCGGGGCCGTTCCGTCTCCGCCAACAGCGGCGCCACCCGCCCGTCGCTTGCGGCCTGCTGCAGTGCGGCGTCGCTGGCTTCCTGAGGGACAATGCAGGACACGTCAGGCTGAAGCCCTCCCGGAAAAAGCCCTGGACTTTCCGGCAGCACCGCAAGTCGCGCGGGAAGCCGCAAAGACCGGCCGTTTTGCAACGGAACCACCTCAAAATCGGCCGCCTCCCCCCGCGTCGGAGAGCCCAGCACCGTCGCCCCTGCCCGGGCGCGCAACGCCGCCGCAAACGCCTCCACAGGCCCGGCGGTGCGTGGACCCGTCAGCAACAGCACCTTCAAGCGCGCCACCGGCGCACGTGTGCCAAGCAGCGGCGCGCCCGTTCCCGCGCTCGTGCGGATTGCAAAAAGCGGGCTGCCCTCGGAGATAAAACATCCCGCAAGACCGGCCGCGTCCGCAAGCGTGCCCTGGGCCGGCGTGGCGCGTAGATCCAAAATCAGGTGGCGCGCCCCCAACTGTGCGAAATCGCGCAGCTCCGCCTCCAAACGCTGCACCAGGTCAGCCTGCAATCTGCCAAGCCTAACGTACGCAATCTTGCCGGGCAGCAGCTCCGAATAAAACTTGAGCGGCGGAAACTCCGCCTCGCTCAACTCCTCGGGTTTCCCCTCATAAAGTCCGGTTCCCGGCCCGAGCCGCTTCAAATACGCCTGCAATGCAGCCCGCTTTGCCGAATCCGGAGACCGCTGCCCGGGCTCCGGCGTCCTCTGCCAGATCGCCTCGAGGGCCGCGTCCGTTTCCTCAATGGAAAGTGCGTCCACGGTGGACGGTTGGGCCGCAAGAAGGGAACAGACCGGCCATGCCCAAAAAAAGGCGGCGCAAACCACCTGCAGTCGCGGGAAAACCTGAGCTGAAAAATGCGCCTCCATAAAGCTTCAGACGCCCAATCCCTTCGCCCCGATGTCGCGCCGAAAATGCATTCCTTCGAAGGCGATTTTCGCCGTTGCCCGGTAAGCACGCTCCCGGGCTTCGCCCAAATCCACGCCCGTCGCGGTCACGCCCAATACCCGGCCGCCGGACGTCACCAAAACCCCATCCTGCAGCCTCGTGCCGGCGTGAAACACCACCGCTTCCCGAGCCGCATCGGCAAGCCCGTGAATCGGCTTACCCGTTTCGTACCCATCGGGATACCCACCCGAAGCGGCGATCACACAAACCGCAGAACCTGCCTTCCACCGAGGCACCTGTTGCGAGAGCGTGCCGTCAATGCAGGCCTCCAACAAGTCGAGCAGGTCCGTCTCCAACCGTGAAAGAAGCACTTGGGTCTCGGGATCGCCAAACCGGCAGTTGAACTCCAAAACCCGGGGGCCGGCCGCGGTCAGAATCAGCCCAGGAAACAGCATCCCCTTGTAGCTAATCCCATCGGCCTTGAGTCCGGCGAGAAACCGATCCAGCACTTCCTTTCGCACCTCCAGCTCCAGAGCTGGCGTCAGCTGGGGGACGGGACTGTAGGTGCCCATTCCTCCGGTATTCAGTCCCAAATCCCCGTCCTGCGCCCGCTTGTGGTCCTGGGCACTCGGAA
>CAMCIN010000034.1 GCA_945874745.1 Akkermansia muciniphila | reverse complement strand
CCCAGCTGCCCCACAACTGGTTCCCCGCGACAGCGGCGCAGACCCGAGTGGAGAGAAATCGAAAACCGCCGCGCGCCAGACCGACCTCCCCCCGGGCCCGCGGCACCTTCAGCGAGTGAACGAGGCGAGGATGTGACGGCTTCCGTTCTGAACCCTACGTGCTGTGGCGCCATGTTGCCGCTGCCGGACAGGGGCGCAAGCAGCAGGGCGGGGAGAAGGAAGAGGGAGGGACGCATGGTTGGCTTTTCGAATAGATTGAAAGCAAGGCCTTCAAGGCCGATTCATCAGCTCGCAAGTGGCCACGAGGCGGATGAGCTCGCGGAGTCTGTAGTCTTTTGCCTCCCAGTTCGCCTGCAGTCTGCGGAGAGCGGGTTGGTCGCCGGACCCAAGAGTCCGCCCGAGAGCGTAGGTGAGCAGTTTATGCACGAGAGGTTGAGCGAGAAAAGCCGGGTGGTTTGAAAGATAGGTGCGGATGTCAGCCGGGCCTCGAAGAAGGACGCCGCGGTATTCGCCGCTGGGATCGATCGGTGCGCCGTTGGGATAGGCGGAGCGGAATCCACCGATGGGATCGTAGGCTTCGAGGGCGAACCCAAGCGGGTCGATCTTGGCGTGACAGTCGGCGCAGGCTTGCACAGAGCGGTGTTTCTCCAACTGCTGCCGGATTGTGGTGGCCCCACGGATATCCGGCTCTATGGGGGGGACGTTTGGTGGCGGCGGCTTGGGCGGTGTCCCAAAGAGCGTATCCAGCATCCAGACGCCTCGCTTTACCGGCGAGGTGTCCACGCCGTTGGCGGTCACCGTGAGAATGCTCGCGTGCCCAAGCAGTCCGCGGCGGGGTGAGTCGCTGGGCAGGGTGACCCGCTGCAGGCTATCGCCAGTGACATTTGACACGCCATAGAGCCGGGACAGGCCCGCGTTGAGATACGTGAAATCCGCATCCACAAGGGAGGTTACCGGTTGGTTGGTGCGAATGAGCTCGGCGATGACCCTCCACGTTTCCTCCCGCATGGCGGATTCCAATCGGTCGATATGGTAGGATGGAAAAGTCTCCTTCGAGGGGGGCATCGAGCCCAGTTTGTTCAGACCGAGCCACTGTTCGGTAAAGATCCGTAGGAACCTTTCACCGCGCGGGGAATCAAGGAGGCGTTCGGTCTCATTACGAACGGCGGCAGGGTCGAGCGCCGCCTTGTCCGCAAGCGAGCGGAGCATCTGATCGGGCGGTCCGGCCGTTAGAAAATAAGAAAGCCGGCTCGCCAATTGCGTCGGCGTGATGGTCTCCGCATCCGACGCTGCTTCGTTGAGAAACAGAAACTCCGTGGAGCAGAGCAGGGCTTTAAACACAGGGCGCGCGGCGTCAGCATAGCGCATTCCGCTGGCGAGCCGCTTTTGGGAGGCCTCCACATAGGGAGCGACCTCCTCAACACGCACCTCGCGCCGAAAGAGGCGACTGGCGAGGTCTTTCATTGCAGCGCGCAGCCGCTCCGGCGCGACGTCCGACTCGCCAGCGCCGATGGTTGAGAAAAGCAAAGACGCGGCCGGATGGGGTGTCTGCTCGCGGAAAGGGCCGGTTACCTGCCAGGAGCGGACACGGACCTCGGGCCCCTTGTAAAGGTGCTGGTAGAGCTTGTCGCGCTCGGCACGGAGGGCAAGGTTCTCCCAGACGTGCTTTTCTATCTTGGGCACGCCCGGATCGTATTTGTAGAGCTTGGTGGAGATGAACTGACCACGGGTGCCTTTCGGCGGGCCGTCCACCCAAGAGAGATAAGGCACGGTTCCGCGGTCGAGCCAAATGCGGGCGCGGACGGTGGTGAAGCGTTCGTCGGGCAGCTCGGTGGTGTGAATGATATTTGGCGGGATCAACCGCCAGCCGTTGCCCTTCATGCCCTCTCCCTGCCGACCGATGCCCAGCTGCATCGGCTGAGACTCGTCGTAGTAGGCCTTTGGGGTTTTATAGTACGGCGCCAGACCGCCGAGCATCAGGTCCGCGCCGTACGGATGCTGCCGGTTTGCGGCGGTTGCCTCGACTTCGATCTCATACCACCCCGAATGCGGTACGCCCGAATCCCCCAAACGGCTCAGGAAGAGTTTGCTATCGAAAATCAGCTCCTGGTTTCTCAAGCCGTGGCTGAGATGAATATAAGCGGGGCCGTTCGCCTTTTCCGCACCGATGACGCCAAGCCCGAAAGCGGGGTTGAGCTCACGCATGGAATCGGCGCTGTCCTTCCATTCCTTCGGCACCGGTTTTCCATTCACCTCGGCAAGATCGTAGGCGTGCTCAAGCACGGCATCAGCCGCCCTCAGGTATTGCTCCAAATGATGCCGTGAGGTCCTCAGCGCGGAGCCGATGTTGCGAAAACCATCCAACTCCTCATCGCCGGGAAAGCTGGTGGTGGGATCAAACTCGCCCTCGAAACCGAAAAGATCCTGCATCGTGTACCGATATTCCAGGCGGCTCAGTCTGCGATGAACCACCTGGCCACCGCGGGATTGTGTGGCGGATTGAACCTCCGCGAGTTGTGCGTCAATCCACGCGATCAAGGCCCTGCGCTCCTCGTCGCTGGGTTGTTTCTTTTTTGCTGGCGGCATCTCCCCCAGCTGGAGTTGGTGCAGCACCTCCTGCCATCGTTCGGCAGTCGCCACGTCCACGCCAACCCTTGCAGGCAAATCATCAAGGCGCCGGTCGCCCTTTTGCACGTCTGCATCGTGACAGGCAGTGCAGTACTGCGAAAGAAATGCGTCCGGTTTGAACGCGGCCGTACCCGCCGCGTGAAGCGCACTGGTGGCCAGAAAGAGGGAAGTAAGCAGAGAAATGCGCACGCTACAGCAGGACTTGGTTGAGGTTTCCCGTGCTCGATCCGAACTGCTCCCGCTCGATGCCCATCTGCTGAAGCAGCGTCACAAAAAGATTGCACAGAGGTGTTTGCGGGCGGCCCTGCTTCGGGAAGAAGAGGTGGCGTCCGTGCCTGAAGCCGCCGCCGGCGAGTATGATGGGCAGGTTGGTGTTGGCGTGTGCGCTGGCATTGCCCATACCGCTGCCGAACACAACCGCTGTGCTGTCGAGCAACGAGCGGCCACCGACGTCCTTCGTGGTAGAGAGACGCCCAAGGAAATGATCCAGTTCGCCCAGCAACGCAGACTCGATAAGGTGCAGTTGGCGCAGCTTCTCCGGATCCTGACCGCTGTGGGACAGGTCGTGATAGCCGCGATTGATGCCAGGAATGTTGGTTACCGGCAACGCCCCTCCGATATTAAGGGTAATGATGCGGGTGGCATCTGCCTGCAGGGCCAGCGCCGCGACCTCAAAATTCGCGCGAACCCGGTCCATACAGTCGTCGTTCTTCCAAACAGGTTTTTTGCCGCCGGTCACCGGAAGCGGCTTTTCCAGCCAGGCCGCCCTGGTGGCGTTTACGCGTTCGAACTCGCGCATCGCTCCCATGAATTCCTCCATCTTTTCGCGATCCCAACGGTCTAAATGCGGGGCCACGCGCCGCGCATCCTGTGCTATGAGCGCGAGCACGGATTCATTCTCGGCAAGTTCAGCCCGACGTGCCTCGTCCGAACCCTTGCGTTGGGGCCGGAAAAGCAGGTCAAACACGGCGCCCGGATCCTCGAGTTTTGGCACCGCGATGCCGGAACGGGTCCAGGAGATGGCATCACCGCCGCCCACGCCGAGGCAGAGCGATGGAAACCGCGTCAGGCCCCCCAGATGCTCCTCCGCCAACTGGTCGAGCGTCACGCAGCCGTCCTTGAAACCGGCCGACTGTTCCCGGCGCACACCGCTCAGAAACGCGTGCACCCCGTAGTGTCCTCCCTGCACACCGGGGTGTTCGAGTTGCGAGAACACCGTCACGTTTTTACTCCACCGCTCCAGGGGCTTAAGCAAGGGTGTAAGCTCCAACTCGGGCCCCTCGGTTGCGGGAAAGAAGGACTCGGGCCGCAGTCCAAAATCCAGACCGATACACACCAGTCGGCGCGGCGCCTTCGATACGTCCGCGCCGTGCAGCGCAAGGTGCGAAAACCAGGGAAAGGTCAGCGCGCTGCTGCCGAGTGCGTTGAGAAAGTGTCTTCGGTTCATCGTGGTTGTTTTCCTCGTTCGGCTGGTTCACGGGTCTTGCCAATCGCTGCTTCCTCGCCTCTGTGAACGGTCTTCGTGGCAGCGGGAAGCGAGAGTTCGCGAAGGTCGAGATCTTTGATGGTTCCAGCCTGATGCTCGAGGACCCGCTCCAAACCTTCGGCGACGACATTGTCGATCTGCAGTCGCTCGATGTGTGGCTGCGAAGACAGGTAGCCCTCACCCTCCGGCCAGCCACGGCGGCCCTTTCCGGGGGGTGTCACGCTGCCGGCGCTGGCGGCCATGAATGCCTTCAGCGCGGGGCGATCCACGGAGCTCCCGAGCAAGGAACCTGCAGGTGCGGATGCGGTTGTTCGCTGCACGGTGACATGCCGCACTTGCAGCAACGCGATGCTCCCGTCCGCACGAATGAGCGGCATGTCATCCGTTCCGCCGCCCTTGGTCACATGACTGTCGAGCTTTGCACCCGCCTCACTTGCGATGACCATGCGTGCGTCCGGAGACGGAGCTGCAGGCAAAGCGGCCATGGCCCCCAAAAACAGGGAGGAGAGGAGGGGCAGGGTGGATTTCATGCTTCGGTTTTGGCGGCAATTCGGTCGGCATGGACAGACATCGGGCCCACGCGGGGCAGTTGCTCAGGCGTGATTCACTTCTTGGTGGTTGCGGCTGCGGGCCAGTCGTCCGTACGGAAGGGTGAGGCCGGGAGGTTGGCGCCGTTGCAAAGGTTGCAGTCAGGCAGATCGAGCCAGGCGTATCGCACAGCGACTGGTGCGGCGATTTCGGGGTGGCTGCTGCTGACCTTGTCGCCAGCAACAATGGCGGTAGCGGCTTTCCATTGCTGGTCGGCACCAGCGATTTCAAAGCCCTTCACCAGCCCTCCGTCCCTTGTCTTCAAACCGCCGTTGGCATGCTTGAAGGTGACGGTGATCGCGTTGCCGTTGATCGTTGAACTGGAGGGCAATGGGCCGCTGATGGCAGAGACGTATTTGCCATAAACAGTGCTGAGGGCCCAAAGGGACAGTCGGCGGCCGACCTCCTGTTTGTTGGTGGGATGAATGTTTTTGGCATCGCCGATGTCGATGGTGATGGCCATGCCGGTCTTCGGCAGCTCAAGCGTTTTCAACATCGCCTCGCGGATGCGCGGCCAGCCTTCGCCGGGAGCAGTGAAGTTCGGGAGTTGCACCCAGGCAAAGGGCAATTCATCGCCCCAGAGCTCGCGCCAGCTCGTCACGAGCTGGCTAAGATGCTTGTGGTAGAGATGTTTTTGGTTTGGGCCAGGAAGTGCAGAGTTGCTCTCGCCTTGGTACCAAAGGATGCCGCGCAGGGTGAAGGGCGCGAGGTTGAATACTTTGCCGTTGAAGAGCCCCGCGGGCGGACCCTTTCGCCTGCGGATGGCAAGGACATCCAGGGGCCGTGTCGGAGGTGCCTGGTTGTCTGCCTTGGCTTTTTCAACCGCGAGGTTCCAGGCAACGAGCTGATTCTCGTAGCTGGCCGCGAACCTGGCCTCGTCGAAAGAGGTGTAGCCTCTCAAGAAGGTGTCGTAGTTGGCCTTCGTATCCGGGTCGGTGCACTGAGCCTCGGCGGGGATCCAGTATTCTATCTGCGTGGCTCCAGCTGAGGAGTTAATGAGGCCCACGGGCACACCGACTGCGTGCTGAATTTCGCGACCAAAGAAGTAGAGCGTGGCCGAGAAGCGACCAACAGTCGCCGGGGAGCACACCTGCCAGACACCTTTGCCCTCGGCTTGTGGTTTCGCGGCAGGACCATTGGTGTCGCCGTAGTAGCGTATGACTGGAAGGTTCGCGGCGGCTTGCTCGGTATCGAAGTGATTCGCAGCCTTCACGCTCATCTCCATGTTCGACTGACCGGAGCCCAGCCACACTTCGCCCACGAGCACATCCTTCACCTCGGTTTTGCGTCCGCTTTTGCCTGTGACGGAAAGCGTGCCCGGTTCGGCTGAAGCCGTGAGGGCATCGAGCTTCAAGGACCATTTGCCGTCGGCGTCTGCCGCGGCGGACTTAGCTTGGCCGGCAAAGGACACCGTCACTGTTTCGCCCGGATCCGCCCACCCCCACACGGCGACGGGCTTGTCCCGTTGCAAAACCATATGGTCTGCCAATACGGAAGGGAGTTTCAACTCGGCAGCGTGGAGTGCGGCCGGCGGCGCCAGCAGCAGGGCGGTGATTAGTGTGAAGGTGGGTTTCATGTGCTCAGCGTATCCAGATTCCTTTCCCCGTGCCGCCTTTCGGCGTGGTCTTGGGATAGTCGAGGTTGGGCTTTTGCTCGATGATCGTCACGACTTGTTCGATGGGCAGATCGCCTTGCGAGTCCCGAGTGCGAACGCCGGTGATGCTCAGATTCCGCACAGTGCAGTCGAGGTCGGGGGAGAAGATTTCACTCCATCTCGCGGGGTCCTCCGACTTGCCGTGCCTGTAGGTCTGCGACAGCGGGCCGATGGCGAGCAGACGCCAGTCGGAAGTGGTGGCATGATTCACTCGAACGTTGTGAATAAAGAGTCCGTCGGCGTTTGCGTGCAGTTCGATCTGGCCGGGGTGATTGAAGGTGAGGTCTTCGAGGCGGAGGTTTTTCACGGTGCCGACTCCGATGCTGAAGTCGTTCTCACGGCCGAGTTCGAGGTTCGGCTGGTCGTAGATCTTAAAATGCCGGATGTCGCTGATGCGGCGCAGGGTGATGTCTCGGAGGGGGCAATCGAGCTTGGTTCCATCATCGAAACGCTTCACGCCCGGCAGGAGGCGTATTGCGATATTTCCCTCGTGCCCGTCCCCTGGCCAACCGGTGACGTCCTCGACGATGATGCGCTCGATGGGGCCGTAGCTGGGCGCGTAGTTTTTCCACTCCCAGGCGTTCAGCGCCACGTCGTCGTCGCCGGAATTGCCGCGCACGCCGCGAACCACGCCGTCACTGGCTGGTCCGTTGATATGCACACCGTCTCGTCGGTGGTCCTCGAGCGTGATGTTCTGCACGGTGAATTCATGGGCGTTCGCCAGATGTACGCCGAAGGGCCTGCTTTGCCGTACGGTCAGGTTCTTCACTGTGACGCGGCGGACGTTTTGCAACAGGATGACTCCATGGGTGCCGAAGGCAGGATTGGCCTTCGAGGATTGTCCACGTTCGTTGCCGTGATTGGCTACAGCGGTGGCGAGTGTGGTCCAGATGCCGCCTTCAATGGTGATGTCGGTATCGAGCTGTAAATCGGCGGGCACGGGCTTTGTGTGCAAGGCGGCGACGTGCTCGTTACGGACCATGCAGGTGTTGCTACCGGGCTTGAGGCGAATCTCGGCTGTCGGATCAGCACTGAGTTTTTGACCGGATTTCAAGACGAGCGGACCATCCAGGTAATACGGCTTGTCACGCGCCGGAATGTGCAGCGTTCCTTGGGCATCCAGCGTCGCTTGCATGGCCTGCGTCCACACTTCGGCCGTGACGTCACGCGCCTCCGCTTTGCCTGAAGCATCCGGCCATTTCTCGGTCCAGGTCTCGCTCCGGACGACCTGCTGGAATTCGGAAAGCTTCTTGGCGGCAGGTGTTTGCGGCATGTCCGACGCCTTGAGGTAGCCCAGCGAGACGAAGAAAGCGTCCAGCTCGCGGATGGTGCGGTGGAAGTATCGAGTGGCTTCCTCGCGTGGCGCGCCCTTGCCACGCCCGGGATTGAAGAAGCCGTGCGGCTGGCCTTCATAGGCTTTCAGTTCGCAGCGATTGCCTGCTTCGGTCATGGCTTTTGCAAAGAGTTCAACCGTGTGGAATGGCACCGCCTCATCCTTTGTGCCGTGGAAGAGAATGCTCGGCGGCAGCCCTGGGCGGACGAAGTGATAAGGAGAAATCTCGCGCGGCCGCCTATCGGTGCGGGCGCTGAGATCTGCAATTTTCTGCTCCGAAAGCAGCCCCGGATGGCCCTCCACCGCAGACAGCACCACTGCAGGGTTGAACAGCGCGAGGGCATTCGGAAGGGAGCTTACCTCGGTATCGCCTCCGTCCTCGAATCCAGACACCAGCCCCACCGCAGCGGCAAGGTGACCGCCAGCGGATTCGCCTCCGGCCACAATGCGGTCGGGGTCGATGCCAAGTCGGGCGGCATTGGCGCGAGCCCAACGGATCGCCGCTTTTGCATCGCGCAGACAATCCTGCGGGAGCGCACCGTGTCGGCTCAGCACCCGGTAGTCGCACGGGATGGCGACCATGCCACGCTGCGCGAGGTACAACGATTGCGGCAGAAACTGGCCCGGCGATCCGCCTTTCCATCCGCCGCCAAAGAAGAACAACACTGCGGGGCGTCGCTCCGATGCTCGATGGCCCGGCGGCGTGAAGATGTAGGCATTGAGCCTTATGCCATTCACCTCTCGATACACCTCCACGCTGGCTCCCGGCATTTCCGGCGGGTATTTCCAACTCACTGGCGGCTCGGGAAGATCCTCTGCGGCGTGCAGCGCCGCGAGCGGCGCGAGCAGCAGGGCGGCCAGGAGGGTGAAGATGTGTTTCATGGAAGGAAGGCAGGTACGGCCCATTTGCCAATCAGGCTGGTTTCGCCGGCAGCGCAGTCCTTTTGGGAAAGGGTACAGAAGTTGCCGGGTGAGGTGGGATTGAAAAGCGGGATTTCGGGTAGGGCGACCTTCTCGAAGGCCCGGTCCATCAACGGCTGCGCGACAGTGTCGCGGTTGCGTTCCAAGACAGGCGTGAGGAAGAAGACGGTGCCGGCGCGCTCGCGCTGGAGCGTCTTTGGGTCGTTCCTCGCGACGGGGATGAAATGGGCATTCTTGAGCGGGGCCGGAAGCTCCGCGGCAATGTAGGCGCGGTCCTTGAAAAGTTTCGCGCTTGAAACGAGCAGCCGCGGGCTGGCATCGGCGTTGGTGAGTGTGCCGGGCTTTGTCATGCGCATCGGTTTTCCGTCGGCGTTGGCGCGAGGGGCGTGGCCAAGTGCGCCAGCGTCGGCATCCCAAAGCGACATCCTGGCTCCGGAGGCAGGGAAGCGTTCGGCCATGGGTCGGCGGGTTACGGGTGCGCAAACGGTGACGGTTCCGTTACGGGCATTGAGATTGCCATGCTTCATAAAAGACCCAGAGGTGGGAGGTCATACCAATGACACCCAGCAGTTGCCACTATCTTAGCCCAAGTCCCGCAGCCCGCTGAACCCATGGGGACAAGAGCAGTGATAGACTTCCTGTTAGCTCCACTCGGCAGATCACGCGCGCGATCGGGGGACACAGCGCGCGCGATCGGCGCGCGATCGGCGCGCGCGATCGGGGGACACAGCGCGCGCGATCGGCGCGCGATCGGGGGACACACAAATTATTGGAACTTGGGGGACACACAAATTTTCTATTCAACGGCTGAGCGGCCTACATCGTATGGTTTGGTTCCTCGCTGCTTTCGGTGGGTACCCTTCCCCTCGCTCTGGAGAGAGCGGGAAGTCATCCACAGATTGCTTAGATTTCCGCAGATGTTTTTGGTGGAACCTGGGGGACACACTGGAACCTGGTGGAACCTGGGGACACACAAATTTTCTATTCAACGGCTGAGCGGCCTACATCGTATGGTTTGGTTCCTCGCTGCTTTCGGTGGGTACCCTTCCCCTCGCTCTGGAGAGAGCGGGCAGTCATCCACAGATTGCTCAGATTTCTGCAGATGTTTTTGGGGTTTCCACTCCGCTGCTCGTGCTGAGGAATCTGCGGCTCGTAATCCAAAGCTGCCAAAGTTTCGCATAGAGAGATGGGCGCTCTCGCTCCCGGAGGGGGCAGAGAGAGTTAGCCGGGCGGCAGCGAAGCTTTGTGAGCGCTCCCGGTCCTCCAAAAAAGGGAGCGCAGGCCCCGGCGGGGCCGGAGAACCACGGCGCGCGCACACGAGGACGGTCTTACGCCCCTTGCCGGGGCATGCGGTCGTTTTTGGCGAGACCGGTGGCGGCGCTCAGGGGGCTCGCTTGCCGACCGGCTAGCTATCGGCGGGCCCGCAGGGCCCGGCAGGCAGGCCAAGTTTTTGAGAGAAAAGGACCCGAGCACTTGACTGCTTTGCGAGGATAGGTGGCTAGATAACGGGCCCACTGGTCCTATTGAGGAGGCCCGACGGCGTCGGACACTGCGTCCTCCAGAGCAACAGCCATCCAAGGCTCATGCCAGTTCCCGAGGTGTCATGTCTCGCTCCCTGGAAACTCTCGCCCACTGAAAGTAGCGAAGAGCCTATGCTTTTAATTGCTCAGCGGATTCCCAACTCACCTTTGGATGCCTGAGTTCGCCTGCGCGAAGAGGAGCCGGGGGGCAACACTGAAATCACGTCAATCGAGCGCGCCAAAAGATGCGGCATGTTCCCCAGTCCGCTCAATTTTGACTCTAAGCAGGGGCAAAAAGTAGCGAACCTGCATAGGTACCTCTTTTTTAGATATTTGCGCCTGCGGCCCTTAATTCCAAGACCACCGGCGCTGCCTCAACCTTGGGATGCGCCGCATGGGGCTACTGCACGGCTCCCTAAATCCCTCAGGGCGAATATTCCATGAAAATCCACGCTCCTCATATCACGGGCCCCTCTCGCCCTCCGTCTACCGAACCGCTCCCGCTGTTTTACGAAGACTCCCTCAACGAAGTCCTCGGTCCCAAGTGCGCAGCCGTCGCTGAAATACCGCACACGGCAACGCAGCGACTGGTAAAAGCTCAATTTTCCGCCCGAGTGGATCACCGCCTCAACCTCCCGAGCTCCCATCCCCCTGCGTGCCCCACTCCCATCGGGCCCCGCAAGGCGTTCCTCCCCGTTCTCGAACAGGTAAACACGGTATCGGGCCAGCAAACGCCGCATCTGGTGGCGCGCCGTCTCACCGGGGCGCTCGGATGCCAGCACGCCCAGCACCACCTTTTTAATGCCCAGCCTCGCCGGTTTGAGCCCTGCCACCGCCTCCGCGTAGCCGCTCCAGCGGTAGTCGGCCGGATCGTTCACGATCCCGGCCCGCACAGGATTGAGGTCGATATACGCAGCCATGGTCGAAAGCGTCCGCCCCGTGCCTTCCACAAGCACACTCTTGAACCGCCCCTCCCACAGGGTCCCGGCCCGGCCGCTCCGGCCGTTGAACCACTGCGAGAAGCGCTGTTTTACGCCCTGCATAAAGCGCCCCAGGTTCCACATCCGGCGCAGAAACCTTTCCCGGAGCCGCTCCGCCCCGGCGTCATCGCCAGCACCCCGCAGTTCGGCGAGTTGGCGCTCCAGCTCCGACGCCGGATAGGAAAGCTCGGCTCGTCGAACCAGCCGCACTAGCTCCACGTCATCGGGCATACGTTCCGGGCGCTTGGGCACGTGCACCAGCACATGGACGTGGTTGCTCATGACGCAGAAGGTCAGCACCTGCACACCGCAGAACTCCTCATACGCCCGAAGAATCTCAACAAACTTCTCCTTTTCGCGGTCCCCGAACGCGAAGCGCCTTTCGACGACCCGCGTCACGCAGTGATAACACGCCTCGACCGACCCCTCCTCCGCCAACAGCCTCCCCATTCTCATGCAATAACCAGTCGCCTAGGACCACTCCCGCGTCAACGGGCGTTCTGCACAAAAGGCCTGTCCCCTACGCCTGCTCCTAGGACCACTCCCGCGTCAACGGGCGTTCTGCACAAAAGGCCTGTCCCCTACGCCTGCTGTTTTACGCCCAGCATGAAGCACCCGAGGTTCCACATCCGGCGCAGAAACCGTTCCCGGAGCTGCTCCGCCCCGGCGTCATCGCCGGCACCCCGTAGTTCGGCGAGTTGAAGCTCCAGCTCTGACGCCGTAGACAGGCAAAAGGCCTGTCCCCTACGCATGCTCCTCTGCGCCCACTTTGCGCCCAGTCAAAAGGCCTGTCCCTCTGCGCCCCTCTGCGCCCGCGCCTCTGCGCCCGGTAAACCATCAAGGCTCGTACGGCAGGACACAGTGCTTCGATCTGCGGCAGGGCGTCCTTTTTGTCCCATATTCCGGTTGCAGGTCCCTAAAAAGGGCGGCAGCCACAAAATCCGCCCACTTTTAGCGGCGGCTCGTGTGTTGTTGGTTGCCTGAGACCGATTGTTCGCGTTGTTAGGGGGAGAAATGGGCCCGTTGCGTCGTATACTGGGCGCGCTGTTTGGAGCGCCTCCCCCAAAGCCTGAGGATATCGTGTTCGAGCCGATCGAGGCGCCGTCCCAGGAGTTTTTTTCGCGCCCAGAAACCGGGACTGCGGGCGCGGAACCCGGGGGCTCGCCGGCCGCACAGGTACGCAAGGAGGAGCCGTTGCCCGGTCCCCTCGTTCCCAGTCGGTCTGCCAAAGGGCTTGCGCGTACCGTCGCCCTCGGGGAGCTGCTGCCCCTGGTCCCTTCTGCCTGGAGGCGTTCCGTGCATTACGCTCCTGAACAGACCATCGTGCTGCCGGCAGAGGCCCGCCTCGATATGGGGGTTGAAAGGCCTCTGGCCTTTTCTCTGCGCTATCTGGCCAAGTCGCATCCGCAGTGGTTCCGTGATCCGGGACCGTATGAAACGGACCTGGGAGTCGACCTGTGGATGGAACCTTTCCGCGACCCGGAGGCCTCTCCGGTCGAGGTGGACGTCCCCGCAGAGCTTGTCGTTGAGGCCGCCGAAGAAAGGGACACCTTCCTCCAATGGGAGGGAGAGAAGCGCAGTTCCCGTGAGGTGCGAAAGGAGGAGCGCGAAACAGACAAGGCTTTGCGCAGCGTCAAAATGCCTCCGCTCCTGATGCGTGTGGAAGGGGAGTTCCAGGACTTGTTGCGGACACCTGCCGAGGATTCCCCGCCCGTGCCAAAGACTGCCGCCCGGGCTGCCTCCAGCCCGCAGGCCGCACCCAATCCGCGCCTGCGCAAAATCCTGGAGGCCTACGCGGACGGTCTCTCCGCGCCGCTTGCACAGCAGGTCTCTCCACCGCAGCCTCTTCAAGGGACAGCCTCAGCCGGGTCTGGGGATGTGCCGCGTGTTCAGGGAAGGAAGGAGGCGACCCCACCTCAGGGCGGGGCGGCCGATACTCCGCCTGCCCGGCGGGAGCAGGTTGCTTCAAAACCCGACCCGGCTTCTGCGCTCAAGCCTGCTGTGCCGGCGGCGGCGGGCGGTTATGAGATGCGCTTCGAGGAGCTGGGGCTTTCGCTTTCCAGGTTTACCGAAGTCCGGGGCTTTGGACTGTGGCAAGGTGGCGTGGCCCAGCACACGGGGGACCTTGGCTTTGACGCGCGCAACTCCGCGGCCCGCGACAAGCTTGAGCGTATTCTGGCTGACGCGCTTTCGACCCAGGGAGCGCAGGACGGCTTTCTAAGCGTAACGGTTCATCACGCCCGTGGGGGAATTTCCGTCTTTGGCGGAGGGCCCTGCCTGGTAGCCGTGGCCCACCACGCAGACGGGTTGCCGGCCCATCTGCGTTCGTGGTTGTGCGGTTGGGTGTCGCAGCCCTTGCGCGGGTGAGTCCGCCCGCTCAATGCGGCAGGCTTGTGCAAGCCGCCAGCGGCTTGCGAAACTAAGAAGACACCCATGTATTCGCTCAGAATTTTTCTGCTCCATTTTCTATTGTTTGTCCCCGCAGTTTGCGTTTTTGCGCGGGAGCAGCCCCTTGAATTGCCCACCACGCCCGCGCAGGTGGCTGCGCTGCTGCAGGCGAGTGATGCGGCGGCCGCCTTCCAGCAGAAGCTCGTGTCCGAACGCGCCGCTGCAAAAAACGAATACTCCGCCGCCTTTTTGGCCCTCAAAAACGGGCCGTTCAAAGAACTCGGGGGGGCAGAGAGTTCTTCCTTCGGCGAGGTCTCCGAAAAAGTCGACGCCCTTGAAGCGGAGTCAAAGCTCAAGCGTGAGGCGCTGGCCGCGGCCGAGAAGGCGGGGGACCAGGACGAGCGGGCCGCCCTTGAGCTTGAGTCGGCGCGTTTGCGCGTACGTAAAGACGCCGCCCAGGCGGAACTGGAACAGACCGTCCTGAGGCACTGCCTCGGGGAGGCGGAAGGGAAAGCGGCAGCCGAAGCGGTCCGCACCCTCCGGCAGAAACTGCAGGCTGCGGAAGAGGCTCTTAGCGCTCATGTAAAGATGCGCCTCGAACCGCTGCGTGAGCTTGCCAACAGTTATCGCCAGAAGGCTCCGGGTGCGGACTTCACCAGGACGCGGACCCTCGCCCATACCCCTCCCGCCGACGCGGAGGCGCGCCGAGAGGCCTTCCAAAAGCGGAACTCCCCCGAGGCTTTGGAGAAGCTGGCGCGCCGCCTTTTCTCCGCCTTGGACGAGAAGCAGCCCGCCCTTAAAAAGCCTTTTGCCCTCTACAAGGCAGGAAAGTTTTCCGAGGCCCTCACCGCTTTCCGTGATTATTTCTGCGCCAAAATCGGCCACCTCGAAAAACACCAGATCTCTCCGGAGGCCATTCTCAGCGACGCCTACACACCGCTTGTCCCATGGAGCTTCCCACGGGAGTGGGCTGAGGACGCATTACGCGGTGTGGCAACAATGGCGAACCGGTTTGTGAGCAAGGACGAGTTGCTCAAGGTGGAGGTGGGGCCCCCGGGGACGGTCCACTGGGCTTGGCTGGCGCCGGAACCACTCAACGCCCAGAAGCAGCCGGAATCCCTGCATCTGGCCCGTGCCTTTCATTTGCTCGAAAGCGAGAGCGAAACGAACGGGCTGTTGTCGTGGCTCTTGCAGGGCTACCAGGCCTGGGGGGAAAAGGCCTTCCTTCAGCGCTGGACGGAGTACGCGGACGACTGGGCGCTCAATGTGCAGCGCGATCTCAACTCGCTTCCAGCCGCAGAAATGGAGCCCGGCGCTTACGCGCCCTCGGAGCCGCTGCTTTGGAATGTGCGCTACTACCCCACGCTCATTCCTCGGGTCCTGGCTGGGTTTGTGACCCGCTTGCGGGCCATTGTTTTGGAGCGCCCCCAGAGTGTTTCCGAGTTGTCGGCCCCAACCCTCGCCCGCGTGCTGCTCACCGCGCTGGAGGAGTATGCGACGCCAAACATCCTTGTGGCCCGCACTGCGCGCTTTAACTGGAACATGATGGGGCTGAGCTTCAACATCCGCAACAGCATCCTCCTGGGAGAGTTCAAGACGGCTCAGTGGCTCGGGCGGGAATCCACCCGGGCCCTCCTCAATCACGCCCTTTTCTCCCTCCTGCCCGACGGCGGCTACATCGAGTACTCCGACGAGGGACACCAAGGCGTCTGGCGTGAGTTTGGTGGCGCCGCCTTCAACCTCCTCACCACGCACAAGCCAGGCTGGTTTGATTCCGCGTTGGAGGCTGAATTTCGGGCGAGCCTTTCGCAAAACGCCACGTTCTGGCTCCGCCACCTCAAGCCGGACGGCTTCCGCCACCGCGACTCCTACCGTGACGCCGCCTCCAGTTATGTGGGCAAACGCCTTGGGGTCTTCGCCCGGACCTCCCTTGACGCCCAGACGCCTTGGATTGCCGAGCAACCCGAGCCCGCGCGGATTCTCGACACCGTTTTTGGAGCCGCAGTGGGAGAGTCGCCCACCCACCGCTCCGACGTGTTGCCGTATTTGGGCGAGTTTTTGCTGCGGGGCGGCTGGGGCAAGCGGGATCCCTTTCTATACATGCATTCCGGGCACATCCCTAACAGCAATCCAGACGAGGACTGCAACGCGTTTAAGCTGCACGACTTCGGGCACCACCTTCTGACTGCGCAGCCCGTTTACGTCGATGGCCGCACCCAGAACCAGCACGCGAGTCTGGTGGATAATCCGGGCGCTAAAACCGCCTTTCTTTCCGTCAATACCGGGCGCCCTGGAAAGGGGCGCTGGCACTCGAGCGACACCTTTGATTTTGCCGAAGGCGTCTACGACGGGGTCTACGAGGACCGGCCCGGACGCGTCTACTGGTCGGCCTTCCAGACCGGCGGCTTCGACATGAAACGGCGTCAGAGCGGCTTGGGCACCCCCCCCATCGACGACGTTCAGCACACCCGGCAGGTATTCTTTGTGCGGAAACCTTCCGCCTGGATCGTCGTGGACCGACTGCGCGGCGGCAGAAACCACCAGTATGAATTTCCCTACGAGCTGTACACTCCCGTCGACAAGCTCGATTGGTTGCGACGCCTCAAGACCCCCATCCCCAACGCAGCCGGCCGGGTGGTCCTGGACCGGGCGGCCAACGCCGTGCACACCCACAACCCGGGTTATCCAGCGCTTTCGGTTCACCACTTTGGGAGTAGTCCGCTCAGGATTGAATTCGATCCCAAGTCACATGAGCTCAACCAGAAGGACCGCGCTGAAATCCGCGACGCGGAGGAGGAGTGGAAAACCGCCCGCGCAGATTTGCGGGACAAGCTGGCATTCGTCCGGCGCACCCTTGTGAAGTGGGCGGGGCCTGGGGAGCAGTTGCTGGTGACGCTCCTGACCACGGCTCCGGAGGCTGGCGGGGACTCCTCCTGCGGTTGGCGGGTGCAGGGGCAGGGGACCTCTTTTTCTGCCACGGCCCCTGACGGCTCCAAATTGTACTTTGCCGCGAGCGCCAAGCGGACTCCGCTTTCTGCCGGTGGTGTCTCAGCAGACGCAGACACGCTCCTGGTGTTAGAGCCTGCGGAGGGGGCGCCCAAAGCGCTTGTGCTTTCCGCGCCCGACGTCAGCGTGAACGGACGCACCCTCCGCCTTCCAGGAGGCGCGGCCGAGTTGGTTGGGGGTGTCGAGCCTGCCGTGGTGCGTGCCATTTATCCGATGCTTTCTCCGGTGCAAATCAGCCCTGGCGTGAACGTTTTTACAGAATCGGTGGACGTCACGATGCAAACCGAGAGCCCGTTGTGCGAGATCAGTTATACGCTGGACGGTTCGGAGCCTACGCTGGCCTCCCCGCGCTACCAGGGGCCGGTACGGCTCACCAAAAGTGCGACGGTGCGCGCGATTGCGCTCAGGCCCGGGGCGCAGGAACTCACCTGGCCGCTGGACCCCGGCTACGCCACGCTTTCGACCCTGGCCGTTTTTACAAAACAGGCCCCCGCACCAGCTGTGCAGAAGGTGTCGTTGGAGCCCGGACTCAGGTGGGAGTACACTTCCGGACAGCCGTTTGCCTTGCTGGCCACCAGCGGATTTGTCCCGCCCGAAAAGTCCGGCACCACGGACACGCTTTTGGACGTCTCCTTCCGCGAGGGATCCAGTGCCTTTACCGCCCGCTACACCGGGTTTTTGGATTTGCCCGCCACCGGCGTCTACACCTTTTACGCGCCCAGCGCCTTCGTCATCCCCAACCAGGAACCTGGGTACGACCTCCGGGTGCTTGTCGACGGGGAGGAGTGGTGGCCGACGATGCGCTGGCACGCGCTCGGCACCTGGTCGCGCGCCCTTGCCAAGGGTCCGCACCGGTTTGAGCTCATTTACACCGACACGCGCACGACGCCTTTCAAGCACGAGACCTGGATGAACTGGCCGAATCCCGCACTGCTTTGGAAAGGTACCGCGCCTGTCCTAGAGGTGAGCTTCCCCGAGTCGGGCCGGCGGCCGCTGCCCGCCCTCTGGCTTAAGCGCGCCCTGTTGCGAAAGTAAGCTCCATAAATTGCTGAGGAAGAGGTTTATCCGCAGATGTCGCAGATGGCAGGGATCAGGAAGCTTTCCAAAATATCTGCGCCCATCTGCATCATCTGTGGATCTCGGCCCGTTCCCAGCGGCGTAGGAGGAAAGATCCGGGCTAGCACATCCCCCCGGCCCGCGCCGGAAACAGGCTGCGCAGTTCGGCCGGCAGCACCAGGCCGATTTTTTCAAGCTCACCGTAGCCCAGAAAGCGCTCCAACACGGCGAAAACCTGTCTCGCCACCTCCAAAGGGTCCAAGATGCGCGCGCTCACGATCTTTTCGGAAATGCGGTCCAGAAATTCCTGCCGCGAAAGCCCCTCAGGCACCTGCGTGGGCCGGTACCCCTCGTAGAAGATGCCCCTGATGAGGATGGGCAGTTGTGCCGCAAAATGCGCCGCTTCCGGTGCCGGCAGGCGATCCCGCAGCGTCTGGAGCACCGCGCGCAGTGCCTGGTAGGCGGTGTGGCTGTCCATGTGGCCCGCCTCCGCCAGCGAATCAATCCACTGGTGGGTCTTTTGCACGGTGGTTTCGAGGATTTCCAAGTGTTGAGTGCTCATAGGTTGTGTCCCTCGCTACGGAGACGGCGGGCAAAAGGTTTGAAAAAAAGTGAGGGGGCGCCACAAACACTGCTCCCGGCCCCCTCGGTATTTTACTTTTGCCCCTGGCGCCGAAGCGTTCCAACCTCCGGGGGTGATCGAACGCTACACCCTTCCCGAAATGCACGCTGTCTGGACCGAGCAGCGTAAGTATGAAATCTGGCTTGAAATCGAAGTGGCCGCCTGTGAGGCGATGGCCGCCGGCGGGCTGATTCCCACCGAGGACGCCCGCGAAATCCGCGCGAAGGCGCGGTTTGAGGTCGCCGAGATCGAGGAAATCGAGCGGCGCACCCACCATGACGTCATTGCCTTTCTCGAGAACGTCGCCTCCTACGTGGGACCGGCAGCCCGGTGGATGCACCAGGGGCTGACCTCCTCCGACGTGCTGGATACGACGCTGGCCGTCCAGATGGGGGCTGCGTCGGACCTTTTGCTCAAGGATCTGCGCGACCTTTTGGAGGTGGTGGCCCGGCGGGCCAAGGAATTCAAGATGACCCCGATGATTGGGCGCAGCCATGGCATCCATGCCGAGCCGGTGACCTTCGGGCTGAAGTTGGCGTTGATGTACGACGAGTTCCGGCGCGCCTTGGAACGTTTGGAGCAGGTGCAGCCGCGCATCCGCGTGGGCAAGCTGAGCGGGGCGGTTGGTACCCATGCGCACCTTCCGCCGTCTGTGGAGGAGGCGGTCTGCCGCCGGCTTGGACTGGCGCCTGCGATTCTGAGCACCCAGGTGGTGCAGCGAGACCGGCATGCGGAGTTTCAGACGGTGCTGGCGCTGGTGGCCTCCAGCGTGGACCGGTGGGCGACTGAATTCAGGCATTTGCAGCGCACCGAGGTGCTTGAGGTGGAGGAGTACTTTAGCGCGGGACAGAAGGGATCCTCGGCGATGCCGCACAAGCGCAACCCGATCACGGGGGAAAAGCTCAGCGGTCTGGCGCGCGTGGTGCGTTCCAACGCGGTTGCGGCGCTCGAGAATGTGCCGCTCTGGCATGAGCGGGACATTTCGCACTCCTCGGTGGAGCGGATCATCATGCCGGACTCGACCATTCTGTTGGACTACATGCTGGTGACCCTCCGGAAGTTGGTGGACCGGCTGTTGGTGTATCCCGAGAACATGGAGCGGAACTTGAAGCTCACCAAGGGGCTCTACTTCAGCCAGAGCGTGCTCTTGGAACTGACCCGCCGTGGGATGGAGCGGAAGTCGGCTTACGAGGCGGTGCAGCGGGCGGCGATGAAGACTTGGCAGGGGGAGGTTTCGCTGCAGGAGAATCTGGCGGCGGAAAGCGAGGTCGCGGCGCTGCTGGAGTTGGGCGAGATTGAGCGGCTTTGTTCGCTGGAGATCCACTTCGCGTACGTGGACGACACGTTCCAGAGGCTGGGTTTGGTGTAGTGGCGGGGTCCCGGAGTGGTAGGGTTGGGGGGCGGGGGCGCGAGAAACGGGGGTCCGGGCGGCCGGGGTTCTGGGAGCTTGTGCCCCCCGGGGGCGGGGGCTGGGCTTGGGCTGGGGCTGGGGCTTTTGAAAAAGTCACTTGCGCCCCTTTAATGCGCGGAGACTTGTAGTATGTTGAAGCAAGTCATTCGCACCTTATGAAATTCCGCACGATTTTGCAGTTACTGTTTGTCGGCGCCGTGGGCTTGGGCGGGTTGCCTTTGGGCGGCTGTAAGAAGCCGATGCTGCCCAACGCGGCGAAGCCGGTGGCCGAGGCAACTCCGGTGGCGGAGGTGGCCGCTCCAGTGGCCGAGCCGCCCGCTGCGCCGAAGATCCGGCATCCGGACACGAAGGGGTCTGTGATTGCGCTGTGCTACCACCGGTTTGAGGAAAAGCCGAAGGATGCGATGGCGGTGACGCCGGCGGCGTTTGAAGCGCAGATGCAGTCGCTCAAGGAGAGTGGTTTTACGGTGATTCCGATGCAGGATTTTCTGGCGTGGCGCCGCGGGGAGAAAAGCATTCCTGAAAAAAGCTGCCTGATCTCAATAGATGACGGGTACCGCTCCGGGTATGACGTAGCCTGGCCGATTTTAAAGAAGTTCGAGTACCCGTTTACGATGTTTATCTATACGGCGTTTGTGAAGGGAGGCGCCCTGGCAGGGGGCGGATCGCTTTCGTGGGCAGAGCTGGCGGAGATGCGGGATGCGGGGGTGGACATTCAAAGCCACACGGCCAACCACCAGAGTTTGCGGGTGAAGAAGGGGAAGTTTCAAAACCAGTTTGCAACGTATGAGGAGTGGTTGCAGAGCGAGATTGCCGGTTCCAAGCACCAGTTGGAGTCGCGTCTGGGGATTTCGGTGGGAGTACTGGCCTATCCGTACGGGATTCACAGCGAACAGGTACGGGCGCTGGCGATGGCGGCCGGCTATGAGGCTTCATTTACGACCTACGGACAGCGGCTAACTTACCACAGCCCGGCCGACCAGCTCGGCAGGTACGCAATTGAACACAACAAGCCGAAGATTTTCACCGATGCGTTGGCGATGGTGGGCGGCGGGGGCGGGATGGCGGAGTCGGCGGCCCCCTCGGTGCCGGGGCAAATTGCAGCGGCGGGGATGGTGACCGTGCCGATGGAGGGGGAGGTGGTGCATGAGCTCAAGCCCCCGATCAAGGCCAACCTGGCGGCCCTGGGCGACGTGGAGCCTGGGACGGTCGAGATGCGGGTCAGCGGCGTGGGGGCGGTGCCCGTGAAATTCGATCCGGCGACAAAGCTGGCGGTCGGGACGCTGCTGCAGCCGCTCAAGGACCGGCAGGTGACGGTGATTTTATCGGCACTGTTGCGCGGTAAAAAGGTGGAGGTGCGTTGGAATTTTACCTGTGACGCGGTTGGGCTTCCAAGCGCGCAGGCGGGGGTGCCGGCGGTTCCGGGAGCCCCGGCGGTGCATTCGGTATCTGGGGTTGCGGCTGGGTCGCATTCCCCGGGGGCGCCCGGTGGCCTTGGCGGGCCTGCGGCGGCGGCCCCGGTTCCCGCTGGAGCCAACGCAGGGGACGCACCCCGGTAGGGTTTTGGGCGGATCCTTTCCCGTTTTGCCTGAACGGCCCGAGTGCGGGCTGGTTTCAGTTGCTTCCAGTTTAACGCGCCCCGTCTGAATGGCAGAGATTTCTTATCCAGAAGACCTGCCCATTACGGCGAGGAGGTTGGAGATAGTGGAGTTGTTGCGTGCCCACCAGGTGTTGGTGATTGCCGGGGAAACGGGTTCGGGCAAGACGACACAGCTGCCCAAGATGTGTATCGAGGCGGGGTTGGCCGAGGGGGGCCGCATCGGGTGCACGCAGCCGCGGCGGGTGGCTGCGCTGAGTGTTTCCCGGCGGGTGGCGGAGGAATTGGGGGTGACTTGGGGAAGGGAGGTGGGGTGCAAGATGCGGTTCAACGACGACACGGGGCCGGAAACGCGGGTCAAGTTCATGACGGACGGGATTCTTCTGGCTGAAATCCAGTCCGACCCCTTGTTGCGTGGGTATGCGGCGCTGATTCTGGATGAGGCGCACGAGAGGTCGCTCAACATTGATTTTCTGCTCGGCTACCTGCAGGGGCTGCTCAAGCGGCGGCCCGAACTGAAGGTGATCATCACCTCAGCAACGATCGACACTGCGGCCTTCTCCCAGGCATTTGGCGGCGCGCCGGTTGTGGAGGTTTCCGGGCGGCTCTGGCCGGTGGACGTCCGCTACCAACCGCCGGAGTTGGGCGCCAGGGAGGGGGTAAGAGACGGCCAGGAGTCTGCCGGGCACATCGAGGCGGCGGTGCGGGCAACTGAGGATGCGCTGTTGGAATCGGATGATGGCGACGTGTTGGTGTTTTTGCCGACGGAACGGGACATTCGGGAGGCGCGCGAATGGATGGAGGAAAGTCTGGGAAGGGGGATTGAAGTGCTGGCCCTTTACGGGCGGATGCCTGCAGCCGAGCAGCAGCGCATTTTTGCTCCGGGGCCCCGGCGGCGTGTGATTTTGGCGACAAACGTTGCGGAAACATCGCTGACGTTGCCGCGGATCCGTTGCGTGGTGGACACGGGGCTTGCGCGGATCAGCCGCTACAATCCCCGCACCCGCACCAAGCGGTTGCCTGTCGAGGAGATTTCCCAGAGCAGCGCCAATCAGCGTGCCGGCCGGGCCGGGCGGCTTGGACCGGGGATTGCGATCCGGCTGTACGCGGAGGAGGACTTTGAAAAGCGCCCCCGCTTCACGCAGCCCGAGTTGCAGCGTGCCAACCTTGCGGAAGTCATTCTGCGGATGAAGGCGTTCGGACTGGGCGAAATCGAGACCTTTCCGTTTCTGAACCCGCCGGTGTCCGCCTCGATCCGGGCGGGCTACCGCCTGCTGCACGAACTGGGTGCGCTGGATGAACTCAACCAACTTACGGGGCTCGGCAAGGAGTTGGCCCGGCTGCCACTGGATCCGGTGCTGGGTCGGATGCTTTTGCAGGCCCGGCAGGAGCAGGCGCTCCCGGAGGTATTGGTCATCGCCGCGGGACTGAGCATTCCCGATCCGAGGGAGCGGCCTGAGGAACAGAAGGACGCGGCACAAACCGCCCACCGGAAGTTTGCGCATCCCCGGTCCGACTTCCTGAGCCTGTTGGAAATTTGGAGGCAGTGTCCTTCGGGGGAGGGGCGAGGTGGCAGCAACGCTTTGCGCCGGTTTTGCAAAGGACATTTTCTCTCGTTTACGCGGATGCGCGAGTGGCGGGACATCCACCGTCAGTTGGAGGATGCCTTCCCGCCGGAAAGTCGCGGTCCCCTGCGGGAGCTGGTGTCCCCTGCTGTACCAGATCGGGGGGCGGCTGGCCGGGCCGCGCGCCTCAACCGGCCGCTCAAGGAGAGGGATGCGCGTGAGGTGGATCCGGCGGCGGAAATCTACGGCAGCGTGCACCGGGCGATTCTGAGTGGCCTACTGGGGCAGATCGCGCAGAGGCAGGAGCGCAACCGCTACAAGGCGGCCGGCAACAGGCTGTTGACGGTTTTTCCTGGATCGCATCTTTTTGAGCGACAGGACAAGCCAAAGAAGGAGAGGGGCGAGGGGGGAGGGCAAAACGGGGGTGGGGGACGGGGGGAGAAAAAGGCGAGGCAGCCCGACTGGATCATGGCGGCGGAAGTGGTGGAAACCTCGCAGCTCTTTGCCCGGACCGCTGCGGGAATCAACCCCGAGTGGGTGGTGGACCTGGGGGCGCACCTGTGTGAGGCGCGCCATTCGGAGCCCTATTGGAGCGCCAAGGCGGGCCGCGTGCTGGTGCTTGAGCGCATGCTGCTGCACGGGCTGGAGGTTTCGCGCAGGCATGTGGATTACGGGCGGGTGGATTGCGCGCACGCGACGGAGCTCTTCATCCGGGGGGCGCTGGTGGCTGCGGAAATCCAGATTCCACTCCGGTTTTTTACTGAGAACCAAAGGGTGCGTGAAAAGGTGGAGACCTCGCTGACCCGGGTGCGTCACAACAGGGTGTTGGACATGGATGAGGTCCTTTACCGGTTCTACGCCGCGCGGATTCAGGCGGTGTCTTCCTTGCCTGATCTCAACCGTTTCATCGCGGAGAAGTCGGGGCGGGATCCTAATTTTTGCCTCCTCAAAGAGGCTGATCTGCTTGGTGAGGCGGATGCGACCTTCGACCGGACGCTTTTCCCCGATCAGGTGGAGCTGGGCAACACCGCCCTCCCGCTGTCCTACCATTTTGATCCGGGCGAGGAAACTGACGGCGTGACCGTGCAGGTGTCCCTTCCGATGGCGGAGCAGCTCACCAGCGGCCAGATTCAATGGATGGTGCCGGGCCTGCGCCACGAGCAGATCCAGACGCTGCTCCGGGCGCTGCCCAAGGTGCTTCGGCGCTCGTTGATGCCGCTGGATGTGCGGGCGGCTGAGGTGGCGCGTGAGTTTACGCCTGGGCGGGGGGAGTTTCTGCCTGCGCTGGCGGAGTTTTTAACCCGCAGATACCGGGTCCACATCAAGGCCTCGGACTGGCCGGCCCAACATCTGCCGGCCCATCTTTGCCCAAGGGTGGAGGTGGTGGACAAGAGTGCGCGACCGATTGCGGCTGGGCGGGATTTGGAGGCGATTCAGCAGCAAATCGCGCAGTTGGATCATCGTTCGGGAGCGTGGCAAAAGGCGGCGCGGCAGTGGGAGCGGAGCGGGTTGGTGGGCTGGAGTTTCGGGGACTTGCCCGAGACGGTGGTCGTCGAGGAAGTCGGCGGCGCCCCTGTGCTGGCCTATCCGGGGATTGAGGCGGTGGGCGAGTCTGTGAATGTGCGCCTGTACAAAAAGGCTGGGGAGGCTGCTGTCGCGAGTGTGTCTGGCATCAGGAAGCTTGTGGAACTTGGGATCAGCCGGGATTTGGTGGATTTGAGCAGGGAGCTGTTGAGTGTTGCCCGCAAAATGCAG
>CAMCIN010000033.1 GCA_945874745.1 Akkermansia muciniphila | reverse complement strand
CCAGGCCCAACGCTCCTTCGAGTCGAGTTGTTCGAGCAGATCCGGCACGCTCGCTCCCGCCAGCTTGGCGGGTGTCACCTTGGTGCCGCCCTTCCAACCGACGCGCCAGATGCGGCCGTGCTCCTTGTCGCGGTCGGGATGCCTGTAACTGGCCTGATAGTGGCCGATGATGGGATTGTACCAGTCGGTGACGTAGAGCGCGCCATCCGGTCCCATGCGCACCTCGATGGGCCGGAAGACGGTGCTGCGGGACTGAATGATGTTCGGCAATTGCGTGGACTTGAAAACACCGTTTTCCAGCCTCAGCTCGTGTTGCTCCAAAACGTTGGCGTAGTAACCACCAATGATCATGCGTCCCTGCATCTCCGCCGGGAAATGACTGCTGTGCAGGAACTCCTGGCCCACCTGTTTCATGGGAGCCTGAAAGAGATTCATCGCCTGCGCGTTCACCGCGAGCGAGGAGCGCACAAGTCCCGGCGTCGTGTACCAACTGCCGATGTTTGCGCCGCTTTTGTGGAAAGGCTGGCCAAACTCGCTCGTGACGACGCCCCAGCAGTTTGCACCCGCGGAGGAGAACTGGAAAAAAGGATCGAGGTGGCCGGTGCGCGGGCGCCAACGCCACACGCCGGAGCGGTTGAGCGTCTCGACGCCCGAGGGTGTTTCGACGCGCGAGTAAATGTGGTGGCCCTGCGTGAACCAAAGCTCGCCGCCGAAGCCCCAGTTGAGTCCGTTGAGATTCTGGTGCGAATCGCCGGTGCCGAAGCCACCGAGCACCACACGCTGCGTGTCCGCCTTCCCGTCGCCGTCGGTGTCGCGTAAATGCAGCAGCTCCGTGCCCTGTGCGACGTAGAGCCCGCCATCGCCCAGTTCGATGCCGGTGGGCATGAAAAGCCCCTCGGCAAATTTTGCAAAAAGGTCGGCGCGCCCGTCCCCATCGGTATCTTCGCACACGAGCACGTAGTCGTTCGCCTTTTGTCCCGGCTTGATCTGGGGGTAGCTGGCCGCGCACGCGACCCACAGCCGCCCCCGCTCATCCCAGCGCATCTGGATCGGCTTGACGATACCATCCGCCTCCGAGGCGAAGAGGCTCACCTCAAAGCCCTCTTGGATGGTGAACTCCGCCTTCTCCTCGGCGGGAGACAACGGCCTTGCGCTTGGGGGTTCGACCGAAATCGAGGAGCGCACGCCGATGGGCGTCACGGGCCTGCCCGCCAGCGCAGCCTGGATATTTTCCTCAGCCTGTTTGAGTAGTGGCAGAAACTCGTCCATCTCCGCAGGAAAGATACGCTTGTCACGGTCGCGCCAGTCCTTCGAGTAGGGCACGCCGCTGCGGTCGCCTGCGAGAAAGGCCCAGTTCATCGGACGCCAGTAGTCGAACCACAGCCGCTCCATCTCCAGCACCTCGCGGCGCACCGCTTCGTTTTCGACCGGCGCAACGCCAAGCCCTTCGGCGATGCGGCGTGCGACGAAGCGATGCCCCGCTTCGTTGAGCTGGTAGCCGTTGTCCGTGATTGCCCCCCTGCTCCCTCCGTCCTTCTCTATCTCGATGAGGTTCAGCTGCAGCTTCGCCGCGAGCTCACGAATGGCCTTTGCGTAGGCGGCGAGGCTTTCATTGTGCGCCGCGAGTTTGCCCTCAAACGCCACCGGTACAATGAGCGCCACCCGACGCCCGTCCTCGGCAAACTCCGCGAGCAGCTTCTCGTAAGCCGCGATGAACTGCGGAAGTTTCGCCATGCCGGCGAGCGATTCCATTTGTCCGAACTGCGCAAGCACCACCGTCGCACCGACATCGCGAAGCTGCTTGCGCCACTCGCGCTGCTGCCGCCAGCTGCTGGTGGAAGTCGCCGAGCCGGCATCGCGCCACTGCTCAAAAACCGTGTCGCCCTCCCACCCGAAATTCCGGACCTTGATCCCTCCCTGCGGCTTCGCCGCGATAAGGTGCGTCTGGAGGAACCCGTTAAAGCGCGTGCGCTCCATGTTCGAGCCGCCCGTGAGAGCGATGACGTCGTTTCCCTGCACATGAACGGCGCTCGCGGCCGCAGGCTTCGGCGTCGCGGGGAGTTCGGTGAGCGTGAGGTCCCTGTAGCCCACCACCGAGGTCGCGTTGCCGTGAATCTGCACCGCAATGATACCGCTCGCCTCGATCCCGGAATCGGTCTCCGTGAAGTCCACCGTCTGTACACCGTTGAGCCAGATCTGAATGTGCGGCCCCTCCGCGCGGATGCGGTAGTCGTTCCATTCACCGAGGGGCTTGCGCGCCTTGGCCAGCACCTCCGCGGACGGGCGAGCCAGCACCTTGTTGCGACGGCTCTCGTCGTAAAGGGCGCCGTCGTACCCAGCGCCGAGGTCCGCCTGGTAGCCGGAGACCTCATGCGAGCCCGGGATGCGCTTCGTGCGGAACTGCACTCCGCCATTCACAAAGCCCTTCGTGCCCTCCAGCTTCCATTTCAGCGTCAGCTCGAAGTTTGTGAACTCACGTGTTGTTGCGAGAAAATCATTCTTCGCCTGTGCTTTTTCGAGCGACCCGGCAACCAGCGCCCCATTCTCGATGCGCCAGGTACTGGTGGTATCGCCTTCCCAGCCGGCGAAGGTCTTGCCGTCGAAGAGCGGCGTGTCAGCAGCGGAAGCGAGTGCCGCAAAGAGCAGCGCGGCAAGGAGGGGGAGGATGCGTTTCATGGGGTGGTGTGTGTAATTTATACTCAAAATGGCAGGGATGCAATGCCTCGCTTCTATTCTGTAAGGAAAGGCTCTGCCTGCTCGATGGAGTCAACGCACAAGCCTTGTGCCGGCGGTTGGGTGCACGTGGGATGCGGTGGAAGCCATCTCTTTCCTCTCTGCCGCCTCGCCGTGGTTTTGGACAAAAAAGCCTCCTGCAGTCTACTCTCTGCGAGGCACCTCACGGGTGGGGCACTGTGGGATTAGCGGAAATACCCTACCAAGACCGATGTCAGTCATGATGTCTGACATGAAGGCAAAGGCTGCCGTAAGGAAGGTCTCCCGCCGGGCCAAAGTGCCTGCTGTCTCCGTGCAGAGCGAGTTCACCGTACGCGACCTCAACCGCCAACCTCAGGTGGTGCTCAAATCGGCGCGCATACTGTGGAGCGCAGCAGGTTGCCGATGTGTGGTCCATTGTCGGGGACGGCACAGATGCCGGCAGGACGATTGGAGAGGGCCCGCTTTTACCGGAGCGCGGAAAACGTCTGGACCTGGGGGTATTCCAGAATCCGCGAGTCCGCCGTGACCAGCCTCAATCCATGTACGCGTGCAGCAGCCACGAGCTGGCGGTCTGCGGGGTCCGGATGAAAATCGCCCGGTAAGGCGTACGCCTCCATGGCCGTCGCATGATCCAGTCCCACGGTCTGCAGTTTGAGCGACGTCATGGAGCGGGCAATCCATTCCGATAGCGGACAGGCCAGAATGATCTCCTTCCGCGCCACCAAGCGGGCAATCTCAAGAGTGGATACAGGCGATATCCAGCGCTGTGTGGCGGGTTCAGCCAGCAGCTTCCTGCATTCTGGACCGAGCGATCTTGGCCCCTCCGCAGCCCATATCCAAACGTGGGTGTCCAGAAGCAGCTTCATTGGTTCATTTCCCATTCTTCGGAAAATCCGTTGGCAACAAGCTGCGAATCCGGGGGACGCCGCACCATCAGCTCGCTGCATGAACCAAAAATAACGCCCTCTTCCCGCACTAGGCGCGGAGGAAAGATCTCCGCGACTGCAACCCCCCGGATGGTGACAAGAACCGGCTCCCCCGTGTCGCGGACTTTTTTGAGCGTCGCAATGGCCTTCGCCTTGAATTCTGAGATCAAGATGGATTCCATTTTGCCACCTTAGTTGGTCAGGTAGAGTTGGTCAACCCTCGGCTTCTTCCGGTTCCAACCGGTTTCCCAGGTACGCTGAGCTCCAGCCTCGAGGTGCGAGGCATTTCATCGCGGATACGTCTCGGACAAAAACGGTCCCCAGATTCCGTTCAACGGTGGCGATAGTCCGCGTTCAAGAAGGTCGGCGGGCTTGTATCCCTGACCAAAGCAAACTAAGTTTGCCGGTTCGCCTCTCATGCTCGAACTCTACGTCAAAACCTGGTGTCCTTGGTGCGTCGCAGCGATTGAAACGCTGGACTCCCTCGGCTGCACCTACAACGTCCACGATGTCGAAAGGGACCCCAGCGGCCCTGCAACCCTCAGGGCGCTTTCCGGACAGTCCCGGGTTCCCACCATGAGTGCGGACGGTGCGGTTCTCGCGGACTTTGGGCCGGAGGAGATCGAGCCGTTCCTCCGCAAGCTGGGCTTGCTGCCCGCGCGCCCCTGAAGGTTCCTGCACTGAAAATGGGACGCGGCCTGCCGCCCCCCAGCTTACCCCATGCTTTTTTACAGCCTTTTAATCGCCGGACTCGCCCTGTTGAGCATGGCACTGCGCAGCTTCGACCACTGGCTTCCGGTGCGCCTTGGAAACCTTTGCCTCCTGCTGACCTCCTACCTGCTGGGCTGGGTGCTGACAGGGAGTCATTTCGGCGGCGCAGGAGGCGTGGCCTTGTGGTTTGTGCTGCCGTGGATTGACATCGTCACCCGCGTCCGGCGACTCGAGATGCCCGGCACCCACATCATCGAGGCGCAGGCGCCTCCGGGCTCCACCCGCTTTCCCGCCCTGGATGAACTGACCGAAGAGATCGAGTTGCTGGGCTTCCAACAGGTGGAGGACGCAGGCTGGAGCCACGAGGAACAGTCCCAGTTTGTGCGGGTTTTCTCCCATCCCAAGGAACACGTCCGAGCGACGATCAGTCTGGTGGAGAATGAGGAAATCTCCTTTTTTTATGTGACCCTTTGCTCCCGGGGCGCCGACGGCCGGGTCTGGTTCACCTGGAACTACCCCTTCTCCACGACCCTCAAAACTCCGCGCAACTGGCATCTCCAGCGCCTCCAAGAGGTGGAGAGCTTTCTGGAGCTGATGGAAACCCACCAGAGCTGGCTGGCGGAAAAGAAGGTAACCGACGCCATGCCAGTCTCCTCAGACGCACTCACACTGACGGCTGAACTAGAGCAGGAACTGCGTTCCCAAGTCGACCACAACGAACAGTGCGGCGTGCTGCTCAAAATCGACGCCGGCCTGGTGCGCTACACCTGGAAGGGCTGCTTTTTCCTGTGGTTCCAGTACCTGCGGGAAGTCCTGCGCCTCAGGTAGAAGGCGCTGCCTACGCGCCCGCCGCGCTCCGGGCCATGTGGCTGAGCACACTGAGCGCGTACATGGCGGCCGTCTCCACCCGTAGAACGATCGCCCCGAGATCCACAGGTTGGGCGCCCCACGCGCAGAAGCGCTCCATTTCGTCCGGTGTGAAGTCGCCCTCGGGGCCGACCAGAAACGACACCGTCCCGGGAAGCCCCCCGCGAAGCGCCTCTCCAAAGGGCGCGGCTCCCGGATGGAGCGAGCCAACAAAGGCGCGGCAGGGCGGCTCTTTTTGCAGAAACTGAGCAGTGGTGAGGGGTGCCTCGACCCGCGGAAGCCAGTTCTGGCCGCATTGTTTGCAGGCCTCCACGACCACCCGCTCCCATTTCTCGCGCTTACGCTCCCCCTCCTCGCCGTCGAGCTGCACGATGGTGCGGTCGCTCAGAAGGGGCACGATGCGTGTGACCCCCAGCTCGGTGGCCTTCTCTAAAATCCACTCGAACAGTTTCCCCTTGGGCACCGCCTGTACCAGCGTCAGCCCAAAATCGGGTCTGGGCACCAGCCGCTCCTGCATGATTTCCCCTTCCACTCGGCGCTTGCCCACGCCCAGAAAACGGAGTTCGCCCACGCGCCCCGCCCCGTCAAAAACGCTTGCGGTATCACCGACGCGCAAGCGCAACACCTCCGCGGCGTGGCGCCCCTCCGCTTCGTCGAGGACCACACGGCCCCAGGCCCACTGGCTGGGCGGTGCAAAAAAACGGTGCATGGAGCAGTCCAGGGTTCCCTCGGGCGCCTCAGCTAAACCATTCCCGGGCTCTGTCTAGGAAGCCCTTGTGGATCGGGGTGTTTTCCTCGCCCATGGACGCGGCAAACTCCTCGAGCTTCTTGCGCTGGTCCCCGTCCAGACGCGTCGGCACTTCCACCACCACCCGGACCAACAGATCGCCCACAGCGCCGCCGCTGAGTTCGGGCAGGCCCTTGCCCCGCATTTTGAAAACGGTTCCGCTCTGGGTGCCCGCCGCGACCTTGAGAATCGCCCGACCTTCAAGGGTCGGGACGTTGACCTCCCCGCCCAGCGCAGCCGTGGTGAAGGAAATCGGCACTTCGCAATGCAAGTCGCTGCCATCGCGGTCGAAAAGTTCGTGCTCCTTGACGTGGAGAATCACATACAAATCCCCCGAACTTCCCCCACGCAGCCCCGCCTCGCCCTGGCCGGGAGAACGCAGCCGGTTGCCGTCCTCCACCCCCGCAGGAATCTTGAGCTTGATGCGCGTGGGCGTCGCAGCGCGGCCCTCGCCCCCGCACTTTTTGCAGGGCTTGTCCACCAACTGACCCGCCCCGCGGCAACGCGGACAGGTTTGCGCCACCGAGAAAAAGCCGCGTGCCGCGAGCACCTGCCCCCGGCCACCACAATCGCGACAAGAAACGGCCTTCGCCCCCGCCTCGCCGCCCGACCCGTTGCACTGGTTGCAGCGCTCTGGCTTGTGGAGTTCGATCTCTTTTTCGCACCCGCGCGCCACCTCTTCGAGGGTCAGCTGCAGGTCGTAGCGCAGGTCGCTGCCCCGGTTGCGATCCTCGGCGCGCCCCTTGGCTGCGCCGCCGCCAAAAAACTGTTCAAAAATGCCGCCACCCGAAGCCCCTCCGAACGCTTCGCGGAAGACGTCGAAGGGATCGTGGAACCCGCCGCCAGCGCCGCCGCCTCCCCCGTTGCCGGCCCCGCCCTGGGTGAAGGCTGCGTGCCCGTACCGGTCGTAGGCAGCGCGTTTCTGGTCGTCAAAAAGAATGTCGTAGGCCTCACCTAGCTCCTTGAATTTGTCCTCCGCACCCGAGTCGCCCGGGTTTTTGTCGGGGTGATGCTGGACGGCAAGTTTGCGATAGGCGCGCTTTACCTCGTCGGAGGAAGCGGTGCGCTCGACGCCTAAGACCTCGTAGTAGTCGCGTTTGGAAGCCATGAAAGGGGTGGTTAGAAAGGTAAAGGAAAGCGCAAGAGAGCGCCGAAGCGAAGGCTCAGGCGCGACTCTTCCGCTGGAGGAAGTCCGGGGCCGCGGGTTTAGTGTGCCGACCCACCGGAAACCACCACCAAAGCGGCGCGCACCAGCCGGTCCCTGAGCCGGTAGCCCTTGCGCAACTGCCGCACGACACTGCCTTCCGGCACCTCCTCGCTCGGCTCCTGCGCCACGGCTTCGTGCAGATTCGGATCAAACGGCTGCCCTGTGGCATCCATGCCCTCGACTCCGAACTGTTGCAGCACGTCTTCCAACTGGCGGCGCACCATTTCCATGCCGGACACAATCGGAGTGGCAGCCTCGTTGGCCTTGGCCGCCTGCAACCCCAGTTCAAAGCTGTCCAGAACGGGCACCAGTTTTTCGACCAGCGAAAAGTTGGCGTACTTCACGGCGTCCTCGCGCTCACGGATGGAGCGCTTCCGGTAGTTTTCAAAGTCCGCCTGCGAGCGCAGGGCAAGGTCTCGGAACCGCTCCAAATCAGCCTGCAACAGGTCGAGGGTTCCAGCGGTCGCGGCGCTAGCGGCGGCTTCCGCTTCGGCGAACGCGTGGTCGGAATGGGCGGCGTGGGTGGGCTCTGCGGCGGATGGATGGGTCTCTGTACTCATTTTTTGCGTATCACTATCAGGGTAATGTCATCGTGCTGGGGGGCCGTTCCAACAAAACTCTTCAACTCGCTTGTAATCCGATCTAACAGACTGCCGGCGCACAAGTGAGCATTATCCAACAGTACCTGAGTCACCCGCGGAACTCCAAACTCTTCTCCCTCCAGATCCAACGCCTCCGTTACTCCGTCGGTGTAGAGCACCACGAAGTCGCCCGGCTCCATCTCAAAGGAAAAATCGCGGCTGACCCTGTTGAACGCCCCCCCGCTGTCGATTCCCACCGCCATTCCGGGCGGGTTAATCCGACTCACCGTCTTGTCTGAGGCCCGGTACAGAAAAGGGGCATCGTGGCCGGCACGGCAAAACGTCACCTTTCCCGCGCTCTTTTCGAGAATCAGGTAGGCCATCGAGATGAACATGTCCTCCTTGATGTCAGGGAACATCCGGTGGTTGACCCGCCGCAACAGTTCTGCCGCCGAAAGCTCCCCCTCCGCCTCGCCCCGGAGCACGCCCCGGCAGGTCGCCATGATCAAGGAGGCGGGCACCCCTTTCCCCGAGACGTCCGCAATGACCACCCCGCAGTGGGCCTCGTCCACACTCAGAAAATCATAGTAATCCCCGCTTACGTGCCGGGCAGGCAGGTTGAGCCCGCTGATCTCAAACCCCTCAAACTCCGGAGCCTTGGAGGGCAGCAAAATCCGCTGGATCTCGTGGGCCACCTCCAAGTCGGTGTCGAGACGCCGCTTTTCCGCCGCATCGGAGAACACCTCGGCCGTACGCAATGTGAAGGCCGACTGCTCCGCAAGGGTCAGGAAAACCTGCATGTCCCCGTTGGAAAACGGCTCCTCCTCGGCAGGGCGCGCCAGCATGAGCACCCCGAAGGTACGTCCCGAATAGCACAGGGGCATCACGGCTACATGCCCGCAAACGGCCCCCACCCGCCGTGCCTCTTCCAACCGGGGATCCCCCGGCGCAAGCACCTGCGGGGACTGCGCCTCCCACACCTCCGCCAGAACCCCCTCGCCCCGTTTGACGTGGCGGATCCGCAGTTGCCGGGTCATCGCCTTCTCGTCAGCAGGAGTTTCCGCCCCGATCTGGGTGGACAAATCCACCAGCGCAGGACACCCAGGATGAATAAAAGCCGGCTGCAACTCGGAGCCGCATTCGTCAGCCAGATACATCGCCCCCGACTTGCTCCGCAGAATCCGCAGCATGCCCTCCACAATCAAGATGTGCAGGTCCGAGGACTTGGCAGTCCCCGAAAGCGCCGCGCCCAAACCGTGCAAGAAGTCAAACACCCGCGCCTCCTCGGTCGCCACCCGCTCCCGTGCCTTCTTTAGTGCACGAATGTACGAACGCTGCCAGGCCACCACTCCGAAGAGAGTGGTGATCATGACTCCGCCCAAAAGGAGGAGAGGGGTGTACATACGCTTTATATCTTCTCCAACTCTGTCGCCGCGCCAACCTTCATTTCTGGGGCCGCGCGCCCTCCTTTTGCGAGGGAACCGCCGGGGGCGGCTGCGGCGAGGCCGGCGGACGCACCTTCAGCTCCACCCGCCCCCGGGCGCTGCGTGCAAAATCCAGTTGGTCCGGAGGCAGGTCTTGATCGGCCAGCGCCGCGTCCAGTTCCGCCAGCGCCTCCTCCCCCGCCCCCCGCATTGCCAAGGCCTGCCCCAGATAGACCCGGTAGGACGAAGTGGACCGCTTTTCCCGCTCGGCAAACCCAATCAACTTCCGCAACACCTCGATCTCCTCCTGCAGAGAACGCACCTCGTGTGCAATCTTCGCATGGACAAACAGCATCACCGGATCCTCCGGCGCGCCCTCCAGCAAGGTCCGCGACAAAACGTACGCCTCCTCGTACCGCCTCGAAAAATAGAGCCCCTGCGCCTTCACCGCCTGCGCCGCAGCATAGCGCTTCTCCAAGGCCAGCGCCTTGTCCGCCGCGGCCACCGCCTGCGCCCACTCCCCCCGCGCCAACCGGTAAGAGCCCTCCGCCGTCCAAAGGGCCGGTTCCCCCGCATCCGCAGCCTTGGCCTGCGCGATCAATTCGAGCGCTTCGTCAAACCGCCGCGCCCCAACCAACCGCTCCGCCATGGCCGCAAGCGACTGTGCCCGCAGCCCCCCTTTCTGCTGCGCAAACCGCCCCGCCATCCCGCGTGTTGCTTCCAGCGTCAGCTCCTCTGTCCTCCCCCGCCGGTACAGAAGGCACCAGGGATCCACCCATTCCAGAGTCCAGTCGCGCGTCCGCAACAAATGCTCCTGCAAAGGGCGGTACCGGACGGGGTCCCCGGCGAGAAGCAGCACTTCAAAGCGTTCCTGCCGATCTAGTTGCCTAAACAACTTCGGATCCAACGCCGCCTGCGCCATCGAGCGCACCCGGGGCGATGCAAAATTCCGGTCCTCCAGCGCCAGCCACCCGGGCGGGTTTGCCACCAAGCCGCCAAAGGCTGCCCCTGTAAAATACACCGCCTTGCTGCCCTTCGCCTCCAGATGCTCCAACACCAGCGCGGGGGAATGTTCCTGCACCGTGCGCGCCCGGGAACAGCCCGCCGCCGCCAGCCCAAACACAAGCCACGCCACGCAAAAAAGCGCCCTCACCCGCGTAACCCTGTTCTCCGCCCCCTTCACCGGCGCCGCCCCTCCGGTTGCTCAACGGCAATCCGCCGCACCACCTCCCCCGCCGCGGCAAACCCAAAAGCCCCAGTGACAAAAGTCGCCGCCCCAAACCCACTCGCACAATCTATCATTAGCGGAGACCCCTCCTCCTTCCGGTCACACACCGACCCGTCGGCCCACGGAAAAAAGGGTGCCTCCTGCGAGTAAACACACGGCACGCCAAAGGCTGTCGCCTGCTCCTTGGGAAATCCATAGTCCTGCCGCAGCTCCCGCCGGACCACGCGCAGCAGGGCGTCATGGCCGCTGTGGGCCAGATCCTCCACCCGCACCGCCGTCGCGTCCCGGCGCCCCCCGGCCCCGCCAACCGTCAAAACCGGCACCCCCCGCTCCCTACAGGAAGCGATCAGCAGGCACTTGTTTTTGGGCACGTCAATCGCGTCGATCACCCAGGTGTACGGCTCCGCCAAAAACCGGGCAGCTGTGGCCTCCGTGAAAAACTCCTGCTCCGCCCGCACCACACAGCCCGGATGAATCGCCGCAATGCGTTCCGCAAGCACCTCCACCTTTGGCCTGCCCACTGTCCCCTCAAGGGCAGGCAGTTGCCGGTTGATGTTCGTGATGCAGACCTCGTCCAAATCAATCATGGTGATCGAACCGACGCCCGAACGCGCCAGCGCTTCCACAGTCCAGGATCCCACCCCGCCCACGCCCACCACACAAACGTGGGCGCGCAGCAAACGCTCCAGACCCGCATGCCCGTACAGCCGCGCCATCCCTCCAAAGCGTTGGGCCACTTCCATAAAACTACCCCTGGCTGGCTGCGTACGCCTCCAAACTCTCCCGGGTCACCACGTGCCGCGTCCCGCACCGGGGACAGCTCATCCGCAGCGAGGCGTCCGCCCCGAAAAGCGCCTCCGGATCCCCCCTCATCGCTGACGCCAAAATCTGCAGCATCCGCTCCTGCGAACAGCCGCATTCCCACCGGTAAAGCCGCTTTTCAAGCAAGCTGAGCGTCTCGGTGGAATCCAGTTGCCGCACCGCCTCCAGAGTGAGCCCCTCAATCCAGCCTTCCTCACAGTCGGGCTGGGCCGAAACCATCACAAAATCCTCAGGCTCCACTTCGAAAAAGCGCGCAGGCCGCTGCTCGCTCTGCAGGTAAAACCACTCCACCGCCTCCAGCACCGTCCCTCCCTCAAACTCCACCACGCTGCGGCTCGGGGAAGAGCGGGCCCGGGCCACATCCGCGCAAAACAGGTTCCGCCCCGTCTTTTTGACGTCCTCGGTGAACAACTGTCCGACGACCCGGCCGGTAGGGTTTTCGCAGTTGACGAACAAATTCAGCTCCAAAGCCTCCCAGTGCAGCGTCCAGGCGATGGATTCGTTCCACGGGCGCGAGGCACCGTGGAGGAGGCACGCAGCCAGCGCCTCCTTGAGCATGCTGTCGTGCAAAATCGAGTGCTGCCTCCCCAGTTGCCCCTGGTGCAGATAGTAGTCGATGTACAAATCTCCCAAGGGCGCCCGCGTCACAAGCGCGTTGCGGCCGCGCACAAAATAGCTGCGCACCTCTAATCCTGTGGACTCGGCGGGTGGTTCCATGGAGTCATCCTAACCCTTAAGTGGGCTGCTGAAAAAACTTTTGTCTACCAGACGCCCTCCTCCCCGGGTTTACCCTTAAGAATATGCAACTACCTCCCCTAGCTCACGCTTCCCGTCGCTCCCTCGCTCTCCTCCTATTCTCGGGCCTTGCCGCAGCGCATTCCCCCCTCTTTTCCTCCACGCTCCAAGCCGCGGAAGAGCCCAAGCGGATCGTTCTGGTCACGGTCACCACCGGCTTCCGGCACAGTTCCATCGCTTCGGCAGAAAAGATCCTCCAGAAGCTGGCCGACGAATCGAAAGCCTTCACCATCGTCGACAAGATCCAGCAGCCCGACATCACCGTCCCCCGCAAGCCCAACGCGCCCCGGGCTCTTGCCCCGAATGCGGACGAAAACGCCAAGAAACGCTTCGAAGCCGACACCAAGCGCTTCGAGGAAGCCATGACCAAGTGGACGCCTGAAATCGACGCTCAGGCGAAGGCCGCCAGGGACCAGTTGGACAAGGAAATCGCCACCGCCCTCGCACGCCTCGCTCCAGCCGAACTGGAAGCCAAAAAAATCGATGGCGTCATTTTTGCCAACACCACCGGCGACCTGCCGCTTCCGGACAAGGAAGGCTTCGTGCAATGGGTTCAAAAAGGGCACGGCTTTATGGCCATGCACTCCGCCAGCGACACCCTCCACAAGTTTCCCGGTTATATTTCGATGCTCGGCGGGGAGTTTGAAACCCACGGGGGCCAGGCCGCCATCGAACTGACCGCCCTGGACGCCGCCCATCCGGCTGCTGCCGGCATTCCCTCCCCCTGGTCGATCGCCAAGGAAGAAATGTACCGTATCCGCAGCTACGACCGCAGCCGCGTGCGCGACATCTTCGCCTCCACGGTAATCCCCATGGATGGCAGGCCGGACCAGGGTACAGCCGCGCACTTCCCAGTGTCGTGGGTGCGTTCCGAGGGCAAGGGCCGCGTGTTTTACACCTCGCTCGGCCACCGGGAAGACGTCTGGGACGACGACGCCAACATCCCCAACCGACTCAACGGCCCCGAAGTCGCGCAGCGGTTCCAGAAGCACATTCTGGGCGGCATCCGCTGGGCCCTCGGACTGGCGGAAGGCTCTTCGGAGCCCCAGAAATAGCACAGCAGCACAGCGAGCCTCCCCCTCCTCGCGGCCATGCCGAAGCTCCCCCCCATCCTGCCAGTTGCTCTTTGGCTCGCATCCGCCCCCTTCGCCGGAGCGGATGCGGGGGTGGACTTCTTTGAAAAAAAGGTGCGTCCCGTTTTGGTGGAGCGCTGCTACGAGTGCCACAGCGCCGAGCACAAAATCAAGGGAGGCCTCCGGCTGGATTCCAAGGAAGGCTGGCTAAAAGGGGGGGATTCCGGGCCGGCGGCACATCCGGGCGCTCCGGAAAAAAGCCTCCTGGTGGAGGCCGTTCACTACGCCAACCGGGACATGCAGATGCCCCCGAAGCAGCGCCTGCCCAAGGAGGAAATCGCGGTGCTGGAGGAATGGGTGCGCATGGGGGCGCCAGACCCCCGGGCCGAGGCACCCATGGTTAAGAAACAAACCGGCATGAGCCTCGAAGCGGGTCGCAAATTCTGGTCCTACGCCCCCGTCCAGAAGCCCGCCCCTCCCAAGGTCGCCCAAACGGAGTGGCCCCGCTCGGAACTGGACCGCTTCACGCTGGCCGCCATGGAGCACGCCGGGGTTGTCCCCGCGCCGGACGCCCCTCTGCCGGTGCTGGCACGCCGCCTCTACTACAACCTGGTCGGCCTGCCGCCCTCCCCCGAACAACTGGACGCCTTCCTCAAGGACGCCGCCCAAGACCGCAAGGCGGCCGTCACCTCACTCGTGAACGCGCTGCTGGCCAGCCCCCACTTCGGCGAAGCTTGGGGCCGCCACTGGCTGGACATCACCCGCTTTGCGGAGTCCAGCGGCGGCGGACGCACGCTGCTTTTCAAGGACGCCTGGCGCTTCAGGGACTACGTGCTCGAATCCCTCAACGCGGACGTCCCCCTCAAGCAACTCATCCGCGAACACCTCGCCGGGGACCTGCTTCCAAGCAACTCCGCCGCCGAGCGCCGCCGCCAGCTTGCGTCCACTGCCTTCCTCTCCCTGGGCCCCACCAACTACGAGGAACAAGACAAGCAGCAGCTGCGCTTTGACGTCATCGATGAGCAAATCGAGGCCGTGGGCCGCGCCTTTCTCGGCCAAACCCTCGGCTGCGCACGCTGCCACGACCACAAATTCGATCCCGTCAGCCAGCGCGACTACTACGCGCTCGCCGGCATCTTCGCCTCCACCCGCACCCTCTTTAACTACACGGACAACGTGGCGCGCTGGATCGTCCAGCCCCTCCCTGCGGAGGGCCCCCAGGAAGAACTCCTCCGCCAGCACGAAGGGCAAATGGCGAAGCTGCGGGCGCAAATCGAGACCGCCAAGAGCGCCCTCGCCGAAAAAGCCAAGGCTTCCAGCGTTGAAACAACCACCGCCGGCACGCCCCTGGATCCAAGCCAACTCGCGGGAATCGTCCTCGACGATTCCGACGCCAAGGTGGTCGGCTTCTGGAAGCCCTCCACCTACGTGCGCAACTTTATCGGCCAGGGCTATGTCACCGACGACAACAAGGGTAAAGGGGAGAAAACCCTCACCTTCTCGCCCACGTTCCCCGCCACCGGCCGTTACGAAGTACGCCTCGCCTACGCCCACTCCCCCAACCGCGCGAAAAACGTCCGCATCAACATCCTCCATGCCGACGGGGAGGACTCCGTTTTTGTCGACCAGACCGAGACGCCCTTGGTGGAAGGCCACTTTGTTTCGCTCGGAAAGTTTCGCTTTGAAAAGGACGGCGCCGGCTACGTGCTCATCTCCAACGAGGGCACCACCGGCTATGTCGCGGTGGACGCCCTGCAGTTCCTGCCGGAAAACGCCCAAAAAGCCCCGGGCAAAGAGGCTCCGGGAACCCCCAAAACGGCGAAACGCGACGATTCGCCGCAGGCCGCTGCGCGCAAGGAGCTGGCGGCACTGGAGGCCCAGCTCAAAAAGCTAAGCGCAGACGGGCCCGCACGCACCCAGACCATGGCCGTCTACGACGACCCGCAGGTCGGCGACACCCAGATCCGGGTGCGCGGAATCGAACGCCAACGGGGAGAAAAAGTACCGCGGGGCTTTCTTCAGGTCGCGCTCGTGGGCGGCCAGCCCGCGCTGCCACCGGAACAGAGTGGCCGCATGGAGTTGGCCGAGTGGGTCACCTCGGACCACAACCCGCTCACCGCGCGGGTGCTGGTCAACCGCGTCTGGACCTGGCTCTACGGAAGTGGACTGGTACGCACCGTCGACAACTTCGGCACCACCGGGGAGGCCCCGACGCATCCGGAACTGCTCGACCACCTCGCCTCCCGCTTTGTGGCCGAGGGTTGGAGCCTCAAAAAACTGGTGCGCGCCATCGTCCTGAGCCGCACCTGGCAGCAGGCCGCGCAGGCCCCCACCGCCCAGGATCCCGACAACCGGCTGCTCTCCCACGCCAACCGGCGCCGGCTCAGCGCGGAGCAAATACGGGATTCGCTCCTGCTGGGGGCGGGCAGGCTGGACTTGCAGGTTGGCGGACCAAACATCGAGGGGGCGGGTGACGTCGACGCCAACAATTTCTCAGCGCAGAACATAGAGTACAACTATGTCTACAAGGACGTGCGGCGCAGCTTCTACACCCCGGCCTTCCGCAACAAGAGGCTCGAGCTCTTTGAAATCTTCGACTTTGGAAACATCAACCAACCCATCGGGCAGCGCACCTCCAGCACCGTGGCCCCCCAGGCGCTTTTCTTCCTTAACAGCCCCTTTGTTGCGGAACAAGCCGAGGCCGCAAGCGCCCTGACCCTTGCCACAGAAGGCGACGCCCAAGCCCGCCTGCACGCCGCCTGCCTCCGCCTGCTGGGACGCCCTCCTTCCGCAAAGGAAACCACCCTCTTCCAGCGCTTCCTGCAGACCGCCCCCACCCCGGAACAAGGCTGGAGGCAGATTCACCAGGCCCTTTTTGCCTCCCTGGACTTCCGCTATCTTGACTAGACGCTCCCCCTGAAAACAGGCACGCCCCCCAGACACTCCTCCCCCATGAACCCGCTTCTCTTCTCGCGCAGACGCGCGCTCCAGACCCTGGGCTGCGGCTTCGGCTCCCTCGCCATGGCGGGACTCGCCTCCGGGGAAAACTCCCCCGCCCCGCTCCTCAAGCACACCGCCCGCGCCAAACGGATCATTTTCCTCTTCATGCAGGGCGGCGTCAGCCACGTGGATTCCTTCGACCACAAGCCCAAGCTGGCTGCTGAGGACGGCCGTTTGCTCGACTTCGCCGACCTGCGTTCCCTCGCCAAAACAGGCAAAAGCCCGCAACAGCGCGTCATGAAGCCCCTCTGGGACTTTTCCCAGCACGGGGAAAGCGGCCTCTGGGGCTCCAGCCTGTTCCCGGAAATGTGCGCGCATCTGGACGACCTGTGTGTGATCCGCTCGATGCACACCGAGGGGATCGCACACGGACCCGCCACGCTTTTTATGCACACAGGCACGACCACCTTTGTGCGCCCCTCCATGGGGGCTTGGATCAACTACGGCCTTGGCTCCGAAAACCAGAACATGCCGGGGTTTGTGACCATCAGCCCAAGCCTTGGCAACGGCGGCCCGCGCAACTACGGGAACGCCTTCCTCCCCGCCGTCTTCCAGGGCACGCCCATCGGCCGCGCAGGCATCGCCGCAAAGGACGCCAGTATCGGCAACCTGCGCCCCGCCCGGACGCAGGACGAAGCCCGGCGCCAGTTCGACCTACTCCGCGAACTCAACGCCGAGCAACTCCGCCAAAAACCCGGCGAATCCGAACTGGACGCTGTCCTCCAAAGTTACGAACTGGCTTGGCGCATGCAGGACTCCGCTCCTTCGGTCCTCGGTATGGACGGCGAATCCCCCGAAACCCTCGCCCTCTACGGCATCGGCCGCGCCCCCACCGACAACTTCGGCCGCCAGTGTCTCCTCGCCAGGCGCCTCTGTGAATCCGGCGTCCGCTTCGTCCAGGTCAACTACGGCGACAACACCAACAACCCCGCCTGGGACCAGCATTCCAACCTCAAAAAGCACGGCGACCATGCCGCCGCCGTCGACCGCCCGGTCGCCGGCCTGCTCGCCGACCTCAAACAACGGGGACTCCTCGAGGACACCATCGTCTGGTGGGGCGGTGAGTTTGGCCGCACCCCCTACGCGGAGAAAAACGGCACCGGCCGCGACCACAACCCCGCCGGGTTCTCCATCTGGGTGGCCGGCGGCGGCTTTAAGAAAGGCGTGGCCTACGGGGAAACGGACGAATACGGCCACCATGCTGTCGCCAACAAAGTGCACATGCACGACCTCCACGCCACCCTGCTGCACGCCCTGGGCCTCGACCACGAAGCCCTCACCTTCCGCCACGCCGGCCGCGACTACCGCCTCACGGATGTCTACGGCCGAGTGGTCCACGACCTCTTCGCATGAAAAAAACCGCCTCCCCCCAACGCTCTGCTTCCTCGCTGTTCGCCCTCCTGCTGGCGGCCACTCTGGCCCCCGTCCTTCCGGCCCGCGCCGAACTCACAGAGGAACAGCGCAAAATCCCCCTCGAAGCCGACTCCCCCAACCCCGCCCTCTCCAAGATCATCCTCCTCGCCGGCAGCACCTCCAACAAGGCGGGACAACACGAGTACTTTGCCGGCTGCGCCCTGCTGGCGGAATGGCTGCGTCAGACTCCAGGCGTCTGGCCCGTGCTGGTCGCCGACGGCTGGCCCAAAAACGAGGCGGTCTTTAAGGACGCCAAGGCCGTGGTCGTCTACGCCGATGGCGGCCCCAAACTGCCCTTTTTGGAGGAAGCCAAATGGAACCGCATCAAGGATCTCGTCCAAGCCGGCACGGGGTTGGTCATGCTCCACCAAGCCGTGGACGTCCCCGAGGCACGGGCCGAGGAGATCCGCTCCTGGATCGGGGGCGTCTGGCAGAAGGACATCGGCTGCCGCGGCCACTGGGACATGGAGTTCAACGAGTTTGCCAAGCATCCCGTCCTTGGCGGGGTGAGCCCCTTTGCCGCCCCCTTTGACGGCTGGCTCTACAACCTCCACTTTTCGCCCGACATCATCCCGCTGCTTTCCGGGGCGGTGCCCGACAAGTCCCGTTCGACAGCCGACGCCAAGCAATACGCGGGCCGACCGGAGTTGGTGGCCTGGGGGTACCAGCGGCCCGGTGGCGGGCGCAGCTTTGCGTTTACCGGCTGCGATCTGCACCGGAACTGGGGGGTGGAAGGGCAACGCCGCTTGGTGACAAACGGTGTGCTTTGGAGCGCCGGGGTCGAAGTTCCCGTCGGCGGCGCCCCCGTGCCGCTGGCCGGCGGCGCGCTCACCACCAACTTGGACGCCAAGCCCGCGCCCCAACCGAAGTAGCGGATTGCCCGAGTAAGGGGACCTAATCCCAACGCTCCGTCCAGCTTGCGGTTGCGCTACAGTTGCTCTGATCGTCTCATATCATTCGGCTACATTCAGTGGTTGAGAGCTTCCTAGAAGCGAGACAGGACACTTCGGAAACTGGCCTGAGCCTTGACGGTCGGCAAGCCAGCCCCGCGAGCGCCGCCACCGGTCTCTCCAAAAACGATCGCCCGCCCCGGACGCGAAACCGTCCCGCTGTGCGCGTGCCGTCGCTCTCGTTGGAAAGGACCGGGGGCGCCCGCAAAGCCTCGCTGCCGCCCAACTCACTCTCTCCGCCCCCTCCGGGAGCGAGAGCGCCCCTCGCGCTATGCGAAACTTTGGCAGCTTTGGGTGACGCGCCGCAGATCTCCTAGATCGCCCGCTGACAGCGGAGTGGAACCCAGAAAAACATCTGCGGAAATCTGAGCAATCTGTGGATGACTGCCCGCTCTCTCCGGAACGATCAGGCCCCGAGCTTGGACTACCCTCCGAGAAGCCGGAGCGCCAGGTCCCCCAACACGTTGGCCTGCGTCATGACCGCCCGCGACGCGTCCATCTGGATGCTCGTCCGCCCGAGGCGCGTCACCTCCCGCGCCACGTCCACATCCCACACCCGGCTGCCAGCAGCCTCCAGATTCCCACCCCGGGTGCGCGCCTGGTCCAAGGCGTGCAACACCCGGCTCTGCTCCGCCCCATTGGTCGCCAGCATGGTGGTGACCGACTCCAGTAGCATGTCAAAACCGCTCTGCCCGAACGCCGCCAATCCCTCCCGCGTGTCGGTGCCGATGCCCACATAGGGCGATTCCGTGCCCAGCACAAAGAGCCACGCATTCGAAAAGTTTCCCGCACTAAAGTCAGAACGCGTCAAATCCAACGTCTGTCCCGAATCCCCAAGCCGCACACTCAGCGGGTCGGTGGTTTCACCCAGGTAGTTCACAAACAGCCTCTGCTCGTTGAGTCTGTCTCCCTGCACCTTTACGATCTCCTCCCGGAGCTGGTTTATTTCCAGAATGCTCGCATCCGCGTCACCGGCGCTCCGGGTGGGGTCTTGGAGCAGGGTGGCCAGCTCGTTCATCCGCTCCACCGCGCTACCGATTTCCAACAACCCGTCCTCCTGCGCTTGAAGAAAGGATTGCGCGTTGAGCAGGCCCTTCTGCACCGCGTCCAGCGCCCGGGCTGAAAACTTGAGCTTCAACGAAACAGCGTAGGCGCCCGGGTCTTCCGAAGTCTCCACCAGCCGCGAACCGCTGGCAATCTTGGCCACGCTCTTGGCGTACTGGCCGGAGGAGCGGTTCAAGTCAAAGACGGCCAGGTTGCGGACCGAGCTGTTGATGTAGGAGACGACGCTGTTCATGGGCTGATCTTAAAAAGCTGGTTTCGTTTAGTCGCCGTCCACAAACACCCAGAGGTGGGCATGCTTGCTTTCCACGGTCCGCCCCAAGGCGTCCACCACCACGACAAAGTAGTCCGCATCGTCGGTGCTTTTTGCACCGGGCACCGAGAAGAAGCCGGTGGAATTGGTCGCAAGAAAGGTTGCCGCGCCCAACAGGCCCTGCTTGTACCAGTGAAACGTACAACCGTACTGGGAACCGTTTGCAGTAAGCGCCACACCAAAGTTGCCCGAGCCGCCGCCCGGCACGTAGGCGTCGTTGAGGTCCACTGCGATCCCAACCGGAGGCAGCGCCTTGCCTGCGCCCGCCTTGAACGTCGTGGTGGTGAACCTGAGGGTCAGGGAGGCTCCGGTCTTTTTTGCGGTGATTTTCAAATGCAAAATGTAAGCGCTCGAAAGGGAAATGCCGGGCACCTGCTGGAGCGCCAAGTAGGGCTTTGTCTGGCCGGGCACCACTCTGGTCGTGTTTGAGCCGAGCGTTGCATAGCCCCACTCATAGGTGTGCGTGTCCACAGAGCCAAAGGAGACAACCAGCGTGTCATCCAGCGTCACCTCCTTCGTCGGAAACGTTCCCACCAGCATACTCGTTCCAGGCTTGTAGACTGTCGGATCCAAAAGCTTGGTCCAACCGTGACGCAGCAAACGCGTCGAGCGCAATGCCAACTCGACAGTGGCCGGCGCGCTTTCCTCCTTGCCGTACTGGTTCCATACCACCAACCGGTAGGAGCCCATCGTGGTGCCGCTTGCTACCAACTTCAGCGGGATCTCCACCCCCGTAGCGCTCGCCTCCATTGCGCCACTGGAAACGCTTGTGCCGTCGTCCTTTTTCCATGCGTAGTTGAACCGCAAACTCCCCTTGGCAACTGCCACCAGCGTTACGGGAGTGCTGATTCCCAAGTCGGTGAACGACGTTGGATCCTTCACAATCCCCGGCGCTCCAGCTACCGCCACCTGCACCTTGTCACTCAAGAGCGCCCCCGCTCCATTGGAAATCCGCACACAATACACGCCCATCTCCACCGCGCCCGAAGAAGCCACCGTGTACCGCTCCTCCGTTGCGCCCGCCAGCGCCACCCCGTTGCGGTACCACTGGTACGCCAGGGGCCCGGTGCCCACCGCGCTCACCCGCAGGTTCAACGGCGCCCCTGGCTGGACCAGCGCGCGTGAAGGCTGTTTGGTAATCGTCACCGGATACACCTTGTTGGGCACCTCCGTCACCACCACCGTCACCAAAGCGCTCGTGACGCTATTGACTGCGTTGGTGACCACCACGTCGTAGCTGCCCCCATCTCCGGGGCCGGCGGCTGGGTTGGTGTAAACCCCCTCGACCGCGTCCGGAATCGGCACGCCATTCCTGCGCCACTGGTAGCTGAACGGGCCCGTCCCCGACGCAGTTACCCGCAGATTAAGCGGCGAATAGAGCTCCACCGAAACTCCCACAGGCTGCTGCGAAATGGTCGCCGCCGCGTTCACCCCCACCACCACGGCAAGGCTTTTCACGCTGCCAACCGGGTTGCTCACCACCACGTCGTAACTGCCCGCATCCGTCACCCGCGCCTCCACGAGCGCGTACGATGCGCCCGTGCCGCCCGCGATGGGGACTCCCCCCTTGCGCCACTGGTACAAGATCGGCCCGGTACCAGTCGCCGCCACGCCCAGGCTGAATGCGGCGCCTTGGTTGACCGTCACCGCCTGCGGCTGCGTTGCGATGCTCAGCGGCGTATTCAGCGCGAGGGTGGCAACCCGGCTCACCACGCTCCCCGCGGGATTGGTCACCGCCACGTCATAACTCCGAGCGTCAGAGGCCTGCACAGAGGAGAGCGTCAAAGAAGCGCCTGTCGCCCCCGCGATGTGCGCGCCGTCCCGACGCCACTGGTAAGTGATCGGCCCCGCACCCGTGGCCACCACGCTGAAGGTGACCGAGGCTCCGGGGTTCGCAACGGTATCCACCGGTTGACTCGTGAGGATGGCGCCTGCATTCACCACAAGGGTGACTGTGCTGCTGGTCTCGCTCCCAACCACATTGCCCACAAGCACATCGTAGGACGCCCCGTCGGCCGCTTGTGCTGCGCCGATGGCAAAAGACGCAGCAGTGCCGCCCGCCACGGGAGCGCCGTTGCGACGCCACTGATAGGTCAGCGGCCCAGTGCCTTCGGCCGTCACCGCAAAGGTGGCGGGCATTCCGGAGGAGACCGTCAGCGCGACAGGCTGGGCGGTGATTTTGACGGGTGCGTTCAACGAGACGTCCGCCTCCGCGCTGGTGATACTTCCCGCGATGTTCCCCACCAAAACGGTGTACCTGCCCGCGTCCGCTGCCTTCACCTCGGAAAGCGTAAACGCCGCGGTGGTGGCCCCCGCAACGGGCGAACCGTTCTTGAACCACTGGTAGGTGAAGGGGCCGCTGCCCGCCGGCGTCACGACAAGGCTGAGGGGCGCATTCGGATTAAACGCGCCGCCCTGCGGTTGTGCTGCAATCGACACGGGCGTGTTCAACGTGAGCAGCGCGGCGGCGCTGGTGCTGCTGCCCGCGACATTGCTCACCACCACGTCGTAGCTCCCCGCGTCGGTGGTCTGCGCATTTGCGAAGGACAGGCTTACCGAGGTCGCGCCCGCAATCGGCACGCCATTCTTACGCCACTGGTAGCCGAACGGTCCCGTGCCCGAGACCGCCACGCTCAGCACCCCGGCGCCGCCGGGATTGAGGGCAACCGGGGCCGGCTGGGCCGAAAAATTCACCGGGGTGTTGAGCTCGATGCGGGCGCCCGCACTCGTGACGCTTCCCGCCACGTTGGTGCTGACCACATCGTAGAGCCCGGCATCGCCGGGTTGCGCCGCGGCCAGCGAAAGGGTGGCCGAGGTGCCGCCTGCGAGGGGCACGCCGTCCCTGCGCCACTGGTAGGAAATCGGCCCGGTCCCGGAAACCGTCACGGCAAGGGTGGCGGGTGCGCCCGGGTTGACGGCCACGGAGAGGGGTTGGGAGTCGAGGGTCGGGGAGACGTTGAGCGCCAGGACGGCGGCTGTGCTGGTGACGCTCCCGGAGGCGTCGCTCACGACAACGTCGTAGGTGGCTGCATCGGCCGTTTGGACTTCGCGCAGCACCAGGGAGGCCGCCGTGCCACCGGTGATGGGCACCCCGTTTTTGCGCCACTGGTAGCGCAGCGGGTCGGCTCCGGTCGCAGATATGGTAAACGTCGCCGTTGCCCCGGCATTGAGCGCTGCTCCGACAGGGTTCGCGGTGATTGCCACGGGAGGGCTGTTCACCACGAGGGTGGCGACGGCGCTGGTGACGCTGCCCTTGGAGTTGGTCACCACCACGTCGTAGCTGCCCGCGTCGGCGATACCCGCGGAGGGCAGGCTGAACGCAGTTTGCGTTCCTCCGGCGATGGCAACGCCGTTTTTACGCCACTGGTAGGAAAGAGGGATTCCACCAAAGGCGGCGACGGAGAACGCGGCCGAACTGCTCGTAATGACGGTCAGGGATGCCGGCTGCGAGGTGATTTCGGGCGCCTCAATTTCAAGAAGGTAACCATCGGTGCCATGGTCAACCGGGCCATCATTCCAGCGTCCGTAAATTCCAATCCAATAAGGATGATTCACATGTGCATAGGCGCCGTTTCGGTATAAACTCCCAGACTCGCCATTGGGTTCCCCGACCGCCCATGAGGCGTAGCTCCAGGGTTCGCCTGTGAGCCAACGCCAGCCTCCCGTTAAACTTGCTGCTCCGGGCGACTGGTAGGCTCCCAACCACATCACCTTGCTCATGTCTGCTCCCAACTGCGATGCAGCCTCATTCCACTCCGCCTCGCTCGTAATCGTCGCTAAATGCCCGCCCTTGGACTCGGCATCCGCCTTGGCCTGCGTCCAGCTAAAGGTGCCCGCGACATACCGGTACCTCGGCGCCACCGCAGGCGCGCCCAGCGTGACCGGCGCCGCGAGGCTTGTCACACTTCCGTAAGCGTTCCTGACCACTACGTCATAACTGCCCGCATCAGACGCACGCGCCACCGCCACGGCATAAGAAGCACCCGTCGCTCCGGCAATGGACACCCCGCTCTTTCTCCACTGGTACGCCAGCGTCCCGTTCCCGCTGGCCGTGACGCTGAGACTCAGTGTCCCGCCAACCGCCACCGTCAAGCTTCCCGGTTGCACCGTAATCACCGGCGGCGCATTCACCGAGACCACAGCCGCCGCGCTGCTCGTACTCCCCGCCATGTTGCCCACCACCACGTCGTAGGTGCCCGCGCTTGCCGCCTGCACCGCCCCGAGCGCATAGGTCGCGCCCACCGCCCCCGCCACAGGCGTACCGTTCTTGCGCCATTGGTAGCTCAACGGTGCTGTGCCGGTGGCGGTCACACTCAACGTCTTGCTCACCCCCAAATTCAGCACGCCTCCAACCGGTTGCACCGTGATCGTCGGCGCGACGTTGAGCACCAGCTTCGCCGTGCTGCTCACCAAGCTCCCCACCATATTCCCCACCACCACGTCATAACTGCCCGCATCGCTTCCCTGCGCCGACCGAATCGCGTAACTGGCCCCCGTCCCCCCGGTGAGCGCGATTCCGCCCTTGCGCCATTGGTAGGTCAGCGGCGCTGTCCCCGCCGCAGTCACCTTGAAAATCGCTTCCACGCCAGGGTTCACCGTGAGCGCAGTCGGTTGCGTCACGATGCTCGCCGCAGTGTTGACGCCCAATGTAGCACTCGCACTGGTCGCGCTCCCTGCGGCGTTCTTGACCACCACATCGTAGGTGCCGGCGTTGGCCGCCTGCGCGGATGCAACGGTGTAGGTGGCCGCAGTGGCTCCGGAGATGTTCACCCCGTTTTTACGCCACTGGTAGGTGAAGGGCGCCGTCCCGCCCGCCACCACATTGAAGGCCGCTGCCTTGCCGGGATTCACC
>CAMCIN010000032.1 GCA_945874745.1 Akkermansia muciniphila | reverse complement strand
AGAGTACACCTACCTCTCCTCCCGGCTGGTCAAAGAAGTTGCGCGCCTTGGTGGAGATGTGGGCCGTTTTGTGCCAAAGTGCGTGCAGTCGGCTTTAGCCAGCCGCTTCGCCAAGGTTGGCGGGGGTTCAGCCAGCCACAAGGAAGAGGCTCTCCCCGGGAATCCCCCCCCTGTCTCCTAGCCGGCTGCGCGCCGGAATGAATTTAAGCGACCGCCATGAAAATACACACCCTGCAAATCCCACCCGAAGGAAAGCATTTCGAAGGCACCGAGCCCGCCGCCGTGCTGGACGTAAATGATCCGCAAACCGTCCCTGTGGCGCCACTGCACTACGCGCTGGACGTCGGCCTCAGCGACGGCGGCCTCTTTGCCACCGGCCGGCTGGAAACCGCCTTTCGAGTCGACTGCGTGGCCTGTCTGGAGAGTTTTGAATACCCAATCCGGATTCCTGATTTTGCGTGCCAGATAGAATTGCACGGATTGGAGCAGGTAGACTTGACAGAGAATCTGAGAGAGGACATCCTCCTTGCCCTTCCCGCCCATCCGCACTGCGACTGGAACGGATTGAAGCCCTGTGGGGGAGCAGCCCTTGCTCCTCAGGAAGTGCCTCAACCCGAAAAGCCAAAACCCGTGTGGACGGCGCTGGACCGCCTCAAGTTTTAATTCTAGCCGCTCAAATTTATGGGAGTTCCAAAGAGAAAAATGTCGAAGATGCGCCTGCGTACCCGCAAGGCGGCAAACCGCTGGCACGCACCGCAGCTCGCACGCTGTGGAAAATGTGGGGCGGCAACGCGTTCCCACTGTGCCTGTGCTTCTTGCGGCTACTACCGCGATCGCCAGGTATTGACGGTGGCCGGGGTCTAAAACCCCGTCCGCAGCAGGTTCTTCAACCGCCAGCGCCCGCGCGCCGGCGGTTGTTTTATTTCGACAACTCGGCGGAGGCTGCCCAGCAGGCGGAGCAAGTGCTTTAAGCGCTGAAGCGCTCTTTCGTTCAGGAGTACTTTTTGCTCCCCTCACCGGCTTTGTGGCAAATACCACCCGGCCCGCCGGACTGCATTTTTTTTGGCGATTCCCCGGAATCTTTAGCCTAGGATAAAAACTTTCAGTTCTGTCCGCTTTTTGGATGTCCCCATCATGAGAATCGCACTCGACGCCATGGGAGGCGATTTCGCCCCCCAAAACCTTGTGGAAGGAGCCGTCCTAGCCCTCCGAGAGTATGATGCTCTCACCAAGCTTTTTCTCGTCGGCGACCAACCCCGCATTGAGGCGGAGCTCAAGCGGTTGGCTTTTTCAGACCCCCGCATTGAATTGGTCCATGCATCGCAGGTGGTGGACATGACCGACGGGGCCGCTGAATCTGTGCGCAAAAAGCGGGATTCGTCCATTTCGCGGGCGGTGGAACTGGTCAAATCCGGGCAGGCCCAGGCACTGGTGAGCGCCGGTCACACGGGAGCGGCCGTGGCGACCTGCCACATCAAGCTGCGCACCCTGCCCGAGATCGAGCGGCCCGCCATCGGGGCGGTGATCCCGACGGAGACCAACTATTTTGTGATTATCGACGCGGGAGCAAACATCAGCCCGACGCCGGAGCAGTTGGTGCAGAGTGCGATCATGGGAGCGGCCTACTCAAAGCACATTCTCGGCTACCAGAACCCCTCGATCGGCCTGATGTCCATCGGCACCGAGGACGTTAAAGGGAACGACTTTACCAAGAAGGCCTTCGAGTTACTCAAAAACTCCGGCTTGAACTTCCGCGGCAACGTGGAGGGGCACGACATGTTCGACAATCCGGTGGAGGTGGTGGTGTGCGACGGTTTTGTGGGCAACATCGTGCTCAAGAGCATTGAGGCGACCGCCACGGCGGTGCTCCACTGGCTCAAGAGCGAACTGCTCCGCTCTCCGGTCCGCATGGCCGGTGCCTGGCTTGCCAGGGGCGCCTTCCGCACCATCAAGAAGAAGGCGAGTCCCGACGAATACGGCGGCATGCCCCTTTTGGGCGTCGACGGCATTTGCATCATTGCGCACGGAGGCAGTTCACCCACCGCGGTGAAAAACGCCATCCGTCAGGGTGCGGAGTCGATCCGCAATCAGGTCAACCCGCACATTATCGAAGAGGTGCGCCGCTACAACGCGCAGCGCCCTTCTCCCACAGCGTCCCTCACCCAACACGCCCCCTAATGTCCTCGCTTAGCGCCTCCATTATTGGAACCGGTTCGTACGTTCCGGAAAAAGTTCTCTCCAACGCCGATCTGGAGCGCTTGGTCGAAACCAACGACGAGTGGATTGTCTCCCGCACGGGCATCCGCGAAAGGCGGATCGCGGCGACGGAACAGACCACCAGCGACCTCGCTGCCGAGGCGGCCAAAGCCGCGCTGCTCAACGCGGGCGTCAACCCCGAAGAACTCGACATGATCATCGTGGCGACCGTCACGCCCGACATGTTCTTCCCCTCCACCGCCTGCTTTGTCCAAACCAAAATTGGGGCAAAAAACGCTGTCTGTTTCGATGTGAGCGCAGCCTGCTCCGGCTTTCTTTTTGCACTGGAAACCGCCCGGCAGTTCATCGCCTCGGGCGCCCGCAAGACGATCCTGGTCATCGGTGCAGAAAAGCTCTCCACCATCGTGGACTGGTCCGACCGGAACACCTGCGTGCTTTTCGGGGACGGCGCTGGTGCGGCCATTTTGCGCCACAAACCGGGTGCGCGCGGAATGATCCACACCCACATGGGAAGCGACGGCAGGCAGTCGGAGATCTTGTACATCCCCGGGGGGGCCTGCCGCACGCCGGTGACGGCGGAAAATGCGGCGCTGCGCCTCAACACAATCAAGATGAACGGCAAGGAGACCTACAAGCAGGCCGTCACAGCGATGATGGACGCGGGCAACCGCGTGCTGGAAGCGGGAGGCGTCCGCGCGGAGGAGCTTGCCTGTATCATCCCACACCAGGCCAATGCCCGAATCATCGAGGCTATTGCGGACCGGATGCGCCTGCCCCTTGACCGGTTTCTCATCAATCTGGACCGTTTCGGCAACACCAGCGCGGCGGCGGTGGCCATCGCCTTGGACGAGGCAAACCGCACTGGCCGCATGAAGGAGGGCGATTACATACTCCTGGTGGTCTTCGGCGGCGGCCTGACTTGGGCTGGCTCTTTAATTGAGTGGTAGCACAGGCGGCGCAAAGAGGCGGCCCAATGCTTGTCGATACTCACGCACATCTAGACTTTCCAGATTACGCTGCCGACCTGCCGCAGGCTCTCGAACGCGCAGAGGCAGCTGGCGTTAGCCGCATTATAAACATCAGCACTTCGCTTGCCTCGAGCCTGCGCTCGGTGGCGCTGGCGGAGGCGCACCCTCAGATTTTCGCGGCCGTGGGAGTCCACCCTTGTTATGTGGACGACTCGCCCGAGGACATCCGTGCCCCGCTGAGCCGATTGTTAGAGCACCCAAAGGTGGTGGCCATTGGAGAGACCGGGGTGGACTACCACCGTGCTGCGGAACCGCCAGAAGAGGCCGAGGCGAAAGCTGGCTGGGAAGCAAACCGACTCCGTCAGGCCAGATTTTTCCGCGTGCAACTGGACCTTGCGGAGGAACACGGGCTCAGTGTGGTCGTCCACCAACGTGACTCGTGGGAAGATACCCTCCATATCCTGCGCCCCTACAGCGGGCGGGTCAAAGCGGTATTCCACTGCTTCGGCGGAACGCTGGCGCAAGCTCAGGAGCTGCTTTCCTTGGGCTTCTGCGTGTCCTTCACTGGCATTGTCACCTTCAAGAACGCAGCGCTCGTGCACGAAACGGCGGCCAGGCTCCCCGCCGGGAGTTTCTTTCTGGAGACAGACTGTCCGTTTCTAGCGCCGGCGCCGCACCGGGGGAAGCGCTGCGAACCGGCCCATACCCGCCTGGTTGCAGAGAAGATCGCGCAACTTCGCAATGAGTCGCTCGAATCACTCGCCGCGCACACCACCGCCGCAGCCAACGCCTTTTTCTGCAGGCTGGAACGTTGAAGTCGCGGGAAGAGGGCTCGGACGCTGCCCTGAAACGCTACAAACAAAACGCCCGCCAGACAATGTGCCGGCGGGCGTTGCTTGTTGAAGGGGTTTCTTCAGGAAAAAAGACTACTTCAGAAATTCCACCTTCCCGGAGTCCGGATCGTAAACGGCCCGAACGATACGCAAAGAGGAGGCAGCTTCGCCAAACTGTCCCTTCCGCGAAATCTTGTCGGCCGTCCGATAGACGTTCTCATGGACGGCGTTTACCAGGATGTCGCCGCCGTCCTTACTTACGGCCCGTACTGCGGGCCGGATTTCGCGCACGATGCTGCCCAAGCGTCCAGGGGCGGAGTGGCCGGCAACGGCGGCCGCCACAAAGGGGCAGTGCTTGAGACCGAGCACCACGATCAACTTGGCCCCAAAATGCTCGGCCGCGTACTCGATGCTACCCAAATCGTTGTCGTCTACAATATTACCCGGGGTACGGACCACGAACAAATCACCAATGTTTTGGTCAAAAACAAACTCCGGGGTGGTGCGGGAGTCTACGCAACCGACCACAATGGCGAAGGGATGCGGGCTCTTGGCCGTGGCCTTGCGCGCCTTGGCCGTGGCCTTGGAGGAACTTTCCGACTTGGCGGCGAAGCGGGCGTTGCCTGCCTGGAGCTTTTTGAGGGCGGCCTCGGCATCAATGCCGGGTGCGGCGGCATGGTGGGAATCGGCGGCTTGGGCCGAACACACCGCAAACAAAGCGGCGGCTGCCAGCATCGTGAATTTGGAGGTCGTGATCATCTGTAAAACTATTAGGTAGCACAGGGGAGCACTGACAACAAAGAAAGCGTGTCGCTGAAACCGATCCTGCGGGCCCGGGCCTGACACTTGAGGCGTGGAGACCGCTTCCGCAGGTAAGAACCAGGCTACTTGCCTCGTTTTCTTCGGAAAAAGCCGCGGTCCAAGGGCGTGTTCCCGGTTAAATGCACCTTAGTTCGCGAAGGGAAAGTAGCGTGGTTTTCTAAGACAAGCCCGCAAGAGCATTATTCAGAGGAGTATCCACAGATGTAACAGATCTAGTGAATGAGCAATACCAGTAGCTTTGGCCTGTGTATCCCTGTGTCCTCTGTGAAAGATTTCAGCAATCCTGGGGAGTCAGGAAAAAGTTAGCCCTGTGGAAACGGGCTGGGACTCACCCCGCTGGGGGAGGAACGTTTGTTAGAGGCCCTGAAAGTGCTCGGGGGGGGACTTGAACCCCCACGCCTTGCGGCATGCGCCCCTCAAACGCACGTGTCTGCCATTTCACCACCCGAGCTTTGCCAAATCGAAGGGGTAGGAAAAGTGCACTCTGCTGGCCGATCCGGCAAGCGGTTTTTGCAGCAGTTGCTAAAGTTTTGCTTCTTTCAACCGCTCGCCTCGCCTGCCTCCCCTTCCCCTCCCGCGAAGGGAGACAAGAGCCGCTTGCGGACAACTCGGCAGCCTGCTTTGATTTGGCAAGAATGGACGGACCGCACATCGAGCAAGCCACACTGGACGATCTTCCGCAGTTGACCGAACTGCTCATGGAGCTGTTTTCCTTGGAAGGAGACTTTGTCCCGGATCCCGTTCGGCAGACGCGCGGGCTGAGGCTTTTACTGGAGGCGCCCAATCGCGGGCGCATCTTTGTGCTCAAGCAAAACGACGCAATTTTGGGCATGATTAACCTCCTCTTTACGATCTCGACAGCGGAGGGAGGCGTGGTCTTCCTGCTGGAAGATCTGATCATTCGGCAAGAATACCGCGGGCATGGACTGGGCAGCCGACTTTTGGAGCACGCCCTGGAGTACGCCCGCAAAAAGGACGTCAAACGGATCACTCTGCTCACCGACCGGCTCAATGCGGATGCGCAGCGTTTTTACAAAAGACACGGCTTTTTTGAGTCTGCAATGCTGCCGATGCGCTACGTGCTGGCCAAGGACGGTGGAACGCAGGCCCCAGCACGCATTTAAGTTTATGAGTTTTGTTAATCTAGGTTTCGCAAGGGTCGACACTGACCGGCACCGGCGCTGCGGTTTTCCCGAGGTGGTTTTTGGCGCGGGCAAGACACCCGAAGAGGTGGTGGGAATTGCTGCGGTGTTGGTGGAAGCGCACGGGTTGTTTCTGGCTACGCGGGTGACAGCGGCCCACTACGAGGCGCTCTCGGCGGTGTTTCCAGAAGCGCGCTGGCACGAGCGGGCCCGCTGCCTGAGCATCGAGCGGATTCCCCTGCCCAGACGCGGTGGGACGGTGGGGGTGATTTGTGCGGGGACTTCAGACCTGCCCGTGGCGGAGGAGGCCGTGGTGACGCTCGAGTTTTTTGGAAACCGCGTGCTACGCGTCAACGACGTGGGCGTGGCGGGGATTCACCGCCTGCTGGCGGTGCGCGACAAACTGGAGGAGTGCAGCGTGCTGGTGGTGGTGGCGGGGATGGAGGGTGCGCTCCCGAGTGCAGTGGCCGGCTTAACGAGCAAACCAATTGTGGCGGTTCCAACAAGTGTAGGGTATGGTGCGAGTTTCGGGGGGCTCGCGGCCCTTCTCGGCATGCTCAACAGTTGCGGCAGCGGCGTCACCGTCGTGAACATCGACAACGGTTTCGGTGCCGCTTACGCCGCAGCACAGATCAACCGGCTTGTGCCGGAGGACGCGCCGCTCCCTTCACTCGTTTAGTCTTCAGGCTGCATCCGCAAGCCAAGCTCCCAGAGCAGAACAGTTACATGACCATGGATTTTCAGCATTTTGGCTTGCACGAAGCAGTTGTGCACGGCGTTCAGTCAATGGGTTACTCCGAACCCACCCCCATTCAGTCCCGCTCCATCCCCATCGTTCTCGGCGGCGGCGACCTCATGGGCTCCGCCCAGACGGGCACCGGCAAAACGGCAGCCTTCGCCCTCCCTCTCCTCTCGAAGCTTGGAAAGCATGGCAAATTGCGTTGCCTGGTGCTCGAACCCACCCGCGAACTGGCTTCCCAGGTCGAAGAAGCCTTCAAGGATTACGCCCGCTTTTTTGACGTTGAAATCGGCATGGTCCAGGGCGGTGTCGGCTTCGGCAGCCAGAAGGCGATGATCGAGCGTGGTGTCGACGTGCTCGTCGCCACCCCCGGCCGCCTGCTGGATTTTATGCAGGAGGGCATCATCAACTTGGACAACATCGAGTACCTTGTGCTCGATGAGGTCGACCGGATGCTCGACATGGGCTTCCTGCCACAGGTCCGCCGCATCGTGGAGCGCTGCCCCAAAGCGCGCCAAACCCTGTTTTTCTCGGCCACCCTTCCCCCTGAAATCGAAAGCCTCACCAAGTGGGTGCTCAAAGACCCGGAGGTCATCTCCATCGGAGAACGCCGTTCTCCAGCCGAGACGGTCACCCACGCGCTCTATCCGGTCGCACGCGACCAGAAGTTTGACCTGCTGCTGGCACTGCTCGAAAAAACGCAGTACCACAGTGTCATCGTCTTCACGGCCACAAAAATGATGGCTGACCGTGTCGCAGCACGCCTCGAAGAACTCAAACATCCCGTGGCGGCCATGCACGCCGACCGCAGCCAGAAGGAGCGGGTGGAGGCCCTCGAGGGCTTCAAATCTGGAAAGTTCGAGGTCCTCGTCGCCACCGACGTGGCGGCACGCGGACTCGACATTGCCAGCGTTTCGCACGTCATCAATTACGACGTCCCCGGGCATCCCGAAGACTACGTGCACCGCATCGGGCGCACTGGCCGCGCCCAGCAGGAGGGCGACGCCTTCACGCTCTTTACTGCGGAAGAACTCGACCAGGTACGCGCCATTGAGCGCTACATTTCCACGAGCATTCCGCGGTGCAAGCTCGAGGGCTTTGCCTACCTTTACACGACTCTCTTTAACGAAAGCTCCATCCCTCAGGGCGGAGCCGCCCGCGGCGGACGCACGCTCAAGGGATATTCGTTCAGCGCCAGAAAGCGCAAGTAACCGCCGCCCCGAAGGAGCCCGTACGCCGGGCTTCCTTCGAGCTGGCAGACGAAAGCATCGCACTCGTGTTTTCGGACGCCTCACAGGGTTCCGCCTGGCACCTGAGCGCATCGGGGCTCCCCGCAAAGTGGCAGCGCGCGGGCTCCTTTGTGCTTCTGGACTCGGCCTTCGCTTTTGACCGGTTTGCCGCCACCTGCGCGGCCTTTGCTGAAGCTCCCGGCAGCTGCGCCACGCTGCATTACCTGACGGTTTGTCCGACAGACACCCCGGCGCCGGAGTTGCCCCCGAGCTCTCCCCCAGCCTGGGTCCGTCTCCAGCGGGAGATCGCTGAGCGCTGGCCCCAGGCCCTGCCCGGCCTCCACCAGATCCGCCTGCTCCAAGGACGCGTTCAACTGCACCTCGCCTTTGGGGAGACGGAGAGTCAGGTCCGTCTTTTTGACGCCGTCTGTGACGCACTCTTTTTGGATGGCCGCGTGCCGGTGCCTGCCAGCGCGCTGGCCCGGCTCTCCCGCAAGGGCGCGACCCTCGCCCTCGATCAGGCTTCCCCACACCAAGCAAGAGCACTCCAAGACGCTGGCTTTGCGATTTTATCGGCTGCCATCCCGAACGCCTTCTCGGGCGTCTTTCGCGTGCAGAAGCGGACCGTCCCCCTCAGCAGACCTGCCTCCGCCCCTAAAAGCGAACGCTCCGCCCTGGTCGTAGGCGCGGGCCTTGCCGGCACAGCCGTTGCCTCGGCACTGGCCGCGCGCGGTTGGCGTGTCTCCATGCTGGAACGGGAGTCCGCCCCGGCGGCCGGGGCTTCTGGCAACCTCGCCGCGGTTTTTTCCCCGCTCTTGTCGCTGGACGACGGCCGCGCGGCACGGCTTTCGCGTGCCTGTTTTCTCAGCCTTCTCACCGAACTTCGGTCCCTGAGGCAGGCAGGGGATCCGGTGCTCTGGGAGGCCTGCGGTGTGCTGCAACTGCCCAAATCTGAAAAGGAGGAATCCCACTTCAGGGAACTGGTACGCAAGCACGCCTACCCTGAGCGCTATGTGCGCTTTCTCGAAAAGGGCGCGGCAGAGGAGCGGCTTGGCCAGGTTTTGCCCAGCGGCGGCTGGTTTTTTGAGGAGGGCGGCTGGGTGCATCCCCCCTCCCTCTGTGCTGCACGCATTGGGGCGCATCCGAATATCAGCACCCACTTTGCACAGGACGTCCACAGGCTGGAACACGGCGTGAACGGCTGGTCAGCGCTCGGTTCCGCTGGCCGCCTGCTCGCAAGCGCGCCCGTACTCATCCTTGCGAACGCGTGGGAGGCCGCCCGCCTGCTTCCCCAACCCTCCCTCCCGTTCAAGCGGGTCCGCGGCCAGGTGGCCCATCTGCCCTCAGGGTCGGTCCCGGCAATCCGCTCCGTCCTTTCCAAGGACGGCTACCTCGCACCAGCCGTCCACGGACTGCATTGCCTCGGCGCCACCTACGACTTTGGCTCCGAAGAAGCCGCCCTCAACCCGGATGCCCACAACCGGAACCTCGAGCGCCTTGCCCAGTTGCTCCCAGAGGCTCCCCCACCCCCAGCGATGCCACTTCAGGGACGCGTGGGCTTCCGCTCGCTCACCCCGGACCGGCTGCCGGTGGTCGGCCCCGTTCCAGCCTCCTTGCAACCGTGTGATCTTCCTCGGGGGCTCGGAGAGGAACCGCTTCCGGGTTTGTACTGTCTGCTCGGGCTGGGGTCCCGCGGCCTCGTCTGGTCCTCGCTTTTGGGGGAGTATCTGGCCGCGCTCATCGAGGGCACCCCCTCCCCCCTGCCGCTGGATCTGGCGGCCCAGCTGAGTCCCCGCCGGTTTGGCTCGCCCAAGGCCGTAAAGTGAGCGAGCTGAAAATACACGGCGCCGCCGGGGATTAGGGCTAAATATTAGCCCCCCTCAGGAATTGTACTCACATGCGACATTCTCCCCCAAGCGCTACACCGGTTCTTGCGCTTTTTTCTAACGCCCTAATCCTGCTGGCCTCCGCAGCTCCCGTGGAGCTTCCTGTGCAGCCAGCGGCGGACGGCCCCCAATGGATCTGGTCTCAGGGCAAGGCCACGGCGGCGGCGTTTTTCGAGAAGGAATTCCTGCTCAACTCCCCACCGGTGGGCGCCACTCTGAAGGTGGCCTGCGACAATGGCTGCAAGGTCTTCCTCAACGGCAAGCTAGCCGCCCAAAACGAGGACTGGAACAAGCCCACGACCGCCGACGCGAAGGCGCACCTCCAATCCGGGGTGAACAAGATCCGCGTCGAGGCAAAGAACGAGGGAGGGTCGGCGGGTCTGGTGGTTTCGCTGGAAATCTCACTGCCAGAAGGCACCCGCCGCTGGCTACAAACCGACGCGAGCTGGAGCGCAACGCCCCTGGCCAGCGTGGCCTTTGCCCCGGCACAGGTGCTCAAACCCTACGGCTCTGCGCCTTGGGGAAAGGTGTTTGAAGGCAAGCCCGCGGGCGCCGCCGGCTCGGGGGTGAGCGCTGCGGAAAACATCAAGGTGCCCGCGGGGTTCAAGGTGGAACTGGTGCACACCCTTTCTGAGGCGGAGGGCTCCTGGTGCGCGATGTGCGTGGACCCCAAGGGCCGGATCATTGCCTCGGACGTGAACGGAAAAATGGTGCGAGTCACTCCGCCCCCCGTGGGAGGTGACCCCAAACAGCTGGTCATTGAGCCGATCGCTCTGGAGGTGGGCCACGCCAACGGCATGCTTTGGGCGTTTGACTCCCTCTACGTGATGGTTTGCCGGGAGGGCGTTTATGAAGCCGGTTCCGGAGTCTACCGCGTAAGCGACACCAATGGGGACGACGTGTTGGACAAGGTCGAGTTGCTCCGCAAGGTCTCGGGCCAGGGCGATCACGGCCCCCACGCTCTTTTGCTTACCCCCGGCGGCAAAAGCATCACGGTTGTCTGCGGCAATTCCACCAAAATGACCGAGATGCAGCACTACCAGGTCCCGCCCATCTGGAAGGACGACCTCACGCTCCCCAAGATCACCGGCCACGGTTTCATGCTCAACAGCGGGGCACCCGCAGGCTACATCGCCCGCATGTCGCCCGACGGAAAGGACTGGACGCTGGTTTCCTCGGGCCTGCGCAACGAGTACGACGCCGCCTACAACCGCGACGGCGAACTCTTCACCTACGACGCCGACATGGAATGGGATCTGACCCTTCCTTGGTACCGTCCCACGCGTGTCTGCCACCTGACCGACGGCGCGGAGTACGGCTGGCGCAGCGTTTCGGGCAAGTGGCCCGAAGACTACGCCGACTCCCTGCCACCGGTCATCAACATCGGACGGGGCAGCCCCACCGGCGTGGCCTTTGGGTACGGCGCCAAGTTCCCCGGCAAATACCAGAACGCCCTCTTCATTGCGGACTGGACCTACGGCAAACTGTACGCGGTGCACATGCAGGAACAGGGTGCTTCGTACGCTGCGGACATGGAGGTTTTTGCGGAGGCAAAGCCCCTCCCTCTCACCGACGTGGTGGTCAACCACAAAGACGGTGCCCTCTACTTTGGAGTGGGCTCACGCAAGGGCAACAGCGCCCTCTACCGCGTCGTCTACACGGGCGAAGAAAACGTAGCGGAGGCGGTCCCAGCAGGCGATCCGGAAGCCCGCAGACTGCGCGCGTTGCGCCACCAAATCGAGGACGCCTACCATGCCTCCGACGAAGAGTCCTTGGAGCTGGCACTCCGAAACCTAGCCCACACGGACAGGTTCATCCGCTTTGCCGCGCGCACCCTCCTCGAATTCCGGGACCCCGCACAGTGGACAGCACGTGCGCTGGCCCTTCCCGAACCACAGTCCGTGATCCAGACGGCGCTGGCCGTCGCCCGCCTGGAGAAGAGCGAGCACCGGGACGCGCTTTTTTCAAGGCTCCTGAAGCTCGACCTGCCCAAGCTCGACCCGACCACCCGGCTGGATGCGGTCCGCGCGCTGCAGCTGGTTTCAGTGCGCCTTGGCGATCCGGAAGGCGCGCAGCGGGAAGCCCTGCTTTCCAAGCTGCACGCGGCCGTCCCCTCGACGGAGGTGCGCTTCAACCAGGAGGCCTCCCAGCTGCTGGTACGCTGGAACTCGCCCCTTGCCGCGCAAAAGATCTTCAGCCTGTTTCAAAAAGCGGCCAGCCAGGAGGAGCAGGTGAGCTTCGCCGCCTGCCTGCGTCTGGTGAAGGCCGGCTGGCCGGCCGGTGCCCGCGAACAGTTTTTCCGCTGGTTTCTACGCGAGGAGTTCAACAAGGCCGGAAACCTTGGCAAATTCATCGCGGACATCCGCAAGGACTCGCTCGCCTCGCTAAGCGATGCGGAGAAACTCGCCCTCCAGCCCGTGCTTGAGGCCAAGCCCGAGTCCCGCCCCGCCCCGCCGCTGGCCTCCCGGCTGTTTGTGAAAAACTGGACCACCACCGAACTGGTGGCCCGCGTCGAACCGCTGATGAAGCAGCCCCGCCAGCCCGAAAAAGGTGCCGCCCTGTTTCGCGAAACCGGGTGCATTGCCTGCCACGCGTTTAAGGGCGAAGGCGGCGCTGTCGGCCCGGACCTGACCCTCCTGGGCGGCCGGTTTTCAGTGCGCGAAATCATCGAAAGCATGACCGAACCGAGCAAGGTCATCAGCGACCAGTACGGGACGGTTAACGTGCAGCTCAAGGACGGCACTTCCCATTTGGGCCGCCTCGTCAACGAGGGCCCGGACCTCGTCCAGATTCAGGAAAACCTGTTCATCCCCTCGGATGTGCGGGACTTCTCCCGCAAGGACGTAGCCAAGCTGGAGGTATCCCCCATCTCGCTGATGCCGCCCGGCCTGCTCAACAGCTGCCATCCCGAAGAGGTGGCGGACTTTGTCAGCTGGCTTGTGAGCGGACTGAAGTAACTCGGCCCCGCGCCTGCAACAGCAGACCCGCCACCGACCACCGGCAACCGCGCCCCTCCTCCCCCCGGAGGAGGGGCTTTTACTTTATAAATTTCAGTCAGCCAGCCCATTCGAGGCTGGAAGCCTGACACTGTGTCTGGTTGCTTAAACCTCTGTGACCCTTCCCCCCGACACTAAAAAAGCAGCCCCGGCCAGCATCGCCAAGCCACGGGGTAACCTCCGCTGGCTGATGGTTTTCATGGCCTTCTCGGCCACGGCCATCAACTACATCGACCGGGCAAATCTGGGGGTGGCCGCCCCCTACATTGCCAAGGACCTGAACCTTTCGCCCGAGATGACGGGCGCCCTGCTGGGCGCGTTCTTCTGGACCTATGCGGCCTTCCAACTGCCGTCGGGCTGGTTTGTGGACAAGGTTGGAGCGCGGATTGCCTACGGGTTTGCCGTAGTGTGGTGGTCCCTGTTCACCGCCTCGGCGGCCCTCGCGAACGGCTTTGCCGCGTTGTTTGGCACGCGCCTTTTGCTCGGAGTGGGAGAAGCGCCCGCCTACCCGACCAATGCCAAGATTGTCTCCGAGTGGTTCCCCCGGCGCGAACGGGCTTTCGCCACCAGTATTTTTGACAGTGGCAACCGGGTGGGCACCGCCCTTTCGCTACCGATTGTATCGGCGATCATCGCACAGTTTGGCTGGCGCATGTCCTTTGTCATCACAGGCGCCCTGGGTTTCCTCTGGCTGGGCTTCTGGCTGTGGCTCTACCGCTCCCCCTCAAAGCATCCCTGGGTCACCCCGGAGGAGCGCGCCTATATCGAATCCGACGCGCCTCCAATTCAGGGGGGCACGGAAGGGCCAAAGGTCCGCTGGCGGGACCTGTTCCGCTACCGCACGATTTGGGGGATGATGCTGGGCTTTTTCTGCCTCAACTTTGTCATCTATTTTTTCAGCACGTGGTTTCCCACCTACCTCATTCAGGCCCGCGGCTTTGACCTGAAAAAAATGGGCCTCGTCGGAATGATTCCAGCCCTTGTCGCCGTCTTCGGGGGCTATCTGGGCGGATACGTCTCCGACCGGTTGGTGCGCAGCGGCATGCGGTTGAGCCTCGCGCGGAAGATTCCGCTGGTGGGAGGGATGTTCCTCTCCTCGAGCATCGGCCTTTCGGTCCTGGTTGAGAGCACGGCGGCCGCCATCGCGCTGATGTCGCTTTCCTACGCGAGCCTGGCCTTTGCCGCCGCGAGCATCTGGTCGCTGCCCGCGGACATCGCCCCCACCAAGGACCACGTCGGCTCCATCGGCGGCATCCAGAACTTCGCCTCCAACCTGGCGGGGATTTGTATTTCGACCTTTGTCGGGGTGATGCTGGCCAAGACGGGCGGCTTCGTGGTGCCCCTCGTGGTGGCAGGCTGTTTTTCGCTGCTGGGGGCGTTTGCCTATCTGGTGATCGTTCCCGAAATCAAGCCCCTGGAAGCGCTGCCCGAAAAAGCCCCCCGGTAGGAACCCCTCCGCGTTTGGCCGCTAGACGAGCATCTCGCGGATGACCTTGCCGTGGACATCGGTGAGCCGGCGCTCGATGCCGTTGTGGTAGAAGGAGAGCTGCTCGTGGTTGAGCCCGAGCACGTCCAAAATCGTGGCGTGGAAGTCGTACACCGTGGCCACGTTTTCAACCGCCTTGTACCCGAACTCGTCGGTCGCTCCGTAGCTGAAGCCTTTCTTCACCCCGGCGCCAGCCAGCCACGCGGTGAAGCCGCTCGGATTGTGGTCCCGCCCGCTCGCCCCTTTTTGGAAGGTCGGCATGCGCCCAAACTCCGTGCACCAAACCACCAGAGTGTCCGCCAGCAGTCCCCGCTGCTTTAAGTCGGCCAGCAGGGCAGCCGTTGGCTGGTCCATCACCTCCCCGTGTTTAACGTACTGCGGCTCGAGCGCCTTGTGTCCGTCCCAGTTGCTAACCCCCTCCCCACCCGTCTGGTAGGCCCCGTTGAACACCTGGACAAACCGGACTCCCTTTTCCACCAGCCGCCTCGCCAGAATGCAGTTGCGCGCGTAGGCGGCCTTCAAGTCCTGAACCGGATTACCCGCCGCATCCGCCCCGTACATTTTGAGGATGTGCGCCGGTTCCGAGGAAAGGTCCGCGACTTCCGGCACCGAAAGCTGCATCCGCGCCGCCAGCTCGTAGCTGGAGATGCGGGCCGCCAGCTCCGAGTCGCCCGGAAACCTTTCCAGATGGTGGCGGTTGAGGGATGCCAGAAACTCCCGCGTCGCACGGTCGGTGGCCGGAGAAAAAGCCGAGGGCCGCGAAAGGTTGCGCAGCGGCTGGGTCGCGTTGAAGTCGGTGCCCTGAAAGGCCGCCGGCAAGAAGCCCGGGCCCCAAAAGTTCCCGGCAGACTGGGGGGCACCCCGCGGATCCGGCACGGCCACGTAGGCGGGAAGCTCATCGTTTTCGCTGCCGAGTGCGTAGGTCGCCCAAGCCCCCATGCTGGGAAAGCCGTCGAGAGTGAACCCGGTCCCCATGAAGTTTTCCCCGGGCCCGTGGGTATTTGTCTTTCCGGTGAGGGAATGGATGAAACACATCTCGTCGGCAAGCGCCCCCAGGTGCGGCACCAGATCGGAAATCATCTTGCCGGACTGGCCGCGCGGGCGGAACTCCCAGGGACTTTTGGTGAGGTTGCCCTGCTGTCCTTGGAAGGTCACAAGGCCCTCGGCACCCGGCATGGGCTGCCCGTGGCGTTTGATCAGCTCGGGTTTATAGTCGAAGGTGTCAATCTGGCTGACGGCCCCTGAACAAAAGATCATCAGCACGCGCTTGGCCCGGGCTTGAAAATGCGGTGCCCTCGGAGCGTTCGGGTTTGAGGGCTGGATATTCGGCCGGATGGGGGACGCGCCCGAGGCACGGTCCTGCCCCAGCAAGTGGGCAAGGGCGATGCCGCCCAGGCCGGTAGCCGTGTGTCCTAGAAAACCGCGCCGGTTTAAGAATGGGTGCATAAGTGTGGTCTCCTTAAAAAATGAACAGAAACTCGCTGGTATTGTAGAGCGCGCGCACAAACGAGAGCAGCCCGTGCTCCCCGATGAACGCCTGCGAACGCTCCAGCTCGTAGGCGTCCGGCGGTCTGGCGTAAAACAACCGGAAGGCCAGTTGCACCTGCTCTGCGGACTGCGACCCGGACTCGTCCTGCAGCCGCTTTTGCAGCAGCTCCCCCTGCCCTCCAACGAAGGTGCTGTTAAAAAGGTTCAGCGCCTGAAGCGGCGTGTTGGACCGGCTGCGCTTCGCCATCACCGAACCGCCGTCGGGACAGTCGAAGGCGCCGAACACGCCGTCCTGAGCAGCACGCACCCGGAAGAGGTATACCATGCGACGGTACTCCTCGGGCGTGTACGTTTCCTTCGGAAAATAGTGCCGGACATTTTCGCGCACCACGTCCATCAGGTAAAAACCGGCCCCGCCCATCTTCAAATCCAAGGCCCCCGACACAGCCAGCATGCTGTCTCGAATCGCTTCCGCCTCGAGCCGCCTGGGGGTGTAGCGCCACAGGAGGCGCCCGTCTGCGTCCCGCTTTTCCGCCTCCGGGCGCGGAGCAGATCCTTGCTGGAAAGTTGCCGAAAGCAACAGCTGGCGCTGCATCTGTTTGATCGACCAACCGCCCCGGACAAACTCGTCGGCCAGCCAATCAAGCAGCTCCGGATGGGTGGGCCGGCTGCCGTTGAGCCCCAAGTCGCTCGGCGTGTCGACCAACCCGTTTCCGAACACATAGTGCCACAGCCGGTTGACCAGTACCCGGGCAGTGAGCGGGTTGGCCTCCGAAACGACCCATTCAGCGAAGGCCATGCGCCGCTGCGCGTCCGTTGCGTCCACATCCAGGGCGAGCGTTCCCAGCACGGAGAGCGCGTCAGGCGCGACGACCTCGCGCTTCTGCAAGGGCTCCCCGCGGTAGAGGCGGTGCGTGCGCACCGGTTCGGCCATAAACTTCCCCACCCACGCCGAGTGTTCCCCAGCGGCGATCCGCCCCCGGAGCGAGAGCAATTCCTCCTGCAGTTTCTTGGCAACGGCCGCGTCCCCCGGCGATAGCTTCGCCAGAAAAGAGTTCGCGCCCTGCGCAGCGGTTCCCGCTCGGCGCCCCTCGGAAGAACTGACCTGCTTCCACTGGCCGGGCTCCGAAGCCGCCTCGATTTTGTAGTGCATCGCCAGCCGATCGGTAAGGCGCCCCTCCCTGTCCCTGCCCCAGACCACCTTGCCCACCCGTACCTTCGCGGGAAAATCAATCTGCACCCAACTGGAGCCTTTGGTGTTGGAAATCCAGCTGTGCGCGTTTCCGAACTTTCCGTCGTTAAGGTGCTCCAACTGGTGGATCGCGTAGCCCGGAAGTGTCCCCGAAGCGCTCGCCTTGCCGCCGTGGAGCGCCAGCGCGACATTCTTTCCCTCGGTGTCAAACACCTCCAATTCATCCAGGCAAACCTCCGCCCCGCTGTTGCCCAAGATGGTAAACCGCACTGCCATAGTCTCCACGGGCTCGAACCCGTCCTCGTTGCGCATCGCGCTGACGGGAGGCCGCCCGCCCACGATCTGCTCGGGGAGGGCGTCTGGAACAAGAGCCGCCTTTTTTTTGAGGGCCTCCAGCTCCGCCTTCTGCCGGCTTTCCGACAACTTGAGCGCCTCGAGCACACCCGCCTGCGCCGGATCGCGCATTTCACGCAACGGACGCTCGCCCATCTGGACACCTGCAAAAACGGCCTGCATCGCGTAGTAGTCCTTCTGCAGGATTGGGTCAAACTTGTGGTTGTGACACCGCGCACACCCCATGGTGAGCCCCAAAAAGGCGGTGCCCGTGGTGTTTACCATGTCCGCGAGCTCCTCCTGGCGCTGCATCAGCGTCAGATTGGTGTCGCTGCTTTTGACGCTGTCGTAGGGACCAGCCACCAGAAACCCCGTCGCGCGGTCCACCCCGAGCATATCCCCCGCGAGCTGTTCCTTAACGAACAGGTTGTAGGGCTTGTCCGCGTTGAACGACTCAATCAGGTAGTCCCGGTAGGGGTAGGCGGACTTGCGCTCCACGTTGCGCTCAAACCCGTCGGTGTCCGCATACCGTACAACATCCATCCAGTGACGCGCCCAGCGCTCCCCGTAGCGGGGGCTGGCCAGGACCCGGTCCACCAACCGCTCCCAGGCGTCCGCGCCGGTGTCAGAGACAAATCCCTCAACCTCCGCAGGAGTGGGGGGCATTCCGTGCATCACAAGGTAAAGCCGGCGGACCAGCGTGCGCGGATCCGCCTTGGGCGAGGGAACAAGGCCCTGCTCCCGGAGCTTTGACAGTACAAACCCGTCAATGGCGTTGTTTCCAAAACGGCCGTCGCGCGCCGGCGGATTCGGCCGCCTCACGGGTTGGAAGGACCAGTGGTCGGTTTTGATCCTCAGCTCCCCGGCCGCCTCCTTGGCTCCGGGCAACTCCGCCCCCGCGTCAATCCAACGGCGCAGAATCTCCACCTGCGCCGGGTGCAGACGGTCCCCCTTTGGGGGCATCTTGTCCTTCGGGTTGGTCGAGGTCACCCTCTTGAGCAGATAGCTGTCGACGCTGTGGCCCGGAAGCAAAAGAGGCTCGCCAGACTCCCCTCCCTTGAGGATTCCGAGGGTGGTGTCGAACCGCAGCTTGTTCTTCTGCTTCTCCGGCCCGTGACAGTCAAAGCAGTGTTCCTCGAGAATCGGGCGCACACTCTTCTGGTAGAAATCCACCTCAGGGCTTTCCGCGCGGGCCGCCACAGGGGTGAGAAAGACTCCCAGAAGCGGGAGCAGGCGGAGGAGGTCGGCTGGTCGGAGGGAAGACATGGCGCTTGAAATTGTATACAATCCTGATTCCATCGTGCACAATCCTTTCCTGCCTCCGTTTCTTAGCGTTGAAAACCCCACCCGCTCCCCTCGCCCAGCCCGCCGGCAAGGCACACATCGTCTCGGGCGTCATCCACGGCCTGCTCCAGGGCCGCTGGCGGGGTGGCGAACGCCTTACGGAGGCGGCTGTCGCGCAGCTTTTTTCCGTCAGCCGGACTCCCGTGCGCGAGGCGCTTCTGGAACTGGCCGCCATGGGGATGGTCCAGCTGCGCCGCAACTGTGGAGCAATACTTCAACCCTTTGGACCACAACAGCTTTCCGAAATTTACGCGGTCCGCACACTGCTGGAAGTAGAGGCCACGCGTCTCGCCGCTGGGAACCTCCCCCCAGCCCAACTCGAGTCGCTCCGCAGCGCATTTGAATCGCTCCAGAAAGGCAACCTTCCCGACGAGGGCTGGAGGCTGGACCAGCTCCTGCACACCACCATTGCCTCCCATTCGGGCAACCTTCGACTAGCAGCGGAGATCAGCCGGTACACCATCCTGGTGCAAACCATGCGGGAGGCCGCCGGAAGGGTGCTCTCCGGAATCCAATCCACCTCCATCGAGGAGCACCTCGAAATCTTAAACCGCATCAGCGAGGGGGATGCCCAAGGAGCCGGTGCGGCCATGAGAAAACACCTTGACCAGGCGGAACAGTCGGCGCTGTTGGCCATTGAGGCCCTCCACATCGGGGGCATTTAGCTAAACAGCAGAAAAGGCCGCAGACGGATTGGGGGTAAACGGCCCCCGGAAGACCAAGGACACCCGCGTGATTGGGGCGCACATGCGGGGAACGGCTGCGATCAACCCCCATCCATGCCGGCCCCCCTCCCCCGGGTGCATTCGGGAAAGTTTCATCAGGGAGTGTTCACTGTGGGTAACCTTTCTCTGACTCCTCAGGGAATGGGAAGCAATCCCCTGTTGCCACCGACATCCACAGATCCTGATGACTGCTTTCCCTCATCCATTGAATCTTTCACATCTGCGAATGCTCATCTGAACAGGGGGGCTGTGGGCTTTTCCTTGGAAAACAAGCACGTTTCCCTTTCCACAATGAAGAGCCTTTAACCCTAAACATGCCCGAGCACCTTGGCCGCACAAACGCAGAAAGGCGGCGCCCCTCGCGGGACGCCGCCGTGCGCGCTACCCCCTCTCCTATCGGCGGGAAGCGAGGGTCTGCCCCAGATCAAAACGATCCAGATTCATCACCTTGTTCCATACCGAAACAAAGTCGTTCACAAACTTCTGCTGTGCGTCGGCGGATCCGTAAGCCTCGGCGATGGCTCGCAGCTGCGAGTTCGAACCGAACACCAAATCCACCCTCGAGCCAGTCCACTTGACCTCTCCAGTCTTGCGGTCGCGGCCTTCAAAGAAGTGCTCGCAGGCCGGGGACTTCTTCCAATCCGTGCCCATGTCGAGCAGGTTGACAAAGAAGTCGTTGGTGAGCAAGCCGGGCCGTTTTGTGAAAACTCCCAGCTGCGGAAAACCCACGTTGGTGTTCAATACCCGCATGCCCCCCACGAGCACAGTCATTTCAGGAGCAGTGAGCGTCAGCAGTTGGGCCCGGTCCAACAACAACTCCTCGGCAGGCCGGTCGTGTTCGTTGCCGAAGTAGTTGCGGAATCCGTCGGTTGCCGGCTCGAGGACGGCGAAGGACTGGACGTCCGTCATTTCCTGGGTGGCGTCCGTTCTTCCCGGAGAGAAGGGAACTTTCACGTCGCTGCCAGCCTTTTTGGCGGCGTCCTCAATGGCGGTACAGCCACCCAGAACAATCAGGTCTGCGATCGAGATCTTCTTGCCGCCGGACTGTGCACCGTTGAAGTCCTTTTGGATCTTTTCAAACACCGGCAGGACTTTTTCGAGCTCTGCAGGCTGGTTGACCGCCCACTTCGCCTGGGGAGCGAGGCGCAGGCGTGCCCCGTTGGCTCCCCCACGCTTGTCTGTGCCGCGGAAGGTAGAGGCCGATGCCCAAGCAGTCGAGACCAACTGCGCGTTGGAGAGCCCCGAGGCGCGGATCTTGGCCTTGAGCTCGGCGATTTCCGGCTCGGCAACCAGCGCATGATCAACCTGAGGGACGGGGTCCTGCCACAACTGAGTTGCGGGAACAAGCGGTCCGAGGCAACGCACGGCAGGCCCCATGTCCCGGTGAGTGAGCTTGTACCAGGCCTTGGCGAAGGCCTGATCAAACTCTTTGGGATTGTCGCGAAACCGCTTGGAAATCTTCCCGTAAGCGGGGTCGAGCTTCAAAGCCATGTCGGTTGTGAACATGATCGGCGCGTGGCTCTTGGACTTATCGTGCGCGTCCGGCACTGTCTTCTTGGCCGAGTCGCCCTTGGGCGTCCACTGCTGTGCGCCGGCCGGGCTCTTGGTAAGCACCCAAGTGTAGTCAAACAGGTTCTCGAAGTACTCGTTCGACCATTTCGTCGGAGTCGAAGTCCAAGCCCCTTCCAGCCCGCTGGTGATCGTGTCAGCCCCTTTGCCCTTGCCGTAACTGTTCTTCCAGCCCAGCCCCTGTTCCTCAATGGTGGCGCCTTCAGGCTCGGGCCCGACGTGCCCCTTGGGGTTGGCCGCCCCGTGCGCCTTTCCCAGGGTGTGTCCGCCTGCGATGAGCGCAACGGTCTCCTCGTCGTTCATCGCCATGCGACCGAACGTTTCGCGGATGTCCCGGGCTGCGGCGAGAGGATCGGGCTTTCCATTGGGACCCTCCGGGTTGACGTAAATTAAGCCCATCTGGACCGCCCCGAGGGGATTGGCGAGCTTCCGGTCGCCAGTGTAGCGCTTGTCATCGAGCCACTTGCTTTCGGGTCCCCAACTGATGTCCTCCTGCGGTTCCCATACATCGGCCCGGCCCCCGGCAAACCCGAAGGGCTTGAACCCCATCGACTCAAGGGCGCAGTTGCCCGCAAAAACCATCAGGTCCGCCCAGGAAATTTTCTGCCCGTACTTTTGCTTGATGGGCCAGAGTAACCGGCGCGCCTTGTCGAGGTTGGCATTGTCGGGCCAACTGTTGAGGGGGGCAAAGCGCTGCGTCCCGTAGGATGCGCCACCGCGTCCGTCCGCAATCCGGTAGGTGCCGGCACTGTGCCATGCCATCCGAATAAAGAGCGGACCATAGTTTCCGTAATCAGCCGGCCACCAGTCCTGAGAGGTCGTCATCAAAGTAATGAGGTCCTTCTTGAGCCCATCCAGGTCGAGCTTCTTAAATTCCTCGGCGTAGTTGAAGGACTCTCCCAGCGGATTACTTTTTGCTGAATTTTGATGCAGGATCTGGAGGTTGAGCTGGTTGGGCCACCAGTCTCCGTTGGAGTAGGATCCAGCGGCGGTGTTTCTGGCTTCGGGCGCCTTTTGCACCCCCCCGATCACCGGACACTTCTCCATGGCTTCTGCGGACTTGGCTTTGGCGGCCTGCGCTTGCAACGCGCCGCCTTGACTCCCAGCCCAAAAACCAAGGGCCAGGGCGGCAAGCCGGACGGAACCCACACCCATCAATTTGAGCCTGCTGGGCTTACGGACGCCGGCGTGGAGTGGGCAGTCCTTGAACGACTCTTTGCGTGATACGTTTTTTTTCATCGTGTTGGTTTAGGGGGTTGTTGGTCTGGTCAAAAAATCTTGCGGCTTTCCCGCTTCAGCTTGGTCCGCTCCGGTCTTTTCGGTCTTTTCAAGGCAACTTGGACAGGTGCCCCAAAAAATGACCTCTGCCTCGTCGATCCGGAACCCCGAATGGTCGGCGGCGTTCAGGCACGGCCTCTCCCCCACCACGCAGGCCACATCCACAGTCATCCCACAGGATCGGCAGATCAGGTGGTGGTGGTTGTCGCCCACCCGGCCCTCATAAAGCGCTGGCGAACCCGCAGGCTGAATGCGCCGGATAAGCCCCTTTTCCACCAAAGTCCCAAGCGCGTTGTAAACCGCCTGTTTTGAAACAGCGCCTATCTCTGCGCGCACCGCTTCCGCCAAGACGTCAGCCGTGGCATGAGGCCGAGCACCCACGGCCCGCAGCAGGGCCAGCCGTTGGGCTGTCACGGGGATTCCGTACTTCCGAAGAATGTTCGCGCTTTCTAACACCGCGGTTTGTCTGAATCAAAAAATGGACTCTGTCTACTTTTTGTTTGCGTCTAATAAAATCCACCCGCGCTATTTTTGCGGTTGAGGTTTTCGTTGCTTGCCTAAGCAACCAGCCAGTTCTCCCCAGATGAAAAAAATGTTCACAGATGTTTCATCCGGTTTCCTCTTATCTGTTGCATCTGCCCAATCTACGGATACGCCTCGAACCAAAATAGGAACGGGCCCCTTCAGGAAAGCCACCGGCCTCGCCGCGGGGCCTTCCGCGTGAGAGCCGGTCAAGTCTGATTCAGTTTCCCGAGGTGTGAGAGCCCGCTTCCTTCCAATGGGTTTAGTGAGCTCAAAAACGAGGCTTTCCGCCCTTCATCAGCCGGTCGAGCTCCTCCTCGGAGTCTCTGACTGCCAAAAAGAAGGCATATGGGTCTGCGACCGCCCACGCACCACACCAATCCCCCACGCTGGTCCGGCCGTCCCCAGCCCGCTCTCCACCCAGCCCCAAAGAATCCGCCAAGGCGACGGTGAGAATGCCTTGGGGCTTTTCCATTGTGAACTGCGCGAATTTGCCGCCGTTAAAATCAAGCACACGCGCCGAAGCCAGCCGGAGTGCGGCAAAGCTTTCCGGGACTTCCACCCCCTCCATCCCATGCAAAAACAACCAGTCGGGTATCTCGGCAGCACTTCCGTCAAACTTTTCAATTCCAGCGGGCCCCGAAGCACTGGTGGCCGCGAGGAGCCGCTGCATTTGCGCCCGCATCTGCACCGGTTGGCTTTCCCTCCACCTTTCCCAAACCACCCATCCCAGAAACATAAATACGCCAAGGCACACGGCGGCCACTCCCAAAGCCCGCTCCGCACCAAAGGGCCGCTCCACCGATCCGAGGGGAGCAGTTTCGAGGAGGAGACGTTCATCCGCCGAGAGCACGATGAGTCGAACCTGCTCCCGGACCTGACCTTCTGAAAACCCGGCCACAGTCATCCGCTGCCTCACATCGGCGAGGGCAACACGCATCTCCCGAGGCCTGAGCCGAAGCGCCTGGGAGAGTTCATTGAGCTTAAAATCCCTCACGCAATGGAGGGCGAGGGCTGATCGCAAACGAGAGGACGGCGCACAAAGAATCGAATTCAACTCAGGCGACAGGTCAGCTCCCTTGGGCAGGCACGGGGGGAGACTCTCCATACGGTCTGCCACAAAGCGGGCCGCCCACAGAAACAGGTGCCTGCGGGTGCGCCACCGACCGGCATTCGCCTCACTCTCGGCTGAGGCCCGTTGCGCCAGCTCAAACGCCACCCGCCTGTTGCCGGTGCGCAACAGAGCGAAGCGAAGCAAGTCCTCGGTGAAATCTGGGTCAACCACGTCCATTCTTAAGACAGTCTAATGCCAGCCCCCCCCAAACCCGCAACATTGCTTCCAAACCACAATCTGCTTTGCGGCAGACGCGGCTTGGTTGAAATTAGCTTTCCTGCCTTGGAAACCGCATTGCAGGCCCACCGATGCAACCAGACCCATCCACCCTCCCGTCCTTGGCCAACTTGGAAGCACTGCGGGCAGATTTTCCAATTCTGCACCAGAACGTCAACGGGCACCCCTTGGTCTATCTAGACAACGCTGCAACCACGCAAAAGCCAAAGGCAGTGATTGAGGCTCTCGTGCACTACTACGAGCACGACAACGCCAACGTACACAGAGGCATCCACACACTGAGCAACAGGGCCACCCTCTCCTTTGAAGCAGCAAGGGAAAGCGTCGCAAGTTACCTCAATGCGGCTTCCCCTGAGGAAATCATCTTCACCCGAGGCACCACTGAGTCGATCAACCTCGTGGCGCAGGCCTGGGGCGGCGCTTTTCTCAAGCCGGGTGACGTCATTCTCCTGACCGAAATGGAGCACCACAGCAATTTGGTGCCCTGGCAGCAGGCCGCCCTCCGCTCCGGCGCCACGCTGCGCTTCATCCCCGTGGATTCCGACGGCAGGCTGGACCTTTCCAAGCTCGATTCCCTCCTCACGCCCGAGGTCAAGCTCCTCTCCTTCACCCATATCTCCAATTTTTTGGGCACGATCAATCCCGCAGCCGAGCTGTGCGCACGAGCGAGGGCGGTCGGAGCGGTCAGCCTGGTGGATGCGGCCCAGAGCGCTGGCCACCTCGCCCTCGATGTGCAATCCCTCGGGTGTGATTTCCTCGCCTTTTCAGGCCACAAACTTTGTGCGCCAACCGGAATTGGAATTCTTTTCGGACGCGCCTCCATTCTCGAGCAGACCCCGCCGTGGCAAGGGGGTGGGGAGATGATTCTGTCGGTGCGTTACGAATCCTCCACGTACAAGCCCGCTCCTT
>CAMCIN010000031.1 GCA_945874745.1 Akkermansia muciniphila | reverse complement strand
GTTGCAGTGGGGTTCTTGTCCCCATCCAGATTTTTCAGCACCACGCCAGTGGGTTTTCCATCGATTCCCGCGGTCCAGTTCAGGACCTTGATGCTGGTACCCGGTACCACGTCGGTGGCTTTTACCTCTATGGGCGCGCTGCCTGCAATATCGTCCCGGCGCAAGCGCAGCTTGTACGAAGCCTGTTGGTTGGGTTTTGTTGCGTCTGCCAAGATAGCCTCTACGAAGCTGAACTGGAAAGCCGGCGCATCCGCCCAGATCAGGTTGATCCGCAGCAAAGGCTCAGTGTCCGGCTTCTCTGGGTTCCCTTCGTAGGAGATAAATTCAATCCGGTTTGGAGCGGGCTTTTGGGGAAGAAAAGCGAGCCTTGTGACCAGTGGCGGATGCTGTGCCGCGTCGTTGGGGTCCGTCGCCCACCACCATTCGTCTTCGTTGGAGAAACCGTCGCCGTCCGTGTCGTCGGTTGCGACGTTTGGGGTGCGCAGGGGGAGTTTGTTGTCAAGAAACCACTGGTTCGGAATGGGGTGCTCAAGAACGCTGTGCCGGTGCAGGCTCCCCTCCTTCGGGCGCCGCGGCCCGTCTGACTCCAAGAGGTAGGGTTCAGACACGAACAAAGGGGTGGGATAGGTGATCGCCCACTGGCCGGGAGACTCTAAGTTCGCCAGGGCCTTTTTATGCGCGGAGAGGTCAAGAGGGGGCAGCTTGCCGGATCGGATTTCTTGAGGAAGCAGCTTGTTACGGCGCTCTGGCAATTCCAGTTCGTCCTTCAAGAGCAAATAAGTGCCGCCAAGTGAAGCCGCCGCCACAGCAGAGAGCACCAGCCAGTGTGCATTGGTTTTGAAGAAGCTCATGGCTGTTTGGTCCCCTCCTTCGTTTGGGCCTTCGCAGACTTTTCTGCAGGGGTGGGGGAGGGCGCTGCTTGTGGGAGAACCGAGAGCAAGTCCAACCGCATCTCCACTTCAACATGCTCGTCACCCAGAATGTACTGGGCAACAGCGGTCGCCTGGGGTTGACCGGGGGTCGCTGGTTCGACTTGAGCCGTCACTGTCGTTTTGCTGGGGGCCAGCATCGGTACGCCTTCTTTCGAAAGGGTGCTTACCTTCATCCGTCGAACCACAAAAAAAGCCTTTTTGTCTAGAGTCAGGGCATTCAGAAAGCCGCGCAGGCTGTCGGGAGAGGCAGTAAATTTAAGATCGAACCCTAGAGCGCTCAAAACCGGCGCAGGCGGCGGTTGCTGGTTGGGCTTCGTGGCCTTGGCGTCTGGTTTGAGGTCTTTGGGCTCCTCTGTCCTGTCGATCTTGAAGCTGAGGAGTGCCAGTGGCTTGCTGTCAAGCAGTGTGTTCAGGAGGCGGTCTGCCGCGGTTAGTTGCCGATTTACGGCAGCCACTCTGTCCTCGGAGGGCACTCTTTTGATGAACTCGTCAAAGTCCATTGAGAATGGGTCTGACTCCTTGGTTCCACGGGGAATCGGAATCCTACTTTTGGTCGCCTTGGCAATGAAGTTCTGGGTCTTTGCGTTGAGCGCTGTCTGGAAGTCCTGCGGCTGGATTTTTTCCAGTGGAATGGTCATTGCGTTGAACGCCGCATGCAGTTTGCCTCCGCTGAGGGCGGAGTTTTTTTTCTGTTCCTCCAGCTGCTTACTGACTTCCTCGGTTGGGGCTGGGTTGCCGACGCGAAGGCGTTCGAATTCCTTGCTGCGTTTTTCCAGTTCCAACATTGCCGAGGTACGGTTCTCGTCAGCCTTCCACAAGAAGGCGCTGCTGCCGCCGATGCTCAGCAGTGCAAAGGCCGAGGCCCCAACTATTGCGCGATACTCTTTGGAGAAGAGGTTCATGGCGTCAAAACGGGGGTCTTGGCCGGAGGTTCGGATAAATCCAGCGGGATCACGAAGTCCTGAGCCCACTCCGTCGGATTAGGTTTGTTGGTTTTGATCCAGTCCTCCACGGGGGCAAGAGTGTAAGCGACAGGATTGGCAGTGAGCCCCGCTTTTTTAAGGTTTTCCAACGACTCCTTTACGGCGGCCTCCGCGTCTTCGCGTGCGCCTTTGGCTGGGGAGGCTCCCAAGGACTTTAATTTCTCTTGGGCCGCCCCATAGACGGAAATCAGGTCGCTTTGGTCTTTCAGAGACTTCCCGAAGGCGTCCACCACTTCGGCTCCCTTGGAGTTTTCCATGTAAAAGCCCTTCAGAAGGAGGCGAACCGTTTGTTGCTTGGGAGACTGATTTTTCCCACCTGTCGGCGGAGCTTTCGGGGAAGGAACTGCATCGTCTCCTTTGCTTTCTTTGGAAGGTTCCACCTCAAAACTGGTAATCCACACCAGTTCCTCAGGCAGGCAGGCGTGGATCTGATCCACCAAGGTCATCCAATAGCGACGCTCGAAAATGGCCTGCTCCAAGGGTTTGGTAGCCCTGAGGGTGACGTCGATCTCTTCCTGCAAGGCTTTCAGCCGCACGGCCACTTTTTTGACCTCGGCAATGCGAGGCGTCAAACTCTCCGCCTGCTTGATCGCCAAGACCGCGTTATGCCGCAGATGGAATCCCCAGGCCAACAGGGGCGCGGCGATGCAGGCTGCCGAGAGACCAATGACAAGCGCGACCTGACCAACCCTGGACTTTCTGCGCAGCGCCGGCGGCAGGAGATTGACTGAAACAGGACACTGGAAGATTCCTTGAAGCGCGAGTCCGACATGTTCGCCGAGTTGTGCCGCAGACAGGGCGAGGGTGACCGCGTTTGTGTTTTTGGAGGCAGCAACGCAGCGCAGTGGGTTGAACATTTCAACGGACAGTCCCAGTTTTTCCTCCCAAAATTCGGGCATCAGCGGCGTCTGTGCGCCATTGCCGCAGAGCAGCACCCGCTGGGGCGCGGCTCCCGACTGCTGCGAGCGGTAGAAGGAGATCGAGCGGGTCACCTCAGCGTGCAGCCGGGTGGCGGCGTTGCGGAGCACCTTGGCCAACCGAGCCTGCTCAGGATCCTCTGGTTCGGCGAAGTTGGAGCCCTGACCGATGAAGCCGGTGGAGCGCTTTCTTGCCTCCGCCATGGAAAAAGGCTCGGCGAACTCCTTCGCCACCGCCGAGGTGAGAGTCCCGCCGCCTGAGGAAATGGTACGGATGAAAAACTTGCCCGGTTCGATGAACAGCAGGTTGGTCGTACGGGCCCCAAGGTCGATGAGCAGCGTGCAGCCTTCGGGTTCGCCGTAGTTAAAGCGAAAGGCGTTGTATAAGGCTATGGTGGCCAATTCGATCCCGCTCGGCTGCATCCCTGCGCCATCTACAGCAGCTGTCCATTCCTCCAGCAAATCGGTTTTTGCCGCAGCAATCAGCACTTCTGGTTCGTGCGCTTGAGTTTCGTAAACCACCCGGTGATCCCAAACGACTTCTTCGAGAGGATAGGGAATGTTCTGTTTGGCCTCATACATCACGGTCTGTTCCAAGTCCGCGCCGCTCATGGCGGGAAGCTTCACCATGCGGCTGAAGGTCGACTGTGCCGGCAGGGTGAGGCGCAAGGGGAGGCCCTTGCCCTTCATGCTCTCTACCATTTCTCCGACGGCGAGGGCCGACTGCGCAACACGCGTCGCATCTGCCGCCGGATCTGGGACAAGTTCCCGCGTCTCGATGGCATGAAGCTGCAAGGCGCCCTTCTTGGCTGGCCTGAACTCTGCCAGAGAAACCGTCTGGGAGCCGGAGCTGAGCGTGAATATCCGCTTGGGGGTGGACATGGAGCTTAGGCTTAGCGCGGGGAGGGCTTTATGGCCTCATGGTAGTCGAAAAACAGGGGAGCAAACGGGGTCTGGCCCTTGTTGAGCAAGGCGTCCGTAAGCTTGTCTGTGAGCGACTCCCGGGCTTTGGCGAAGTTCTCGTAGGTCAGCTTGGCTGACTTCTGGCCAAAGGCGATGAGCTGTCCACCGGAACTGACCTCCACGTAGACACCGGCAATGCTGTTTATCGAGAAAGCCTTGTTGTCGGAAAGGCGGTTCAGGGTCTTTGGTGCGATGTACATCACCGAGTGCCTTTCGCGACCTGGGGCCACGTCGACATGGACGACCTCGCCTTCCAGTAGCCTTGGAGGGGTCCCCTGTTTGCCGGTCAAAATCAGAGAGTATTTGAAGGTGAGTTCTGGAAACTCCTGAAAAGCATCAAACTCTGTTTCCACCTCCAGCCAGACCGCTGGAGGCTCGTTTGGCCCGATGATCCGGGGCTTTTTGGCCTGAGTCATCAAGGGGATGCTCGCCACGATCTGGGGCGACCCGATCAGGTTAAAACTGACCTTCACTCCGTCCACTGGACGGTTTGCTGCGTACGCTTGTGACAGGCCTGCCACTGTCAGATAAAGAGCCGCTAAGAGGGGAGATGTTTTCATGGTTCCGGGGGAGGAGGTCAGGGGGTGTCGTCGCTGTGGTCACTCACTGTTTTGCGGGGCCGACGCGACTGCGGAAATACTCTATTGTATGGCGGATACCCTCTTCAAAGTCCACCTTCGGTTCCCATCCAAGAATACTCCGCGCCCGCCCAATATCGGGCTGCCGGACCTTGGGGTCATCCACTGGAAGGGGGCGGTACTCCAGTTCCGAGTGTGTGCCGGTAATTCGGATGATGTGCTCCCCGAACTCCTTGATTGTCATCTCCCTTGGATTTCCGATGTTCACGGGCTCGTGGAAATCGCTCATGACCAGCTTAAACATGCCGTCGATCAAATCACTCACGTAACAGAAGGAGCGGGTTTGGGAGCCGTCTCCAAACACTGTCAGGGGCTCTCCAGTGAGCGCTTGGCCGATGAATGCGGGCACTACGCGGCCGTCACGCAAACGCATCCGCGGGCCGTAGGTGTTGAAAATGCGGATAATCTTGGTGTCGACCCCGTGGTAGCGGTGGTAGGCCATGGTAAGGGCCTCGGCAAAACGCTTCGCCTCGTCGTATACACCGCGCGGGCCGATGGGGTTGACGTTGCCCCAGTAATCTTCCCTCTGTGGGTGGACCAGGGGATCTCCGTAAGACTCGCTGGTTGAGGCCAGGAAAAAGGTCGCCCCCTTTGCCTTCGCCAGCCCGAGGGCGTTGTGCGTGCCAAGGGCGCCCACCTTCATCGTGGGGATCGGGTGTTCCAAATAGTCGATCGGGCTCGCAGGAGAGGCCAGATGGAATACGAAATCTATGTCATCCGGCAAAAAGATGAAGTTTGAGACATCCTGCCGCACGAAACGGTAGTTCGGGTTCCCGGCAAGGTGGCCGATGTTTTCCGAGTTGCCTGTGATGAAGTTGTCCAAGCCAACCACTCGGTGTCCCTCTGTAAGAAGGCGGTCTGTCAGGTGTGAACCAAGGAAGCCTGCTCCGCCGGTGACCACAGAGACGGGACTGGTTGAGGATCTCGAGAACATTGGAGAAACTTATCCGAAACGGTTGCGGAAGGGCAATGCGGAACATCCCTGTTTTTGCTAAGGGAAATGCTGGTGTCCGGGTCTTCTTTATTGCGATGCGACTCGGACTGGCCCCATGGATCCCGATCCCAGACCGCCAAAAAGTGTTTCTTCTGCGTTCCGGGCCAGCGCAAGCCCAGACAGTCCGTTCTTTGAGGCTGGTGGACAGGATTCTTCCCCACGCGGGGCGACAGTCAACTGCCGTTCCACCCCGCGTGCGAGGCAGAGCACCTTAAACTGAAAGCCCATCAACTGGGGGTGCGTGAGGGTGCGGAAGGCCAGTAATGCGCTCTGTTCTGCGCTGGTGAGGGGCGCCGTGGCGTCCTGAAAGTGCAGTGGTGCAAGGCCGGTGAAGAAGCGGTGTTGTTCGGCAAAGCCTTCCAGCGTCCAGCCGCCTTGGAGTGCGTGCCGTGCGAGCGCCGAGAAGTTTACCTGTGCCGTCAGGTCTTGTGCGCCGGGATTGGAGAGAAGATCCGCCTGGCGTTGCTGTTCGCTGTACGCAGAAAGTGTTCCGTCACGCCGGATGGGGAGGGCGAGCTCGGCGTCTGACATGCCGTAATCCAGCGCGAGCAACCAGCCGCGCGTTAGTTTTGAGCCGATCGCCTCCAGCAGGGAGGCGTGCTCTGGGCAGACCTCTGCAAATGCGCCCAATTCGCGGGGGCAAAGCAGCGAGGCGGCGCGTTTCACCGCATCCTCCTCCACGTGCGCCTCTACCCATTCGAGGGTGGTGCCGTCGGTTCCCACGCGCATTTCGCGCCAACCTCCCTCTGCGAACCGCAGGCGGTGCACGGGAAAAGCGTCCAGCAGTTCGTTGGAGTAGTGCACACCGCAAAAAGGCGGCAACTCCTCTGGGCAGCTGTACCATTTCACTTGAGCGCCAAACCCAGAAAGTATCTCCAGCTGGCGATCTTGCAACGTAGCAAGCGGTTCCACCAGACGCAGGGTAGTGGCGTCGAAGCAACCGGGGGAGAACCCCCTCAGCGCGGTTAGCACATCGGCTGCAAGCTGACCGTCGAAGGCGCCTTGCTCGACGAGCGTCCATTCTAAGGGGCTTCCCAGTTGCTCCCACATTTCCACAAACTGGCGGGCGAGTAGCGCGCCAAACAGGGGGCCAACGCTCACCGCAGTGTGAAAATCGCCGCGGGAACCAATCCGTGCCCGACCGGAGCCGTAATAGCCGTGCGCAGAGTCATAGAGAGCCGCTTCCATGAATGTCGCGAAGGTGAGAGGGCCCTCCCTCTGGATGCGGGTGATGAGTTGGGCGAGAAGCGGTGTCATTTTGCGGCCGGGCCCTGCGGCCTTCAGATGCCTAAAGCCCGTAGACTTTGCACGCAACCGTTCTTGTGCGGCTCGCGTGTTTGCCTCGGTGCGCACCCGTCGGTATGGTTTGCCGATGCTCCCTTGGTTCCAGAATCGGTTTCCCGTCTATCTCGCTCCCATGGCCGGGGTGACCGACTCCTTGTTTCGCGGTTATTGCAAGGAGTCCGGCGCCGACGTGGTTGTCACCGAGTTTGTGGCAGCGGAGGGCATTTTTCGCAAAAATGCGAGAACCCTGGAGTATCTGGACTTCGGAGAGCAGGAGCGCCCTCTGGGGGTACAGCTTTTTGGGGCTGATCCGGACCACTTGGCAAGGGCCGCGCAGATGGTGCTCGAGTGGAAGCGGCCAGATTTCATCGACCTGAACTTCGGCTGTCCCGTCAACAAGGTCGTCTCGAAAAACGGCGGCTCTGCGCTGTTGCGCGACTGTCCTCTCCTGGAACGGGTCGCTGGGGCGGTGGTGCGTGCGGTGGCGCCTCATCCAGTGACCGCAAAGATCCGGATCGGGTGGGATAAAGCCTCCATCAATGCAGTGCAAACCGCCCGTATTTTGGAGGACTGCGGGGTGCAGGCGTTGGCGGTGCACGGGCGCACCAAGGAGCAGGGGTACAGTGGAGAAGCCGATTGGGACGTGATTGCGGCGGTGGCTGCGGCAGTGCAGATCCCCGTGATTGGCAACGGCGACCTGGCTTCCGCCCAGGACGTGGCCCGGCGCCGGCTCGAGTCAGGGGTGGCGGGTGTCATGCTCGGGCGTTCCGCGATGAGTGCGCCCTGGGTGTTTGGGGCGATCCGCCACTATTTGGAGACTGGCGAACTGCGGCCGGAGCCCCCTCTTGAGTCGCAGTGGACCCATATTTTGAGGCATTGCCGGGAAGCGGCGGTGCGTTCGGGGGCTGAAGGTATTACCATGCAGTTTATGCGTTCGCGTTTGATGGCTTACTCCCGCGGCATGGCTGAGGCCCGGGAACTGCGGATGCGTTTTTCCTCAATCGCCTCGCTCGGCGAATTAGAGGATCTCGCGGCGGGGCATATCCAGCGAAATACGGGATTTTAGGCGGCCGTTTAGGCGGGCGGGTGCGATTTAGTGTGTTGGGCCGGAGCCGGAGTTCCTCGGGTTGGGCTTTGCGTCTCTCCGTGCTGATATAGAATAAATTCCAATGTGCGCATTAAATATACTGCATTTCAGGCCGGCGGGTTTTTGCCTGCGAGGGCTTTCATTTCTTGCGGCAGTTGGGCTTGCTGGCTCCGTTCCAACTGCATCTGGTGAGGGCACCATGCCGCAGTGGCAGGCCAAGGCGCTGGCTGAATTCCCCTCTTTGGGGGTGCCGGGTTCGGCCTTTAATTCCCTTTTTCTCGAGCAGGTCAAGCTGCTCAGGCAAAAAAAACCGAAGGTTTTTGAGGACCCCAGTTGGCCCTATCAGCTGGCGCAACAGGTGGCGGCCTCTAGTGAACTGGTGCGCGCAGTGGAATTGCTGGAAGCAAAGAATCGGGCAAGTGCCGAGCTGACGCAGCCCGCCGGCAACCACAGCATGCCCAAAGCCGACCCGCCTCAAGGCGAGGCGGAGGCTGGCAGTGGGGATAGAAGTTCTGCTTTGGCCCAATTGTGTCTGCGCGCGTTGGAGGCGGAGCTTTCCACAGGTACCGAAAAAGGGGAGTCCGGGCTTTGGATCAAGGAGGGCAAGATTGTCCCGCGGCTGCGGGTGAGGGCGCTCAGGTCGGCCAAGGTGGTCAGCGAGGCGGCCTACTCGGACATTTTGCAGCAGTTTGTGGAACAAGTGCTCAAGGCGCCCGCCGGGTTGGGTGAGGAGGAGCTCAATTGGCTCAAGGCCTTCCTGGCTGACTCCGAATCGCATGCCGCTTTTGCAGGCTTGTTGGGGATTTCAGAACTCCAGATGGTCTGGGGGCTGCTCGCCAAGGCGGACAGTCCGGGGTTCACACTCGATTGGCTTGGGGGCGGCCCCGGGGGGTTTTACCCCCCCATGAAAATCCCGGCGGCGCGCCGGCTTGAAATCCTGGAGAAGGTGCTCGCGGAGCAGTTTCAGCTAGGAACAATGCATTTGTCCAAGGATGCCTGCCAGGCGATGTGCTTTCGCATCAATTCGGAGGTGGCCGGCGGGGGGTTCCTGCTGTTGGAGAGCTTGCCGGTAAAGGACTTTCCCGAGAGCTGTTTGGTCAATGCAAACGCACCCGCCAGCAAATTCAGCCCGCTCAAGAAGGAGTGGGTAGCCTACATGAAAAGCCTGATCCTGATGCATGAAGATCTGAAAAAGGGCAAGTATGCAGCCTTTTCCACCTACTATCCCGCGTGCGTGGGGACCGGCGGCTTTGAGCAGTTCGTCCTTTGGGAAAGCCTCCGCAAGGATTCTGTGAAGGAGAGCACTCTTTGGTTGGATTCGCTGGCCCCCGATCTTTACAAACACCCGGGAGTTCAGGCGCGTGAGGCGAGGCGAGTGCTCCCCGCGCTTAGTTATGTGCTCAACCAGCAGGCGCTCGCGGACGCGCGGACCGTACCAGCGGCCGCCCCCATATCTGCCCGAGCGCCCGTGCACCAGCCTGCTGCGGTGGCGACTCGTATCCCTCTGAATGCGCAGGCACCGGCCACAAAAAATTCGCCTGCCGCCCCCGCTTCCTCGGTGAGGGCGCCCCAGCCGGGCGCAGCTGCAAAATGAGCGCCCGTTCCGCTTCAGGCTGAGGACGGCTCCTTTCAGTTTGGGGCTGTTGTCTCGGACAAGCCGCCATTGCCGGCGTACATCTTGTCAGCCCGTTGTTCCGCGATCCGTAGCGCTTCTTCCAGTGCTGCCTCCGAAGCGGTGGGGGCGAGCACGGTTTCTTTCCGAAACCATGTTTCCTGTCGCCTCGCGTACTGCCGTGTGGCCTCCACAATTTTGAGGGTGGCGGCCTGTTCTGAATTTTTTCCGGCCAGTACGGAGGCGACCTGCTCGAGTCCAATCACCTGCCGGGCCGTGGGTCCCAACAGGGGGAGCGCGGCTTGCACCTCTGCGGCCACCCCTTCGGCAAACAACCCGGCCGCCCGAAGGGCGATTCGCTCGTGGAGCGTGTCCCTCGGGAGTGCCAGCCAGATTCCTGCGAGGGGGGCGCCCGCCATTGGCGGCGCGCGGAAACTGGAAAAGGCCTTCCCCGTGAGCAGGCACACTTCCAGGGCGCGGATCACCCTGCGCGGATTCTGCACATCCACCTTTCGAGCGGCCTCGGGATCCAGCGCGGCGAGCTCCGCACACAGATCCCGCAGAGGCCGGGCTTCCAGCCGGGCACGCAAATCCAAATCCGGGCTGGGCAGCCCCTGGGGGAGGCCCCGGAGGACAGTGCGCAGGTAAAGGCCTGAACCTCCCACAAGAATCGGCGGCCGTCCCAGCTTCCAGCAAAGGCGGATGCGCTCCTTTGCAAGTCGAGCGTAGGAGGAGGCGTCTACAGAGGTATTGAGTGGGGTCTCCCCAAAGAGATGGTGGGGAACGAGCCCCCGTTGCGCAGCGGAGGGCTGTGCGGTGAGTACTGGCAGCCCGGCGTAAAGCTGGAAGGCGTCGCCGTTGATTACGTCCCCGCCAAGCCGTTGGGCCAGGGAGATGGCGAGGCCCGTTTTTCCCGAAGCAGTGGGTCCACCGATGACCAGCGCAGGTTGTACCCCTGCGGCGTTTTCGTGTTCGGCGGCCCTGCCCATCTTACCCCAGCCCCAGTCTCCGGACGTTGAGCAGCACCCAGCCGATCAGCGAGGCCAATAGGATGATCCCTCCGAAAACCAATAGAGGCACGATCGAGGGAGAGCGTTCCCGGGGCGCGACGGCGTCCTCGGGAAGCGGGCCGTGCTGAGCGTTTTTCAGATACTGGTAGTCCTTCACATGGATGGCGCTGTGGCCCTCCATCGAGCGGGTTTCCGAGGAAACGTCCACTCCAAGGTGTTTCCCATACATCGTCAGAAAACCGCGGGAATAGGCCATGCTTGGAAAGCCGGAATAATCGTCCGCCTCGATCGCGGCGAGTTTTTCTGGTCGGATGCAGGTGGTCTGAGCGACGTCCTCGAGGGTCAGTCCCTTGGCGAGGCGCGCGTTGCGAAGTCTTGCTCCAATACTTTCGGACATGGCGTCAGGGACTCTCTTTTTCTGCAATTATACACCCTTTTGCGAGTTGTCGCTCCGACACTCCCGCAAGGACGCGTTTTTTAAATGTGATCCAAGTCCACGAGAATCTCCCGCGGCTTGGCGCCTTCCCCCGGCCCTACGTAACCGCGGTCCTCAAGAATGTCCAGAATACGGGCCGCCCGAGTGTAGCCGAGACGTAGCCGACGCTGGAAGAGGGAGGTGCTGGCCTTCTTCTCTTGTCGCATCACCTCGATGCATTTCTCCACCAATTCCTGGTCCTCGTCGCTGACCTCCTCCCCGTCTTCGCCACCCTCTCCCTGAATGCGGGAGTGAATCGCGTGGTCAAACGCCGGCGCCCCTTGGTTTGCGGCATATTCCACCAACCGGTTGACTTCCTCGTCGGTGACAAGCACCCCCTGTGCGCGCAGCATGCGCCCGCTGCCCGGAGGCCGGTACAGCATGTCACCCTGCCCAAGCAGCTTCTCGGCCCCGTTCTCGTCCAGAATCACCCGCGAATCCAGCGCCGAGGCGACCTGGAACGCCATCCGGCAGGGCACGTTTGCCTTGATCACCCCGGTGATCACGTCCGCCCGCGGCGTCTGGGTTGCGATGATCATGTGGATCCCGGCGGCCCGCGCCTTCTGAGTGATGCGCGCAATGGCGCTTTCCACGTCGGCTGGTGCGGTCTGCATCAAGTCGGCCAACTCGTCCACGATGATCACGATGTAGGACATCCGCTCCGGGATTTTGAGCTCGCTCTCCCTTGGGACCTTGACCGTCGTCATCCGGGTGATGCGCTCCTCGGAGGAGAGGGACTCGACCAGCGGCTCCGCGTCGGTGTCTGCCTCCTCGGGGAGTTCCGCCGTTTGGGCTGCGTTGTCAACGGACACATCCTCCCCTTCCAGGTGCGCCGGGGAGGAAAGGACTTCAAGATCGGGAGAGGACGGCTCGGCGGACTCGTGTAATCCGTCTGAATGCACTTCGAGCGGGGCATCCGGGTCCAGCAAAGCCGCCGGCAGCTCCGTGGCGATGGGCTCGGCGGCGTTGGCGACTTTCTGGAGGGACGGAGCGGCGGCGAGTGCGTCAAAAAGATCGGGCTGAAGCTTGAGGCGTTCCTCGTCGAGCTCCCACTGGGTCTTCGGCTTTGGCCTTGAGTTGAAGGCGCCAATGTTGCGCACACCCGTCTTGGCGAAGATGGCGTAGCGCTTCTCCATTTCGTCTACGGCCCAGCGCAGCGCGAGGAGCACCTTTTTGGGATCCGTAACCACGGGAACCACGAGATGCGGCAGGGCGTTGTACATCTGCATCTCGACGACCTTGGGGTCGATCATGATGAAGCGCAGCTGATCCGGGGTGAACCGGTACAGGATCGAAGCAATGATCGCGTTGATGCAAACGCTCTTGCCTGAACCGGTGGTGCCCGCCACCAGTCCGTGCGGCATCGCCGCCAGGTCCGCTACAATCGTCTTGCCGTACACGTCCTTTCCAAGGGCGATCGGGATGCGTGCCTTGGTATTGATGAAATCGTCGCTCTCGAAAAGTTCCCGTAGCGTGACTTTCTGCTTCTTGGAATTGGCAATCTCAATGCCCACCGTGTCCTTCCCCGGAATTGGCGCTAGAATATTGATCCGCTCTGCGCGTGTGGCGCGCGCCAGGTCACGCTCCAGTGCAAGAATCCGGTCCACCCGTACGCCCTTGGCCGGGTAGACTTCGTACCGGGTGATGGTCGGCCCCCGCGTGATGTCGCCTGCCGACACCTCGATGCCGAACTGGCCCAGCGTCTCGATGACCACCTCCTGCAGCGCCCGCAGTTCCGCCGGATCCACGGCTTCCCGGCTACTCAAGTCCACTGCGTCCAGAAGGTCGATTGGGGGCAGTTCGTACCCCTCGCAGTCCACGGGCGACAGCAGGTTCATGTCCTTTTCCTTGCGCGGCTCCTTCGGGCGGGGCGGCGGTGGCGCGGTGCCGTCGATGATCTGGGGGGCCGGCCGCACTGGCTCAACCGGCGGCGTCGGCGGGGCACTTTCAAGCTCGGTAGCGGTGTCCAAACCGGGCCCTGTCAGAGGGCTTCCAGCCTTGAGGGATAGCACGGCGTCTGCCGCGGTTTCTTGGGGGAACGGGGCTGGCTCAGTGCCCCCCTCCTTCAGGAGAGAGACTTCTTTCGCTTTACGGCGTTCGTTTGGCGGTGCCTTGGAGGGTTCTGTAAGCCCTACGGTTGAGAAGCGGTCCGCAGACATTTCCATTTCTGCCTGACGCAAGGCTTTCGCTTCGGCCCGTGCCTCCGTCCAATTGAGGAAGGCTTCGCGCGCCTTGGGCGGGACGGTGAGCAGGATTGCGAGCACCTCTGTGGGGGCAACGCCCGTCATGTATAGGATGCTCGAGAGGTACACGAGACCAAGAATCGAAAAGGCGCCCACAGGACCGAGCGTCTCCCTGAGCACCGTGTCCCCGAAAAACTTGCCCACCCAGCCACCCTCCCCCGAAAGTCCAAGCCGCTGCGCGTCGATGAGCGGGACGTTCAAGAGCTGCGCCAGACAGGCGCCTGAAAGCACAAAGGAGACGCTCCAGAGCGCGCGGCGGCTGAGCGCGGCGCCCGGTAGGATCAGCTTGGCCGAGCCATAGCCAAGAAGCATCGCACACAGCAGGTAGGCGGCGCTCCCGAGTGCTGTGTAGGTCAGCACCGCAATCATGGCCCCCAGTGTCCCCAGAAAATTGAGGGTGTGCGCGGAGGGGCGGGCGGTGGCGGAGCGCAGGGGAAACCAGCCGGGGACGTCCTGCGGAGTGTAGGAAATCAGAGAAAGGAAGAGAACGAGGCCCGCCGCCAGCAATAGCAGTCCCTTGAACTCGTGGGCCGGGTTCTGGTGGGGGGCTTCCGGCGCGGGTTCGCGCCGTTGCGGTTGGCGGGGGGGGGCCTTCGTTCGTGCCATGGGGTGGGCTCGAGCCTAGTGGGAAACCTCGCTAAACGGAGGAACCGTCTCCGGCAGCGTGACGCGGGGGGCGTCGCTCCACAGGTCCTCCAGCGCGTAATGGTGGCGCTTTGATTCGTGAAAAACATGGACAATCACGTCCCCAAAGTCCGCCACCACCCATTGGCTGTAGGGAAAACCGTCCACCCGCCGGGCCCGGACATTCGTCTCCATGCGGAGGACATCCTGTATTTCGTCCACAATCGCCTTCAATTGCGGCTCGGAACTGCCCGAACAAATGACATAAAACTCTGTGAGGGTCGAAATGCCGCGCAGATCCAGCACCACGATGTTCTCTCCCTTCTTGCGTCCTGCGGCGTCTGCAATGCGCAGGGAAAGTTCAGAGCTGGAGAGGGGGGCGTGCTGGCTGTTTGTCATGGAATGTTCGCTGGCCGGCGTGTGGGCCTGACCGAGGGGTGTGCCTTCGGAGGGAAGGGCGGATTCGACGCCGGACGCGGCGGGAGAGGAGCTATTGCTGATAGAGGGCATTGGATTGGATCAGAGCGCGGACGGATTCAGGCACAAGATAGTGTATCGGAAGGCCTCGGGCAATGCGTTGTCGGATTTCTGTCGAAGAGATATCTATACGCCGCTCCAAACGGAGGTGATTCGGGTGGGAAGCTGCCGCGTGTTCTTCGAGCGCGCGCCCAAAACACACAAATTCCACCAATTCGCGGAGCCGCTCTATGCGGTGCCAAGTGTGGAGCTTCGCGAGATTGTCTTCCCCGAGCAACAGAAAGAGCCGCGCCTGCGGCCAGCGGTCCTGATAGGACTCCACCGTGTCCACGGTGTAACTGGGGCCGTGCCGCTCGAGTTCAAGCGGATCACACTGGAAATAGTCGACGCCGGCCGTCGCCGCCTCGAGCATTTTCAAACGCAGGAGGGGGCTTGCCGCCGGGGCGCACTGCAGCTTGTGCGGATTCACCCCTGCCGGAATGAACACAAGCCGCTCAAGCCCCAGTTGCTCGACAGCGTCCTGTGCAAGCAACAGGTGCCCGTGGTGAACTGGATCAAAGCTGCCTCCAAACAGAGCAATGCGCATGGGTGGGGGGATTGCAGTGAGAGCCTGCCGCGCAGACGAACGCCCTTTTACAGCAGAACCGGCGTGCCTCCTGCCACGACGCTTTGACCGGGGGCAAAAACCGGAAGGCCAGCCTCCTCTTCTGTGCTCAAGCCAAGCAGCTAAACAAGACAAGCAAGACGAGGAGGGTGCCTTCCTAAAAGCAGCAAAGCTGTTCACCGGCAAGCCTCCCCTCGTTCAGCGGAAGCCGCGTAAGGCGGTTAGCTGGCGATTGTATTCATTTCCACGGGGTCCACCTTGACCCCCTCGCTCTCGAGCCAGGCGATGGCTCTAGTGATTTCGTCCGCCTCTCCCTCGAGGGAAAGGGAAACAATGCCCACTTCATCGGTCACGCTGGCTTGGCGGATATTGGGGACTACGGCGAACTCTTTGGACAGTTCCCAGAGGAGCGGCCGAGTGATGAGCTGCGGCGGGAAGTTCAGCCAAAAGCGGGTGTGTTGAATGGCCATAGCCGAACCTAGCGCAAGACTAGCCCCCTGCAATAGCGGGAACGATGGAGATTTCATCCGTCGGCTTGACCGGGGTTGCTGCCTCCTCGAGGAAACGAATGTCTTCGTCGTTTACAAACACGTTCACAAAACGGCGCACGTTGCCGCTCTCGTCGCAAATGCGCTCGTTCAAGCCTGGAAAGGCCTGCTCCAGAGAATGGAGCACTTCTGCAATGGTGGTGCCGGCGGCTTCGACGACTTCGAGTTCGCCGGTGAGCTTGCGCAAAGGGGTGGGGATTCTGACTGTGGGCATAATTTAGGACGGTATGGGTGGATGGAAAGGGAAGGCCTCCTAGAACGCGGCGGCGGCGAGGTCGGGTGCGTAGACCTTTTCCTCAAACTCTCGAATGTTCGGAGCGATCAGGCGCGGGGCGCCGCACTTCCCAATGATCGCCTCCTGCGTCTTGAGGCCGTGCCCGGTGATGCAAAGTACCGCGCTGTCGTCCTTGCCGATGTGCCCCGAGGCGATGAGCTTTCTGGCGCCGGCAACCGTGACGCCGCCCGCTGTCTCCGCAAAGATCCCAGCGTACTCGGCCAACATCCGGATGCCCTCGACGACTTCCTCGTCGGAAACGTCCTCAGCGGAGCCGCCGGTTTGTTTCATCGAGTGGATGGCGTAGTAGCCGTCGGCGGGGGTGCCGATGGCGAGGGACTTGACGATGGTGTCGGGCTTGGAGACCGGCTTGACGATGTCTGTGCCGCGTTTGATGGCGTGGGAGATCGGGGCGCAGCCGGTGGCCTGGGTGCCGTGCACGCTGAAGGGCGTGTTCTCCACAAGACCGAGCTGGGCGAACTCTTTGTAGGATTTGTGGATCTTGGTCAGGAGCGAGCCCGAAGCCATCGGAATGACGGTGTGTTGCGGGATCCTCCAGCCGAGCTGCTCGCAGATCTCAAACCCCATGGACTTGGAGCCCTCGGCGTAGTACGGCCGGAGGTTGACGTTTACAAAGCCCCAGCCGTATTTTCCGGCGATCTCCGAGCAGAGCCGGTTGACCTGGTCGTAGGCGCCCTGAATGGCGATGACCTGGGTGCCGTAAATGAGGGAGCCGAGCACTTTGCCCTGCTCCAGGTCCGCCGGAATGAGCACGTAGCTTTTGAGTCCGGCGCTTGCGGCGTTCGCCGCAACGGAGTTGGCCAGATTGCCGGTGGAGGCACAGGCCACGACCGAAAAGCCGAGCTCCCGGGCCCGGCTCAGCGCCACGGAGACGACCCGGTCCTTGAAGGACAGGGTGGGGTAGTTGACGGTGTCGTTCTTGATCCAGAGCTCGCGGATGCCGAGCAGCTTGGCGAGGCGGTCCGCCTTGATCAGGGGCGTGAAGCCTACTTCCATGCCGACCGTGGGTTCGCCGTCGATGGGCAGCAGCTCGCGGTAGCGCCACATCGTGTGTGGGCGGGATTCAATGCGCTGGCGGGTGAGCACCCGGCCGATCGCCTCGTAGTCGTAGGCGGCTTCCAGCGGGCCAAAGTCGAAATCGCAGACATGGATCGCCTGCTTCGGATAGAGGCGTCCGCATTCGCGGCATTTGAGATTGCTGAAGAAGGGCTTGGATTGCATAGGGATGTTGCCTTTCTCCAAGAGGGCTTCCAGCTGTTTCCCAAGGGAGCCGATGAAGTGCCCGCCCCGGCCGCAATGAAAACGGGGCAGTCCTTCATCTTTTCCCCGCAAAAACGGAGCTGGATTTGGCACCTGGTCCCCGAAACAGCGCTTTTTACAGCGGCCGTACCCGGGCGGTTGCCGTGGCTTCATAGGGCCAGTCCCTCAGCCACTCTTGATGAAAGTGAGCTCAGAGAATAGGCGCCGCGCCGCTTTCCCGTCAACGCGGAAAATCTCTGCCGTCCGCGGGGTGCACCTCACCGAGTATCCAGCGGGAGGTTGCCATGGTGAAAAGGCTCTAGAGCGCGTCCTTTTTGAGTGCATTGACGGCAAAATCCGCCGCCCGCGCGGTGAGAGCCATATAAGTGAGCGATGGATTCACGCAGGATGCGGAAGTCATACAGGCGCCGTCGGTCACGAACACATTCGGCACGGAGTGAACCTGATTGTGCGCGTTGAGCACGGAGGTGCGCGTCTCGCGCCCCATCCGGGCGGTACCCATCTCGTGGATGGCCATGCCAAGGAAGGATCCGGAGTCGTAGCTCTTGACGTTCTTAAAGCCGCAGGCCTCGAGCATTTCTTTGGCGTCGTTTGCCATGTCGAGGCGCATCTTTCTTTCGTTTTCTTTGAGCTCCGCGTCGAACACCACCACCGGGAGTCCCCACTTGTCCCGGGTGTTCCTGTCCAAATAGAGGCGGTTTTCCGGATCAGGTAGGGTTTCGCCGAAACCAGTCAGCCCGAGGGTCCAGTCCCCCGGTTGGGTGAGCTTTTCCTTGAAGTCCGCTCCGAAGGCGAGTTCCGCGACGTTGCGCTGCCAATTGCCCCGGCTTGCGCCGCCCTGATAGCCGAACCCCCTCAGGTAATCGCGCTTATCGCCTCCGAAGTTTCGGTACCTTGGGATGTAGATGCCGTTGGCACGGCGGCCGTAATAGTACTTGTCTAGGTCCCCCTCCCAAACGCCGCTGGCTCCCACCTTAAAATGGTGGTCCATGAGGTTGCGTCCCAAGACACCCGAATCGTTGCCGAGGCCGTCGGGGAACCTGCCGGAGGTGGAGTTGAGCAGCAGGGCGGTGGAGGCGACCGCGCTGGCGCACACAAAGATCACTTTTGCGAAATATTCGCGTTCTTGCAGGGTCACCGCATCCCGGACACGCACGCCGGTGGCGCGCTGCCTGCGTTCGGCGTAGACGATTTCGGTCACTACGGAGTCGGGGCGTAGGGTGAGCCGGCCGGTTTTTGCCGCGGGGGGGAGGGTGCAGGACTGGGTGCTAAAATAGGCGCCAAAGGGGCAGCCGAGGGAGCACTTGTTCCGGTACTGACAGCTGCCGCGGCCGACCCCAAGCTGTTCCTTGGCCGCTTCGGAAAGGTTGGCGACACGGCCGATGGTCATGTGGCGGCCGGGAAACTGTTTTTCGAGGCGTTTGCGCGTTTCCTTTTCCACGTAAAACATCTCCATGGGCGGGAGAAATTCGCTGTCCGGGAGCTGGGGCAGGCCGAGCTTTTCACCGGAGATGCCCGCAAACTTCTCCACATAAGCGTACCAAGGCTCGATGTCCTTGTAGCGGATCGGCCAGTCAACGGCGACGCCCTCGCGGAGGTTCGCCTCGAAGTCCAAGTCGCTCCAGCGGTAGGACTGGCGGCCCCACATGATGGACTTGCCTCCGACAATGTTGGGTCTGAACCAGTCAAACCGTTTCTGTTCCCGGTAGAGCGAATCGGAGTCTGTGAGCCAGTACTTCTCGGTCATCTCATTGTACGGGTAGTCCCGGGCGAGCTTCGGATGGGATTCGATCTGGGCGACCGTCAGCCGGCCCCCGTAGGACGACTCCCAAGGCGCCTTCATTGCGTTCTCGTAGCCGGACACGTGCTCGAGTGGCTTTCCCCTTTCGAGCATCAGAACAGTGAGTCCCTTTTCGGTGAGCTCCTTGGCGGCCCAGCCTCCGGAAACGCCGGAGCCGACGACGATGGCGTCGTAGGTGAGTTCTTTGACGGAGTCGATCGAGAGCGTCGCCATGGAAAAGTGTAGTTGGGAACGGAAAGTGGGGAGTGTGTCGGGCGGCCCTCCAAAGACTGGCGCTTGCCAAACCTTACAGAGCCCAAGCCTTTTGCCCCTGCTGGAGCGGAGTTTCTCCTTGGAACCTTCCGGGGATCGGCAGGTAGGCCAGCGCCTTTGTGGCGCCGATCTCGGAGGTAAAATAGCCCGCCACGGTAAGCTGCTTGAGCAGCAGAAAAAACGCCTTGTCGGTCTTGGTCGCGGCCAAAAGCACGGCGTGCCTTTGCTCCGGAGTGAGGGCGGTGAAGGGCTTTCCATGGGCGCTGCGGCCGGCCGCATCCAGCCGGGAAAGGCCCTCGTAAAAACGCATCTGCGCCTCGGGGCGGTAGCAGTCCCGCAGCACTCGGACGATAAACTTTTCGACTCCAGCAGCCTTCGCTCCCGGGGTGTCGGTGGTTGGAATAATTGTATCGGCGGCTTCCGCCAGCAGGGCTTCCTGCGCAAGGCTCACCTCCAACGGGGCGCCGGTGGTCAGAACCTGGCCGTACAGCGCGGCGGTTAATTCGGAGGACAGGACGCCTCCCAGAATAAGGCTGAGGTTGCGGACGGCTTCTCTGCGGTTCATGGGAAGGGCGCGGGGGTAATGGGAACGGTGCAGGGACGAGGGAAAAATCTTAGGGACGTCGCGCCGGAAGGCAACGATGCAAAAGGGGGGCATCGGGGGAACCCTGAGGAGAGATGGCATCCGGACCTGCCGGAGGCACCCTTTGGAAGCCTTTGGCGCGCTCCTGTCTCACTCTCGAAAGTGCATTTTCCTAGGGAATTATCCGGACAGGGGCCTGCGGCAACCATGGCGTGCGAATCAGAGTCTTCAGCCCTTGCACTGGCGTGCCTCATGGGGAGGCGTTGCTCAGGAAGCAGGGGTGGCTCCCCTATGTTGCTTAATCCGTCCACCCGTTCCTCCCTCTCTGCACTCCAAACTCACCGCCGGGTAAACAAGCTAAGACCCGCCCGGCCGGGACGTTCCCGAAGTGGCGAGGCCCTTCTGTTGGTACTCGCTGTCGTGGGGCTACTGTCGGTGCTGGTGCTCGCAGTGCTTGGATACTCCTCCAAGCAGGTCCGTTACTCGCGCGGAGCCGTTGTGGCGGCTTTGGACGGGGATCTTGCGCACCTGGCGCAGAGCCAGTTGCTGGGGGATATTCTCCAGGAAATGAGGGCCGGGTCTGTCGAAGTGGCTGCCTCAGGCACAACCGTACGTTATCCTGCCACGCAAAAAAGTGCCGTCCCTGACCGCTCCAGCGCAGCTGGCGGCGGGACTCTTGGAACGGTCGGCCCCGCCAACCTGCTCAAGCAGACCCGCAGCGCCCGGGCCTTTTACGATGGGGCGGCACACTTCAACGGTTTGCCTGTGTACCCGCAGGCGGCAGCGTACCCGGTGCCGGTCCGCGCTAGTGCCATATCCTCCCAAGCGGCCGTCAGCGCAGGGGGCATCTCCAGTTTGAAATGGAACCGCCCCCTTTTGCTGCCGAGGGCCAACCCCGCCGTGGCGGAGGACCTTACCCCCGCCAACTCCGGCTTCCTCCGGCTGGCAGGCAACCCGCAGCAGCCTTGGGCCTGGAATGCGCCCGATTGGGTTTTCGTGACCGCTGACGGGTTTAATCCCTTGGCATGGGAGCCGCAGCTGCGTCTTGGGGAACGCACTCCGGTTTCCGGACGCTATGCGTGCCAGGTCTATGACATTGGCGGACTCCTTGACCTCAACGTGGCCGGCTACGACCCCGACACGGCGGTGGTTGGAGACATTTTGGCTGCCCGGCGCGGCAGCACCGGACTGGCCGACTTGAGTCAGATCGGACTGGAGGCGTCCCACCTCAAAAAGCTCCTCGCCTATCGGAACCCGGCAACGCTCTCAGACCCGGACAAAATTGTCGGCAGCGCGGGGCATGGCAATCGTTACGTAAATTTCCTGCTCAATAGCCGCAGTAACCTGGGCTTCCTGAGGGCCGCCCCAGGCGCAAACTCCACCGGAGCAACAAACGCAGCCTTTACCAGCCGCGCGAGTCTGGTGGATTTCCTGCAAAAACTGGGTGAGGGGACCGCCGAGCGGGCGAAGCTCATGGAGGCTGCCCAGTATCTCACTCACTTTTCCAGAAGCCTTGAGCAGCCCTCCTACAAGCCGGGATTTTACGATCCGTTGGCACCCGGCTCCACGCCCCTTTCGCCGGTTTACGTACGCCCGAGCGTGGTCGCGCCGGCAGGACGGGTGGACGACAGGCTTTACTCCACGAGCACCATTCCCCTGGCGCTGCGGGGCACAGGCGATTTCCGGAGGAGCACGATCATGGGCGGACCGCTGCCTTGGGAAATGGCGCTGGGCAACAACCGAGGCGGGAACGATGCCTGGGGGACGGTCGCGGAGCGGACGGGCACGGGAACCGATGTGCGTGCGCTACAGGACGTGATCAACCCGGGCTTCCTCGAAGTACGCGTCCTGACAAAAGCGGATGCGACAAAGGAGTATGCGTTTTTGCGGCAGGACGGGTCTCCCGCACAAGTAGGGGAGCCGCTGGTCAAGAAGCGCTTCCCGCTGGAGCGTCTCGCCTGGCTGACTTTTAAGGGGCCAAGCGCTACGCTTCCCCCCAGCGACCCGCAGTTCAACACGGGGGGAACCGCAAAGGCGATTTACGACTGCTTCGGGCTCACTTGGACCAGGGATGCCGCAGGGGTCGCCTTCTGGGCGTATGACCATGGCAAGCTCGGTGGGATTTTCAAATTGGAGGAACTCCTGGCAGTCGACGGCACACGAGGGCTACCTAGAGAGCCGGATTTTTTTGAACTCCTCAAGGCGGCCATCGGTGTCGGATCCCTTGGCAAATCTTCCGTGGCGACCCACCTCACTGACAACCCAACTGACTGCGCCACCTTCCATCAAGTCCGGGATCGGAGCACGTCCTTCCAGCTCATGGAAATCGGCGCAAACCTGATTGACCAGTACGACCCCGACAGTTTTCCGACGCTGCTGAAACTTCCCAACCCCGATCCGGCGCTTACCACCAGCGCGGGGCGGTACGCTCGTGCCTTGTTCACCGCCCGCGGAATCGAGGATCTGCCGTATTTCTACCGGTTCCATTGGCGTGGAATCGAGGACGCAAACGACGCTCCCAACAAGCCACTGCCCGCTCCGGGTGGAATTGCTGAAATTACCGGGAGTCTGGGCGACTTCGCAGGCAGCAAATTCAAGTGCGGCACCACCGCGCTCATCGGCTTTCCCGAACTGTGGAATCCACATGCGTTGAACGGAAAAGGAGTGGCGCCCGGACTGAGTCCGGCTGCCTTCCGCGTCGTCGCCGCAAGTGAGACGCCGGGGGACGTCCTGGAGCCGCCCAAAGATCCGGCTGATCCGGTGGATAAGGGTCTAAGTCGGAATCCGAAGCTCGGCGAGCTGCCGGTCTTCAGCGACACCAACAAGCTTTGGGTACAGCTCATCAACTCGGGCTGGTACAATTTTGTGATCCGACCGACGGGCTTTTTCGGGTACTGCACGGGCGGCTCAATGCTCACCTGGCTGCATTCGCAGGCCTTCAGCACCCTGACCTCCAGCATGGCGTTGAATACCAACAACTGGACCTGGACCTGGCCACTCGACAACCAGCAAACCACCTTTCTGACTTCAAGCGGAGCGGGCGACTATCGACCTCATTCGCTCCTTTGGAACAATGCCCCCTTCTATCTGGACTCCTCCACCACCCTTGCCTTCGGCGCGCGGCAGTCCAACTTCTTCTTCTCGCTTGTCCCGCTCTGGAGGCTTCCCGACAGCGTCCTTTCCGACGCGGATTTCCCACTCCAGCCAATGCCTGTAAACTGGCCGGCCGACACCGCGCGCTTTTCCGGAAAACAGTTCGGTCCGGTTGCCTCAATTCTGGACTTTCCCGCGGTCGGAGACGGCGCTGTTTTGTACAAGCTTTCCAGCGGAAAAGCCTACACTTGGGACTCTTCTATTTTGAGCTACCAGGAGGTTGCGTGGCCTGCTGCCCCGGATGTCAGCCGTTCGTTTGTCGCAGCGACCTACAGGGTGGGGGCTGGCAGTTTGCAGTATACCAATGGGCTCGCCGTCTCCTATCCCTTCCCTCCCTACCGCCAGTTCCTGAATGCCCTTACCGACCGGGTGGGCGTGCGGCGCGCCTTTTTCGATACCAACCCCACGCAGGTCACCCCTCCCGGTTCTCCGAAGCCCTCCAGCGTCGGGAACGCTCAGGCCAACCGGACGATAGATCTCCGTGGAACCGAGTTGCTGTTTTCGTTGGGCTCAAACGTTCTGTTTCGGGAGCCGACGACCCTGTGCCAGCAAGGGGTGCCCGCCGGCTCAAACCTGAGCGCTGGAGCAGATAATTTTTTCTCGGGTCCTCCCTATAATGGTTCCCTGCAAAGCGCCGACGGAAGCCGGTGGGTGGGTTTTTCTCTCGGCGAGGTGCCGTCCCAGTTTCTGGTAGCCGCCAAAATCTTCAAGCGTGACAAGGTGGGTGGGTACAAAGTCAGCGCATCTCCCAGCCTGGGTTTAAAGTGGAATGTGGACTTGAATGATCCGGCGGTGGATTTGTTCCAAAACAAGCTTGGGGTCACTTACACGGCTCCGTCCACCGATTGGATGATCGTCCCGCCCGCCAGCGCTCCCCCTCGCCTCGGGCCGCCGGAGTTCTACAAACTCCGCTTTTTCCAAGTGCCGGTAAGCATCGCGGGAATCCAACGCACCCAACTTACAGTCCGAGTGCAATACAAGGATCCGGTTTCCTTGCAGTGGGTTACCTATGACGAGAGAATGCTGGATGTTAACCCGGACGACAATGCGCGCTTGAGTTCGGCCCCGGTACTGGGCAAGTCCGAGCCGCAGCCAATGACAATCCCTGCCACGCAAAACGCCACGGGCGCGCTGCTCTGGAATGACAACCGGCGGACTCTGGGTTGGAGCCTGCCGGTGGTCACCTCGTACGACCCGCGTAGTTCCCGCTTCGGCCAACCGATGCGCCCTGGCTACAACTGGCAGCAGAATCTGCGCGGCACCAACGCGCGCGACCTGCAGTTGCTCAATCCTGGAACCTTGGATGTGTGGGATCCGGGTTACTTTCCGAAAAGTGACGCGCTTATCGGCCGCCATAACATCACGGACCGCCCAGCAAACAGCGTGGTGGATCTGCCTGTTGCCGGCACCAGGCCCGGCACAGTCACCCCGCGCTGGCTGGTTCCAGCCTATTGGAATAGCTGGTTTAATTGGTCCAACGGGGGCAACTACAAAGATGGCTACGACTATGCCGTGGGAGCGAAGCCGGCCGATCTCAGCGGCGGGCCGCAGGTATGGGCTCGGGCGCGCGATGCTTCCACTAAAAAACTACTTTATCAGATGCCGTCCGCAAGCGCTGCCGATTACGGCTGGCATCCGCGGTTTCTCAAAACGCCTCCGGCCGGTTCCTACCCCTCCAGCGGGATCAAGAGCGGCAGCGCATCCACAGACACCACCATCCCCGTGTTCTTTAATGACGGTCCCGGCAGCTATTACGCCGACTCCTTGCGGATCGGCGATTTTAGTGAAAACGTAGCGCCCGCAGCAGCGACCCTTAGCGACCCGAATGCACCCTACCGCCAGGCGTATGCGGATTCGGATGATGTTTTCCGCAGAGCCGCCGGCGGACTGGCTGCCGCCGGTGGCTATTCCGGCACCATTGAAGGGCTGCCGATGGGGCAGGGACCTACCGCCGCTGCTTCAAACCGGCCGGTGTTGCTCAACCGGCCGTTCCGTTCGGTGGCGGAAATGGGGGCGGCCTTCCGTGGAACGCCCTGGAAGCACATTGCGTTCTTCCAGCCGGAAACCGCCGATGCCGCCCTTCTGGATGTGTTTTGTCTGACGGAGGCGCCCCCGTTCGACGCGGTGGCAGGCGCGCCCTTGGTTGCAGGCAAGGTGAATTTGAACACGCTTCAGGAGCCGGTCCTGCGCGCAATGCTCTCCGGCGCACTCAAGGATGAGCTGGGTAGTGCGACTCTTTCCGCGGGGACTCTCGGCGAAGCCGCAAATGCTGCGGCGGCCCTCGTGGACCGCACCACGGGTAGCAAGCCTTGGCTCGGACCGCTGGCAAACAACGCCGAACTCGCTGGAAGGCTTTTCGGCAAGGACCTCTTGAGCGTCGGCACCAGTGATTCGGTGTACACCTCCACGGTCTACCG
>CAMCIN010000030.1 GCA_945874745.1 Akkermansia muciniphila | reverse complement strand
GATCCTTGGTAGGCTCGCGCCGCCCATTCGTCTACGCCCCAGTAGCGGGTCACACCCGTGTCGCTGTTGGTGTTCGCCTCTGAAAACGAAGTCCACCCGGCCGCCTCATCGTCCTGAAAATCCTCTCTGGCAGTAAGCGCGAGGGTGGTGTATCCGGCCTTCGCCAGGGCTGAGGCAGCCGTCGCAAACTTGCGCTCGTCCTTGTAGTCGACTGCGACCGACTGCCCCAGGATCGCCACGGTTTCTGGGCTGGGCACCCAGGTGAACGTCTTGTTGGTGATGAGTTTGTAGTAGACCTTGAGCGCGGTGAGGTAGTGTCCGTAGGCATCTCCGTGGCCCTGTGGGTAAGTGTTCTGGGCGTCCGTCGCGTCAATCACCCCGTTGGCTGCCGCGCCGGTCTGGTCCTTGATGTTGTAATTTACCGCGTAGATCGGCTCACCCGACCTAATCCCGTTGATGTAGTTCCAGTACAGCCGGTTGTACGCCGGTGCCACCTTGGTGGAGGTAAAGATGTCGTCCCGCCCGCGCCACAGCGCGAGCGTCTCCTGCAACAACGTTTCCACCTGGCCTTCAAACGAGAACCGCGCCGAGGTGATCTGCTGGGCAGCTGTTTGTGAGTCAATTTCAATGGTTGGATTGGTGGCGTCATCCGCGGCCTCGTTACCCACAAGCATGTACAAGTCGCTGAGGTATCCCGCAGCCAACAACAGCGTGTTGTTCACGGAATCCGTGGTCACCCCGGCCTCGATGCTCTGTGCTTTTACCCGGTTGAGAACCGTCTCGTAAATTTCAATGAGCCCGAAGCTGTTGATGCTTGAGAGGTTTAGAGCAACATCTCCCTCCCACCGCTTTCCAGCCTGGGTGAGGACGCTGACATCCGTGCTCACCGGATTATTGTTCAAATCGGTGGTGCGTTGGTTGAAGGGGTTGATACCGTCCAAAACGCGCTTCACCCAGCTTCCCAGAAATACCGGCTCAGCCCATTCGCTCCAATCTGTGTCGCCAGAGCCGGTGACCATGCCGATGCCAGCCTTCGCGCGGTAGCGCATCGTGAAGAACGCATCGCTGAAAACAAGCAGGGGATTTCCCAGCGGGGAAGCCGCGGAGCCTCCCAGCGACACCTGATTGTTGAGGGTTCCCGTGGGGGTAATCCATTTGGAGCCGGTCGCGGTCACAAGGTCGGTCTTGGATGGCACGTGGATACGAATGTCGACGTTGCTCTGAGCGGTGGGAGCCGGGTCGCTCGAATACAACGCGACTTCCAAGCGGTTTGCGCCGATCTGGAAATATTTCGGATCGATCTCGAACTGCTTGGCCAGTCCTTCCTCTGCAGAAACAAGTCCAATGCGTGCGCCTGTCAGCGGAATCCCGCCTGGTGCCAAAACTCCTGTAGGAAGGTTGTGTGCGAGAACCGGCTTGTTGTTCACATACACCACAAAGCCCTCGGCGGAGGCTAGATTGATGCTGAAGACCACCTGGCTTGGAAGGGACGGAGAAAAGGTAAGCGAGCCGGCACAGAGCAGAAGCTTTCCGGGCAGCCCGGCGCTGCTGTTGAAGGAGCCGCTATTGATGGCGAGCGCGTAGGGGAGTGTGTTCGTTACAGCTGAGTACACAGCCGGAGCGGAGGTGGAGGGGTTCGCTGTGGGAGCCGAAATTATTTGCCACTGGCTTGAGCTGGTGGTTCCGAGGATCCGCTGGGTGCCAAAGGAATAAATTGGGGGCTTGAGCGCCTCGGTGGAATAACGCCACTGGAAATCAAAATACTCGGGATGGGCGGCGAAGTCGTTGCTGTGCCGCAAGGTCGACTGTTCGTCCAGAGGGTTGCTGGGAAGGAGCGCCTTGAGGTCGCCCTTGTAGAGGCTGGGGAGCACCTTGAGGATCTGCATGGAAACCGGCTCTCCGGCAGGAGTGAACGCCTCGCCGTCTCCAAAAAGGAGGGTGACGTAGCCGCTGCCCTTACCAAGCGCCGTGAGCGCGTAGCTGTCCACGGCTGTGTTGGAGGCCGTGATCTGCGGGAGTGTCGCGCCGTTTACGACCACGTCCAGGTTGCTTTCCGGCAGGTAGGTGCCTGGACTGGAACGGCTTTCTACAAAGGTTTGCACTCGCGTGGCCAGCGCGTCGATGGCGGCTCCCCAGTTCTGGTAGTCCGGGTCGTCCACCGAGACCAGCCCCTTGAGTGCCAGTGAATCCGCAGGGCTCAGCGTGTTGAGGTTGAAGAAGTCCTCCCCCGCCACCACGTCCACAAACTCTCCGATGAATACCAGTCCTCCGATGTCACCGAGCTGCGGAGTGTAATAGAACCGCTTCTGCAAATGCGGCTGGGCCAGCTGGAAATACGTCTTGCCCTGGCTGTCCGTTGTTTTCAGTGAAACCGGAAGCTTGGTCATCCCGACACCCGACGCATTGAGCAGAACCGTCTTCGCTCTGCTCGGATCTACCAGGGTCGCACTCGCTGCACCTGGACCGGTTACCGCAATGGACTGCTGGTAGAGGACCCGTGCGCTAGTCTGGCCCCGGACTGCAGGCAGACCCGCTTTGGGGAGTGCCAGGGTCTCGCCAACGCTCAGACTCGGAGGCATCTCCGGCCAGGACGGCCGGTAGACCACGGTAATGGGAGTGCCCGTCACCGGGTCTCCCACGTAGTCGCCGGCTTCGGAGAGCGGGCGCAAGTAAGGCAAGGGGGTACCCTCCGGAGGCTGGGTGGCCCGGCCTGGAAACACAAAGCCCGGCCGCATCGCATAGTAGAACTGCATGCCTAGACCCGGAGTGCTGCTGGCGACATGAGGGCCGCGGTAGACCCAGTCGTAGCCCTTGCGGTCCTTGAACGTGAAGGCGGCGTATTCGGCGGGCGCGCCGGCAACGGGAGCCACGTCGTGGAAGGCTTCACCCAAATCGACTTCGCTGTTTTTGGAGAGCCCGCTGGCTGGGTCCACCGGCAGTGGCAGCAGAGGAAGCGGCAGGGGCGAGAGGGCATTGAGGATGGTGCCCGCCGTGACTTTGTAATCAAACTTATGAAAGTGGTCTTCACGCTCCACGCTGTAAACGGCCATTGCCGGCCGCTTGTCCACGGGGTCGGTGTACTGGATGAGTACCGCGGGCAGGGAGGTGTAAGCCGGGGTTGCCTCGTAATTTCCCGTGACGGTGTTTAGGTCGTCCCGCAGCGCGTAGACCCTGCCGTTGAGGAGTAGCGCGTGTTCTTCGTTGGGGTTGTAGCCGACCGCCTTTGGGTCCGGTTGGTTGTAGACGGAACCAGAAGCCACAGAGGAGGGCAACGTGCCGGAGCCTTGGTTCGAGGCCAGCACGATCTTCGGCGTCGACAGTGCCATCGTCACGTCATCGACTGCAAAAGCTCCGGTGTTGGCACTCAGGTTGGAACCAAAGCCCAGCTGGACTGCCGAAAGGGCGTCCACCCCCGCGAGGGTCGTGGGCGTCGCACGCACGGAGACATTGAAAATCTGGTCAGTCACCGAGGGCGCACCCACCGTGGCAAAATCAGTGTAGCTTCCGGCGACTGGCGTGATGCTCCAGTCATAAGTCACGCCAGCCACGGAGGTGGTTCCCGATGCGGGGGCCGTCGCTGCGGCGTTGCTGGAAAAGGCGCTGGAGAGGACCTGCGTGGGCACCAAATCGCCGGCCGGCTGCGCAAAAACCCGGAACTCATTTCCTGTCCAAGCGTCGAGGCGATAAAGCTTGAAGGAAAATGTCACGCCGTCGGCGGCTTGCGCCCCGGGGAAGAAGGTCTTGCTGGTTGCCGGGCCGCTCTTTGCTGAATTCACGGTTCCCCCAATCGCGTAGGTGCCAAAGGGCCCGAGGACATTGCCAGAGGCAGTTGCGCCCGGGGAAAGCAACGACTGCACGCGGTTGTCGCTCCAACCCGCCACGGGGGGCTGCTCAAAGGTTTCCGTGGAGGTGAGCGCCTCGCGGTAGGCCACCGTGTAGCGGCCCACCTTGGCCGGCGTGTAGAAATCCGAGAACTCCGCCGACTTGGCCGGTACCTTCTTAAACCACCAGACCGTCAGGTTTGACCCGCCCGCCGGCAGTGCATTGACGGGGATCACGGCGCCAAGCTCGGCCGCCGGCACGCCGCTCACAAACGGGTTGATGTAGGCGGTGGGTGAGTAGCAGTTGCCTGCGGCCACGTAGCCGGCGTTCGAGTAGGCAGGCGACGGCGGCTGCAGTCGTTCTCCGACATAAACCGTGCCGGTTGCGGGCGCCTCCCCGTCTCCTTCCAGATAGGAGTCCCTGTCTGCCCCCTGCGTCATGAGTGGCACATACCAGAGTGCTCCGTTGGTCCCGGTGAACTTCAATAACGTCCGGTTCAACCGGTCGGATTCTCCCGCAAAGTTGACGATCAAACGCTGGGTGAGCGAATCCAACGCCATGTCGCCCTCGGGCGAGTCCTGAAAAACAAGCTGCGGCAGATTACCCCCCTGGAACTGAAGCCCGGTGCCCGACTGGACGGAGCTGCCCGGATTGTCCACCGTGTACTGGACGTACTTGGAAACGCTGGTTGGCCAGGCAAGCGTGTACTGGTTGAGATGCTTCGGCCAGTTGATCGTGGAAGTCACCGCTCTGCCGCCTGGAATCCCAATGGGCAGCTGGTCCAGCCAATAAAAGGCCACCCGCTCTGCGATATCGTTGGTCCGCTCCGCGTAGTACACAAGCGAACCATCGGCGCGCGGGGCGATCCCGTAATACCCGACCTGCCCCGAACCGCTGGCGGTTCCCACGGGCGCGGCCACCAGACCGGCGCCGGTGTCCACGAGCGAACCGTCAAAGGGAAGGATCTCGGAGCCCAGTTCGATGCTGTGCACCGTGGGGGGGAGCGAGCGCTCCACGTTGATGATGTCCAAACCTAGGAATTCATGTGTGCCATCCCCCCGCTCGAGACCGAGGTATTCCAAGAGAATGCGCCCGGTGACGTTGTAGGCGTGCAGGGCGCCGGTTCCATTGAGTTTCTCATACCAAAGCGTGCGGACAATCTGAGTCTGGTCCGCGAGCGCCTGGGTCTGGGTGGTCGAGGCTGTGGAGCGGGTGGAATCCCCGGCCAGAATAACTTCTGTGGGGACCTTCTCCGGAAAGAAGTTGCTGAACACGGGGTTGACCCGCTCGATCTGTCCGGTCGGAATGGTGACCTGGGGGCCGGTGTAGCTTCTTTCAGTCCAGTAGATGTTGCGTACGGGCGTGGTCGAGGCGCTCGAAACTGAAAAGGTTTCCTTGAAGAAAACGTAGGCGTTGGTGTCCGGATCCGGGACGCTGGAAACCCAAGTCACCGACACCAGTCCGGGCGTGTTGGCGAACACGCGGCCCGCATGCGGGCTGTAGTAATAGGAGGTGAGGATTCCCGTGGGGAGACTCGCCAGAAGGGCGGGACTGCCGTCGCGGTAGTCCGTGGGCGCTGTGCCGCTGGGGTTGTTCACGACCTCCCCGGGGCGCAGGGGTTCGGCCCGCCAGAAACCGGGGGCATCCACGGAGCGCAGCGCTCCGCTGGAGTTTAAGATGGCGGTCGGCGGAGTGATCGCGCTTCCCAAAAAGTAGCGGGGCACGCCGAAGGCGAAGGTGGTGCCTGCACTGGAACGCCTGAGGGCCACCCCGCCGGTGGTGCCACTCAACGGGTTAACGCTGCTCGGGTAGGCGCCCAGCGAACCGCCGAAAAGGAGGCCGCTGGAAGCCGCGGCCTCCACCACGTTGGCATACTGGGGCGTGATTGCGGGTGGACCGGACGGCGCCACGTTGACGCCCGCAGGGGGTAACCCCTGGGGATTGGGGGCCGGCACCCGCTGGCTGAGCCGGTTGCGGACGCCGCTCTTCACCTCGAACTGGGCGGACGCGAAGCTCGATCCCAGCAATACAAGTGCGAGGACAAGTAGACCAGACTGCCGCTTCAAGAGCAGCGCAAGACTGCAGGAGAGAGAGCGCTTCATCCTGATATTCCTCCAGATGCCTATTTGGAGGCGCCCATGAGTTTTTCAAGGGCAGCGATTCTGGCCTCCAGCGCTCCGATCTGGGCGTCCTTCTTGGCCAGGGCCGCCTTGAGTTCCGCCGCGGCGGCTTCGGAGCGGTCGTCTAAATCGCCCACCGCAGCTGAAAGCAACGGAATGAAGCTGGTGTAGTTCAGCGAAAACCGCGCGCCCTTGGGGGAAACAAAGAGGTTCTCATCCACCTCCTCCTCCAACTCAGGATCCGGAGTGAGTCCAACCAGGTTTTCCAGCCCCATCTTGGCCACGTCCTGCGCAATGTAGCCGTATTTGAGATCCGTTTCATTTCCCGTTTTCCAGCGGAAGCTGACGGCTGGAACGGCACGGACAAACCGCATTGCGTCGGTGCCCGAGATGGGGGTGATCTCCTTTTTCAGACGCCTGTCCGAGAAGGCATTGAATTCAGGACAGGCCATCCGGCCGTTGGAGTAGATGGAGTAGTCAATGCCGACACTTCCAATCCTTCCAGTGGCTCCGCTTCCGTTCAGATAGCCGTACCCACCCAGGCTGAAGTTGACGGTTGCCGCCACATGGAGTGGCGCGCCGGGGTTGTTGGTGCCGATCCCCACGCGCCCGTTGCCCTTGATCCGCATTGTTTCATTCATGTTGTAGGAAGTCCCGTTTCCGAAAGCCACATCTGAACCGGTTGAATCTGTGAAAATCTGGAGCAAGCCGCCCTGAATTCCGAAGCCGTAGTGGTTTCCCGACTGTCCCCACAGCGTGATCTTGTCGCCCAGCGTGTTTGGAAAGCTCAACGGATAGGCCGGGGTGCTCGTGCCGATCCCTACGTTCCCGTTGCCTTTGACCCGCATCACCTCGGTCAGTGCGTAGGAGGAGCCGTACCCGAAGACCACGTCGTCGTTCACATTGGCACCAAAAATCTGGAGGGCATTCGGTTGGATGCCGAAGCCCAGATGGCTTCCCGACTGGCCCCCCCACAGCGAAATCTTGTCGCCAAGCTGAGGTGGAAAACTCAGCGGGTAGCCGGGAGCGCTTGTCCCAATCCCCACGTTCCCTGTTGGGCGGTGGATGTTTGCGCCGTTGACGCTCCAGAGGCCGACCGAGTTTGTATCGATCTTGCTGGCCGTCACGGCGGAGGAGGCCAGGTCCACCGCAAGAACGGCACCGTCGGCGATCTTGGCGGAAGTGATGGCTGCGTCGGCCAACTTCACGGTGGTGACGGCGCTTGTCTGGAGTGCGTTGGTTGAAACCTGGGAGTCCGCGATCATCCCGGAAGTGATGGCCCCGGTGGCCACGGTTTCGGCTACCCTCGCGCGGAGCGCAAACATCCCGGAGACCAACTGCTGGCGGGGCGACACCTCCACATCCGTGGTGGCGGCGTTTGCATCGTCCACAGTAAGGCCCACAAAAATTGCGGCCGAGGCCGAGGCGTTCACCGCATCAGCGAGGGATTTGTAGGGCTGGGCGGCAGGCGCACTGGGCCCGGAGAGCCCTGCGATGCCCGAACCATTGCCGATGAGCACGCTGAATTCTCCCGCGGAGATAGTCACTACCTGGGACTCCGCCCAGATGGGCGTTCCGCCGGTGCTGGCGTTGTACAGCCGGAACTGGACAGTCCGGTTTACGGGCGCCGCCGCACCGATGAGGTTGCCGGCGCTGTCCGACAAAAGCCCCTGGTAACTGAGCAACGCGGGAACGGTCGAAGTCTGAGAGAACGCACAGGGCGTCCAAAAGCCCAGGACGGAGCACAGCAGAAGCGGGAGGCGGAGTGATTTCATTGGGATGCGAAATGTTTGCTACAAAGGCAGGCGTTAGCGGACAAGGCGGTAAGCCTTATTAGGCGACGGCATAAAATTTTTTGGCGGGTCCCTTAATTAAACTCGGGAAAGCTGCGCTGGAACGCTAGTTGCGCAGGATATTCATGACAACTTATATCAGGCTCGGCGCAGCCACCCGTGGGGCCCTTGTTTGTTACCGGTCCGCGAACCGCGTGCGATTTGAAGGGGCGTTGTCCAACCTACCATTCCGGAGGGCCCGGCCGGGCGGATCTCAGGTTTACGAACCGCGGACCCGTGCCTACATTTGAGGCCTATGTGCGGAATCGTTGGATACGTCGGCAAACAACAGGCGACCCCTCTGCTTTTGGACGGGCTGCGCCGTTTGGAGTACCGCGGCTACGACAGCGCGGGAGTCGCCATTCTGGATGCGGGCGCGTTGACCGTGCGCAAGCGCATCGGCCGCATCGCCAACCTGGCGGAGCTGCTTCTAAAAGAGCCGGCCCCCGGCCATGCCGGAATCTCCCACACCCGCTGGGCCACCCACGGCTCGGTCACCGACCAGAACGCGCATCCGCATCTGGACCGTTCCGGCGGCCTGGTCCTCGTCCACAACGGGGTGATTGAAAACCACGGCCCCCTGCGCGAGGCCCTGCGGAAGGAGGGCCACCAGTTTTTGTCTCAGACCGACACGGAGGTGCTGGCGCACCTGGTCGGCAAACACTACGACGACGCAGGGTCACAGTCCGCGGAAACTCCCGCCGCGCGCTTGCTCGAGGCGGTCCGCGCGGCGCTCCGGCAGGTGGTGGGCACCTACGGGATTGCGGTGATGCACAGGGACGCACCTGGGTTGGTGGTGGGGGCGCGCCGAGGCAGCCCTCTGGTGCTCGGCATCGGAAAGGGGGAACACTTCCTCGCGAGCGACGTCGGCGCGATCGTCAACCGCACGCGGGAGGTCGTCTACCTGAAGGATTTCGACATCGCCACGATTCACGCTGACGGGTTTGAGATCACCTCGCTCCCGGGCGGGCTGAGCGGGTACGAGATCAGTTCGGTGGACTTTCAGGAGAGGGACGTCGAGAAGGGCGATTATCCGCACTTCATGCTCAAGGAGATCTTTGAACAGCCTGAGACGATCACCGACGCCATGCGCGGCCGGCTCTCCCGGGAGGAGGCCACCGCAAAACTGGGCGGGCTCGAAATGACCAACGCCCAGCTCCGTTCCGTGGAGCGCATCGTGCTCACCGGGTGCGGGACGGCCTTCCACGCCGCCATGGTGGGGGAGCATCTGATCGAGCAGCTGGCCCATATTCCCGCCGAGGTCGAGTTCGCCTCGGAGTTCCGTTACAGAAACATGCCGCTGCCCAAGGACGTCCTGGTCTTTGCGCTCAGTCAGAGCGGCGAGACGGCCGACACGCTGGCAGCCCTCCGGGAAAGCCAGCGCAAAGGCCACCGCACCCTGGGCATCTGTAACAACGTCGCCTCCACGATCGCCCGCGAAAGCGACGGGGGCGTGTATATGCACGCCGGGCCCGAGATCGGCGTGGCGGCTACCAAGAGCTTCACCAGCCAGTGCATGGTGCTCACCCTGGTGGCCTTGCTTCTGGGCCGCATCCGCCACCTCTCCACCACCGACGGCCTGCGCATGCTCGACGAACTGGAGGCCATCCCCGACAAGGTCCGCTCCATTCTCAAGCAGTCCGACCACATCCGCGACATCGCCAGAAAGTACGCCTCCGCCCAGTCCATGATGTTTCTGGGGCGCCAGTTCAACCATCCGGTGGCCCTCGAGGGCGCGCTCAAGATGAAGGAGATCTCCTACATCCACGCCAGCGGCCACCCCAGCGCCGAACTCAAGCACGGGATTATCGCCCTGATCACCCCCGAGCTGCCGAGCGTGTTCATCGCTCCCGAGGACACCGTTTTTGAGAAAAACCTCAGCAATATTGAGGAAGTGCGCGCCCGGAAAGGGCCGGTCATCGGGATCGGGACCGAGGGCAGCCGCCGACTCGAGGAGCTCTGCGACGATTCCATCCTCATTCCCCACTGTCCCGACTACCTTTCCCCGTTGCTGACAACCATCCCCCTGCAGTTGCTCGCCTACCACACCTCCGTGGCCCTGGGCTGCGACGTGGACAAGCCCCGCAACCTGGCAAAAAGCGTCACCGTGGAGTAGGAGAGGGGACCGGTCCCTCCCCGAAGGAGGGTGGTTTGGTGGCTGGGACCGCCAAAAACACTGAAACGGTAAGTTTTTCCCTCGATTCACGCCTCCAAACATCTGAAAGTCCCTAGGAACGCTCGGGCGTTGCCCAGTCCACCGACCGGGTATACGCTGAGTCAGGTCCTCAAAACCGCCACAGCCATGGATACACTCAAAGCCTGCGAATACGCCTCCGCGCCCATCAACGCGGCCCTCACACCTTCTGACAAAATCCGGCTTTTACGCGAAATGCTGCGCGTGCGCCGCTTTGAGCAGGCCTCCCTAAAGGCCTATCAGGCTGGCAAGATGGGGGGGTTTCTGCACCTCTACATAGGACAGGAAAGCGTGGCGATCGGGGCCTGCTCGCTGATGGGGCCAAACGACCATGTCATTACTGCCTACCGGGACCACGGGCACGCCCTTGGGGTGGGGATGTCCATGAACGAGTGCATGGCGGAGCTTTTCGGGAAGGTCACCGGCTGCTCGAAGGGCAAGGGCGGCTCGATGCATTTTTTCGCGCCTGACAAGAATTACTGGGGCGGCCACGGGATTGTCGGAGGGCAGACGCCTCTGGGTTTGGGGCTGGCGTACGGCTTGAAGTACAAGGGGTTGCAGGGGTCGGCCATGTGTTTCATGGGCGACGGCGCGGTCAATCAGGGCTGCTATTACGAGAGCCTGAACATGGCGGGCCTTTGGAATTTGCCGGTGATCTACATCATCGAGAACAACGGTTATTCGATGGGTACCAGCCTCGCCCGTTCCAGCGTGTTCAAGAGCTGTCTGGCCGAACGTGCCGAGGGTTTTGGCATCGAGTGGGACACCGTCAACGGCGAGAGCATGTACGAGCTCCGGGCCAAGCTGCAGGTGGCGGTGGACCGCGCCCACCAGGAATCCCGCCCCACGGTGCTGGAGATTTCAACGTACCGGTACTACGGGCATTCGGTGGCGGACGCGAAACACAAGGTGTACCGGGCGGAGGACGAGATCGAACGTTACAAGGCGGAACACGATCCGATCAGCCTTTGGAAGGCGCAACTTTTGGAGGAACGCGTCCTCAACGAGGAGCAGTACGAAGCGATCGACGACGCGGCCAAGAAGGAGGCTGCGGACAGCGTCCAGTTCGCGGAGGAAAGTCCGATTCCGAGCGTCGAATCCATCACGGAAGACGTTTATTTCGAGGTGGACCGCCACACGCTTGCGGGCCGGACGGGACGTCACTTTTTCAACTCCTAAGCACCTCACGCAAGGCCGGTGACGGGAGAGTCGCCGCCTATATTCCAGACCTTTTACCGACCTGCATATGCCTGAAATCACCTACCGCGAGGCCCTGCGCCACGCCATGGCCGAGGAACTCGAGCGCGACCCCAACGTGGTGTTGCTCGGAGAAGAAGTGGCCGAATACGACGGCGCCTACAAGGTGACCGAAGGCCTTTGGAAGCGCTTTGGCGACAAGCGGGTAAGCGACACGCCCATCAGCGAAGCTGCCTTCATCGGCATGGGCATCGGCGCCTCGATGCTCGGCATCCGGCCGGTGATGGAGCTCATGTTCTGGAGTTTCTCCTCGGTGGCCTGGGACCAGATTGTCAACAACGCCGGCTGCGTGCGCTACATGAGCGGCGGGCTGATCAACTGCCCCATCGTGATCCGCGGCCCCGCCAACGGCGGCACCAACGTGGGCGCCACCCATTCGCACACGCCTGAAAACTGGATCGCGAACGTGCCGGGGCTCAAGGTGGTCTGTCCGGCCACCGCCTACGACGCCAAGGGGTTGCTGAAGTCGGCCATCCGGGACAACGATCCTGTGATGTTTATGGAGAACACCCTGCTTTACGGAGAAAAGTGGGAGGTGCCGGAGGAGGAGTACCTCATCCCGCTGGGCGTCGCTGACCTCAAGCGCGAAGGCACCGACGTGTCTTTGATCGCCCACGGCCGGGCCGCCCTGACCGCCCTCAAGGCAGCCGAAATCCTCCAGGCCGAGTACGACATCAGCGCCGATGTGCTCGATTTGCGCTCGATCCGCCCCCTCGACGAGGAGGCCATCTTACAGACGGTGCGCAAGACCCACCGCGTCGTGTTGGTCGAGGAAAACAAGCCCTTCTGCGGGGTGGACGCCCAGATCGCCAGCATGATTCAGGAGAAGTGCTTCGACGACCTCGACGCCCCGATCCTGCGGATCAGCGCCATCGACGCGCCCGCAGTCTACAGCCCCGAACTGGAACGCGCCCAGCTGCCGCGGCCGACGGACATCGTCGCCAAAGTGCTGAGCATCTGCCGTTGATTTCGAAAGCGCCCCTAAGACAGCGCGGGGGCGGATTTCGGGTTCGTCTGCAGGCTGCAGCAGTGAATCTCCGCGCTCCGCGTGATTTGCGGTGCGAAGCAGAAACCGATTGCTCCCGCGGAGTCCCTGTGGTGCAAATGCCCCCCTATGACGATCCTTTTCGCGGCCAGTGAGGTGGCGCCCGACGCCACGACTGGAGGCTTGGGCGAGGTGCTCGCCTCGCTTCCCCGTTTTTTGGAGGCGATGGGGCACGATGTGGTGGTGGTCCTGCCCGGTTATCCGGCCCTGATGGCGGACGCCACCCCCGTCGACGTCCAGTTCGCCCTCCCGGTGGGTGACGCGCTGCAGCCCGTCACCGTCTACGAAAAAATCCAGACCGACGGCACCCAGTTGCTGCTCATCCACAACGACGCCCTCTTTGGCCGGCCCGGCATTTACGGGGACGCCTCCGCCGCCTACCCCGACAACGCGGTGCGGTTCATCTTTTTCTCGCGGGCCGTCGTCGAACTGGCCAAGCGCCTCCAGCCCCGCCCCTCGGTACTGCACCTCCACGACTGGCAGACCGCATTGGTTCCCGCCCTGGTGCGCGAGCAGCGGCTTCCCTTCCGCACCGTGCTCACCCTGCACAACGCGGCTTATCAGGGAGCCTTTCCCACCTCGGACTTCGCGCTCACCAATCTGCCCTCCCACTGGATGGCGCCGACGGGCCTCGAGTTTTATGGCGGACTCAACCTGCTCAAGGGCGGGATTTTGACGGCGGACGCCCTTACCACAGTCAGCTCCACCTACCGCCGCGAATTGCTTTCTCCAGAGGGCGGTTGTGGGCTCCACGAGGTCCTGCAGAGCCGCGCCGATTCACTGCATGTCATTCCAAACGGGGTGGATCCGGAGCGTTGGAACCCCAGCCCGTTTTTTTCAGCAGAGACGCCCGAAGGAAAGCTCAAGTGCCGCACGGCGCTGCTCGTGGAAACCGGGCTGCGCCCCAATCCGACGGGCCCGGTATTCGCCATGTTCGCCAGACTCGCCGATCAAAAGGGCTTCGACGTGCTGCTTCCGCTGCTGCCGCGGCTTTTCACGGACGACGTCCGCCTGATTGTCGCCGGGGACGGCAGCGCCACGCTACGGCGTGACCTGCTGGCCGCCTGCCGGCAACACCCCGCAAAGTTTGCCTTCCTGTCGGAGTGGGATGTTGATTTCCCCAAGCGGCTTTTTGCCGGTGCCGACGCGCTGCTGGTGCCCTCCCACTTTGAGCCGTGCGGTTTGGCGCCCTTGAACGCTCTGCGATTCGGCACCGTCCCGGTTGCGCACGCCACGGGCGGCTTGTTGGAAAACCTGGCCGACTACGACCCGACCACCGGGGCCGGAAACGCACTCCTGTATCGCAACGACTCGAGCGCAGCGGTTTGGGATGCCCTCGGCAGGACGGGAGCCCTTTTCCGCGACAAGACGGCCTGGCGTCAACCGGTGCGGAACGCCATGCGCACCGTCTTTTCGTGGGAAACCAGCGCGCACGCCCTCGACGGCCTGTACCGTAGTTTGAACGCCTGAGGTCCTCCGCGCGTCCCCTCCCTTCCATGTCTGAGGCCACTCCCACGCCGCAGGAACCGACCAAGCACCCCCGCAAGCGTGTGGCTGCCAGCCGGCTCCCTTGGTGGGTGGGAGGAGGCTTGCTTGCCGCGGTCGCCGCCTTCTTTGCTGCAGAGGCTTGGCTCAACTCGTATCTGGGAAGCGCGGCCTTCCGGAGCAAAACCGAAGCCTCCCTCGGGCGGGCCCTCAAAGCGGAAGCCCGACTGGCGCCGCTGGCGCGCCAGGGAACAACCCTCACTTCCGAAGCGCTGCGGCTTGAGGGCGGGTCTGCGGCGCCCTTTGCCAAGGCCGAACTCTCTGGGATCCGCGCCGAGGTAGACCTTGCTGGGCTCTGGCAGCGTCTCTGGCGGGTCCAGCACCTCAGCTTCCAGCGGTTGGACCTGGATCTGAACAAAGCCGCGCCGCCCGTCCAGGAGGCTGGCAACGCCCGGGAGTCCACCGCCGGGGCGGCCCCGTCCGCCGGCCCGCCAACTCCCTCCGCACCGCAGGGTTTCCTCGCCGCCCTGCTGCCCAACCGGACGCGGATCGCCACGCTGCACACCGATCGGGCTAGCGTTGCTCTCGCCGGCGCAGAGTTGCGCCAGAGCCGCCTGACCGCTCTTCCCAGCGAGGCGGATGCCGGCTGGGACGCGGTGTTTGAAAGTGGCGAACTGAGCGCGCCCGGCCTGCCGGCCATGGAATTACAGGCGGCAAAGCTGGCCTTGCGCCACGGGGGCGGAGTCCTGCGCAGCAGCCGCTTGCTGGTCAAAAAAGGCGGCCAGGCAGCAATTTCTGGCGAATGGACCGCCGACGGTGGCAGGGATTTTCACGCGAAACTGGAAAACATTGTAGCGGAGCCGTTTCTGCCCCTCTGGTGGCAGACCCGCCTCAGCGGCCTGCTGCAAGGCAGTCTCCGTTTTCAGCGGAGTGCCACCGATCCGGGCACCCTCTCGGGTGAGCTGCGACTCACCGGTGGCAAGCTGGAGGCCTTTCCGCTCCTCTCCCAACTCGACAGCTTTGTCGGCTCGCCGCGTTTCCGCCAGGTCGCCCTCAAGAGCGCCTCGGCAAAAATCAAACGCACCCCTGACCGCCTCGAACTGACCGAGCTCGACCTCGATGCGGACGGCATCCTGCGCATTCAGGGAACGGTGCTTGTTCAAAACGGGACGCTTAATGGCCGGCTGCAGCTCGGAATCCCCCCGGCCATCATCCAGTGGCTCCCCGGCGCCAGGACCAAGCTTTTTGGCGAGCCCAGGGACGGCTATGTCTGGACGCCCTTCACGCTCACGGGGCCCGTCGACCAGCCTGTCGAGGACCTTACTCCCCGGCTGGCAGGCGCCGCCGTGGAGGCCGTGACGGATACGTTGAAAAAGCTCCCCGGCAACCTCCCCCAAGGCTTGCCGGAAGCCGCCAAGGGGCTGCTGGACGCGGTCAAATCCCTTTTGCCGGGGCGCTGAAAGGCGCCGCCTTCCCGCAAATTCCCGCTTTCCCATCCGCCAGAAAGTCCGCACCTTTGCCTGATGCGTTTCCTCCCCGTCCTCACCGCTCTCCTTATGACCGCCACCGCCGCCCTCAGTGCCGACGCCCCCGTGCGCCACGTTGTCTCCTTCAAATTCAAAAAGGACGCCGCACCTGCGGACATCCGCAAGGTCGAGGAGGCCTTCGCCGCGCTCAAAACCAAGATCCCCCAGATCCAGTCTCTGGAATGGGGTACAAACGTGAGCGGCGAAAATCTCGACAAGGGCTTCACCCACATGTGGGTGGTGAGCTTCGCCGACGCGGCGGCGGTCAAGACCTACATTGACCACCCGGACCATCAGGCTTTTGTGCAGCTGCTCAAGCCCACCCTCGAGGACGCTTTCGTCATTGATTTTCAGCCCCGGCGGTAGGCGCCGCCTTCGCGGCGGGTGCGGGTGCGAAAGCTAAATTAGCTTTCCGCGCCGGCTTGGTTGGCGGATGCTTCCGACCCCTTTTCCCATGGCACTGATTGTACAGAAATACGGCGGCACTTCGGTGGGCAACCCGGAGCGCATCCTGAACGTGGCCCGGCGCGTCATTGAAACGCAGGAGGCCGGGCACAGCGTGGTGGTGGTGGTTTCTGCGATGAGCGGGGTGACCGACGGCCTCATCAAGCTGGCGCGGGAGGTTTCCCCCAACCCCACCGAGCGGGAGATGGACGTGCTGCTGTCCACCGGCGAGCAGACCACGATCGCCCTCACCGCGATGGCCATTTCGGGCTTGGGCAGGCAGGCGGTCTCGCTCACCGGGGCGCAGGCGGGGATCGTCACCAGCGAGGTGCACACCCGCGCGAAGATTGCCACCATTTCACCAGAGCGCGTCCTCGAGGCGCTGGGCGGTGGCAATATCGTCGTCATCGCCGGGTTTCAGGGCGAGACGGCCGACGGCAGCATCACCACCCTCGGTCGCGGCGGCTCGGATTTGACGGCCATCGCCATCGCGGCCGCCATCAAGGCGGACCTCTGCCAGATTTTCACCGACGTCGACGGCGTCTACACGTGCGACCCGCGCGTGGTGAAGAACGCCACCAAAATCCACGAGATCTCTTACGACGAAATGTTGGAGATGGCCTCGAGCGGCTCCAAGGTCATGCAAAGCCGTTCCGTGGAGTTTGCCAAAAAGTTCGGAGTCGTCTTTGAGGTGCGCTCCAGTTTCAACCATAACCCAGGAACCATTGTGAAAGAAGAAACCGAGAGCATGGAAGCCGTCGTGGTGCGCGGGGTGAGCATCGAAAAGAATCAGGCGAAGGTCACCATCAGTCACGTACCGGACAAGCCCGGCACCGCCGCGCGCATTTTCACCACCCTTGCCGCGGCAAACGTGGTGATCGACATGATCGTCCAAAGCGCTGGGGCCGAGGGGGCCACCGACATTTCCTTCACCCTTTCCAAGGACGAACTCCCTAAGGCGACCGCGGCGCTGGAACCGGTGGTCCGGGAGATTGGTGCCGCCGGCATCAAGGCCCAGGACGGTATCGCCAAGCTTTCGATTGTCGGCATTGGAATGCGTTCGCATTCGGGTGTGGCCGCCAAGTTGTTTGAGGCGCTCAGCGCCGGAGGCATCAATATCCAGATGATTTCCACCAGCGAAATCAAGACGGCTGTGATCCTCGAGGAGGCCCGTATCGCGGAAGCCGCCAATCTTGTCCACGCCGCCTTCGGCCTGGGCGCCGAATAGCCCCTCGCCAAGCGGATTGCGCGCGGGATCCCCGCGACGCTGCCGTCGTCCGGCGATGGCATGCCCCAGTGGGGCTGATCCGTGTGGGGTGGATCCGTGTGGGGTGGATCCGTGTGGGGTGGATCCGTGTGGGGGCGGGGGTACCCACGGCTTTGCCGCGGGCTTGCAATGGATTCGGTTTGTTGAAGCGCCCTCTTACGCACCGAAGGTGCACCTCACTCGCCAGCCCACGGCAACGCCGTGGGAAAACCGCCCCCAAAGAAAAAGCCCTGCAGGGGCGCCCCAACCAACCCGCGGTGGCTGCCCCGTGCCGCCGCCCCCGGTTATCCGCCCTCGCTCAGACGCTTTTTCGGGGCTTCCACCAGCAGCGTGTGCGCTTCGGCAAGGATCTCGCCGAGCTTGTCCGCAAACCGGTACCCGCCAACGCTTTTGCGGATGGCCGCGGCGTCCGCCTTTCCTGCGTTCGCGCCGGGAAACCAGTGGCCCGCATTGCCCATGAGGTTGTAGCGCATCCGTCCCCAGCCGGTGAGATCCAGCCCCTTGGCGTAGGTCCACAGCCGGAGGATCTCCTGCAAATTCACCTCGCCCGGCACCTCCACATAGTTGGGGAGTCCCCCGGCCCAGTGGCTGCACCACTCGCTTCCGAGCACCTCCGCCATCCGCGCGCGCAACCGTTCCTCGATGGGCGCGACCGTTTCCGCCGCCCGCTCATACCATTCCAGCGACTCGACGTGGGCGTCGAAATCCCCGGGGCGGGCCGCCCCCACCGAAAGCGTGTGGACCTCGGGTCGCGCCAGGCACCACAGGTTGTTGAAGGCCATGGGCGAAAGCGGCGCACACAGATCCACCAGACCGGCCGGCGGCGCGTACAGCATCCCCCCCTTGTCGGTCGGGCTGATGATGAAGACCCCCATGTCCCGGGCGGTAGCCGCCTGCACGGAGGACCAGTTCAGCTCGTTGACAAAATACCAGTGCACGTTGACGTAGTCGAAACCGTCCGTCTCGATCGCCTTGAGGATCAGGTTGTTGGTTGCGTGCGTGCTGAATCCCACGTGCCGGCACAACCCCTCCTTCTGGAGCTGCCGCGCCATTTCCAGACAGCCCCCGGGGCGGATGGACCATTCGAGGGTCTCCTCGTTGTTGATTCCGTGAAGCGAGAGCAGTTCGACGTGGCCCAGCTGCAGGTTGCGCAGCGACTGTTCAAACGTGCTCCGGAACCTCGCAGGATCCGCCATCGGCTCCACCTTCGTCTGCACGATCATCTTATCACGCGGCAGCTTTGGAAGCAGCCACCCGAGCTGCATTTCCGAAGTGCCGTAGCCGCGGGCCGTCTCGATGTGGTTGATCCCCAGCTCCAGCGAACGCAGGACCGTCGCCTCCAGGTTGCGCTGCACCGACTCCTCCACCTTTTCAGCGGGCAGATCCTCCCAGCTCTGCTGGAAACGCATTCCTCCACACGAAAAAACGGGCATCTGCAATTCGGTTTTTCCAAAGCGCCTGTACTTCATCCCCCCATTGTGGGGATCCCAGCGGCCGTGGCAACGCTCTTTCCCTCGGGCGCCGCTTGCGCATGATAGGGACATGTCCCCTTCCGAGCGACAGCACCAACTCGTCCAGACCCTGCTCCAGTTTGAGGACGCCCACGAGCGCCTTTCCTTTGTGCAGGACCGCGTCCGCGCGCGTCCCTCCCTCGGGGAGGAACACCGCACGGAGGCCTTTCGTGTGCAGGGCTGCGCCACCAAAGTCTGGCTGGTTCCCTCCCAACGCGAAGGGCGCTGCTGGTTTGAGGTCGACTCCGAATCCCAGATGGTCCGCGGCCTGGCCTCACTGCTGGTGGACTGCTACACTGGTTCGACGGCCGGGGAGATCGTCTCCTTTGCCTGCTCCGTCGTGGCGGAGGCTGGGTTCGAGCGGCGCATCACGCCCACCCGGCTCCACGGCCTCACCCAGGTGGAGGCCGCCATCAAAGCCTTCGCCCAGCAGTCCACGTGAGCCTCACCGACGCCCACTGCCACCTGCAGGACCCCCGCCTTGAGCCACACCTCGAGGCCGCCCTCGCCGCGTGTCGGCGCGCTGGAATCCGCCGCTGGATCATCAACGGCACGCGCGAATCCGACTGGCCTTTAGTCGCCGGGTTGGCGGAACGCATTGACGGGGCGGTCGCATCCTTCGGTCTGCACCCCTGGTGGCAGGCGGAGCGCTCTGCCGACTGGCTGGAAACCCTTGAGGCGTTCCTTACCGCACGGCCCTCCGCCGGAATTGGCGAAACCGGTCTCGACCGCTGGATGCCGATGTACGACCTGCCCGACCAGCTCGCGGTGCTGCGCGCCCATCTCGAGCTCAGCCGGCGTCTTTCGCGGCCTGTCTCGTTGCATTGTTTGAAGGCCTGGCCCGAACTCGCTGCTGCAGTCCGCGACTGCCCTCCCTCGGACCGCGGTTTCCTGCTGCACAGCTACGCGGGCCCCGCGGAAATGCTCCCGGGCTGGGTGCGGGCCGGCGCCCGCTTTTCCTTTTCCCCAGCGTTTTTACATCCGCGCAAAGCCCATGTGCGCAGAATGTTCCGGGACATTCCTCTGGAGCGGCTGCTCATAGAGACCGACTCCCCGGACATGCCGCCTCCTGCCGGCGCCGCACTCCTCCCGCTTGCGGACAGTGCCGCCCGCCCCCTCAACCATCCGCTTAATCTGCGCCTCTGCCTGGAAGCGCTTGCCGCGGACCGCTGCCTGGGCGCGGACGCCTTGGGCGAGATCCTCGAGCAAAACGCGGAGCGGCTGTTCTTTTAAGGGGAGGAGTCCGGACCACCGGCAGACTCAGAGCTCGCGCCTCACCCTCAAACTTTCGAGCCGGCTGAGGAACAGGGGCTGGGTGACGCCCGCCAGAAAAAGCGCCAAAAGCAGCTCGCAAAGAAATATGCTGGCCAGCCGCTCATCGTCGACCTGGAGCGTCCGGAGCGGATGCAACGGGGGCTTCATTTTTGGTTGCCTGCCGGAACGGACACTTTCGCAAACACGCGCTCCCCGTTACTGCCAAGGGAGAAATTCGCCTCGGCACCGTAAATGAGCGCCAGGCGGCGGCGGAGATTCTGGATCCCCGTGGACAGCGATCTTGCCGCATCCGGATCCACCCAAGTCCCGGTGTTCTCCACAGACATCAACAAGCGGCCGGCGTCATCAACCGCGGCAGTGATCCAGAGCCGCAGCGGGATGGGACTGGTACGCTGGCCAAACTTGAGCGCATTTTCCAGCAGCGGCTGGATCAGACCCGGAGGGACTTGGAATGCGGATGCCTCGGGGGAGACCTCAAACACGTACTCCAGCCCTTCCTCAAAACGTATCTTTTGAACGCGCAGATAATGTTCCAAAGCGCCCAGTTCCGCGCACAGGGGAGGGAGGGCGCCTTGGTGTTGGAGGGAAAAACGCAGGTACTCGGCAAGCGAGTGGGTGAGGAGCCGCACCTTCTCCGGATCCCGTGCTTCGGCCAGAATGCTGTTGAGTGCGTTGAAGAGAAAATGCGGCTCTATCTGGCTACGCAGCAGCATGAGCTCTGCCTCGCGGTTTGTCAGGTCCAGCGCCGCACTCCGCTGGCTCTGCTTGAGGGTAAAGTAGAGCAGGATCCAGATGGCCACTGAAATCCAGCGCATCAGCAACAGCCCGGCGGAGAACATGGGATCCCTGGCGCCATCCAGGAGGTTGCCCGTTGCCACACCCAGCCAGAGGGTCAGGGCGAAATCGACAGCCGCCACGCTAAGTGCGGCCAGGGAGGTCCAAAGGATGAAGTAAAGCGGGTTGCAGCGCCGCGCGGAGAATCGCCTGCACAAGGGGCGGATCGCCGTGGTGGTGAGAATTCCAAAAAAGGGACGGACCATCGCAAGCCAGAGCACCTCGCGGTTTTCGAACCGGTTGCTCAGCCATAAGCCGGCTGGTACCAGAAGGTAAAGTAGCCAGCCGCCAAGCTGCAGGGGCCAGAAGGACAAACGCAGTTTCCATGGTCCAATCCGGAGAATCTGCTCGCGGCTGCCGTAAAGTGAGAGGGAATCGCTGAGGGGCATGGGGGGACGGCTTGTGGACGGACGGAGCCGGGGGGAAGACACCTCGGAAAACTGGTTGAGGATTGCGAGACTGTCGACCTGAGGGGCGAACCATAGCTCCAAAGGCGCCCCTGAATAAAGCGACAAGCGACCCATTAAGATTTTATCCGCACATTTCAGGTCTAAAAGTTAAGAGGAGCGCCCGAAGAGCATCTGTGTGCCTCTTTTTCATCTGCGCAGAACTGCCGGTTACCCGGGGCGTCCACGAAAAGCGACCCATTGGAAACTGCTGGGAACTTTTGTTTGGGAAGGTGACGCTGGCCGGGGCCTTGGAGGCTTTCATTGCGTGGGGATCGGGGAAAACCCTAAGAATTAGGGGCTCACCGGATGGCCTTGGTGAGCCCACAACCACCGCTGGTTTGCCCAGTGCATCCCGCCCTTTCCAGACATGCAGTCCCAACCCCGCTTTCCGGCCCGCCTTTTGCTGGGTTTCACCGGATTCCTGTGTGCACTGGCTCAGCTTCAGCGGCTCGGTGCCGCCCCTGTCCCTCCCCGTGAGGAGGAGGAGTTCTTTGAAGCAAAGATCCGGCCCGTGCTGGTGAGCCAGTGCTACGAGTGCCATGCGGCAGATTCCAAAAAGGTGAAGGGCGGGCTTCTGCTCGACACGCGCGAGGGGCTCTTACGCGGAGGCGAATCCGGACCTGCGCTGGTACCAGGCAAGGCTGCTGAAAGCATGCTGGTGGCCGCCCTCAAGCATGAGAACCTGGAGATGCCCCCCAAGAAGAAGCTTTCCGAGGAGGTGGTCGGTGATTTCGTGCGCTGGATTGAGCGGGGCGCGGTGGATCCGAGGCTCGAGTCGGCGCCGGTGGCTGCTGCCGGAAAGGGCGTCGCCATGGAAAAGGCGCGCAACCACTGGGCGTTTGTGCCGCCGGTGCGCGGCCCCGCCCCGCGGTGCAGCGCAAGGAATGGCCCCGGGGCGAGGTGGATTTCCATGTGCTGGCCGCCCTGGAGGCCCGGCAACTCCGCCCCGTCGCACCCGCGGGCAAGCGGGAGCTTTTGCGGCGTGCGAGCTTTGATCTGACGGGGTTGCCTCCGACGCCTGCGGAGATCGGCGCGTTTTTGGCGGATGAATCGTCCCAGGCCTTTGAGCGGGTGGTGGACCGACTGCTGGCCTCCCCCCATTACGGCGAACGCTGGGGGCGCTACTGGCTCGACGTGGCCCGCTATGCCGAAGACCAGGCCCATACCTTCGGGGTGACGCCCAACAGCAGCGGCTATCGGTACCGGGACTGGGTCATCGCAGCGTTTAACGCGGACATGCCCTATAACGAGTTCGTCAAACGCCAGATCGCGGGCGACAAGCTCGGTGACAGCCCCGAGCAGGCCCGCAACCATGTGGCGGCCCTTGGTTTCTTCGGCCTCGGCGCGCAGTACTACAAAAACAGCGACAAGGCCAAGGCCCTCGCGGACGAATTGGACGACCGGGTGGACACCCTGACCCGCGGCTTTCTGGGGCTCACCGTGGCGTGCGCGCGCTGCCACGACCACAAGTTTGATCCCGTTCCCACGCAGGACTACTACTCGCTGGCGGGCGTGTTCCAGAGCTGCAACCTTGCGAACATTCCCCTGGTGCCTGCGGAGGAGGTGAGCGTGTACGATGCCGGCCAAGCCCGGGTCAAAGGGGAGGAGGCGCGCCTGAAGGCCTTTCTCACCGAACAAAAGAAGCAACTCGCCGAGAGGGAGGTGTGCCGGATTCCCGAGTACTTGGAGGCGCTTTGGACGCTGCAGCATCCGAAGGCTGGCGCGGCGACGGCGGGCGCCAAGGAACTGGCCGCGCAGGGAAAGCTGCGTGAGGCGGCGCTTAGAAAATGGAGTGAGCTCCTCGATGCCAAAAACCAGGGCAAGCTGCCCGCGTTGGCGCCGTGGTTCGAGCTGGCCGGGGCGGGGGCAGATGCTCCAACGCAGTGGGTGGCCGCGGCCGTTTCGATTCAAAAGCAGGTGGAGGCGGCCCTCGCCGAGCGGGACGGCAAGCCGCTCTCCGGCGCGGCTCCGGTCAAGGGGGAGGCAAAGTTTGTGAGCCCCGTTCTGACTCCCAAGGAGCGTCTTGCGGAGGTGGATCTGGATATCACCGGGGCGGCCCAGCTCTACCTTGTGGTGACCGACGGCGGAGACGGGATAAACAGCGACCATGCAGACTGGGGGGAGCCCCGTTTGGTGGGACCCGGCGGCGAGCGAAAGCTCACCGATCTGCCGTGGAGGTCCGCACGTTCGGGCTACGGCACGGTCAGGCAGCACACGAATTTCGCCGGTGCGCCGTTGGTGTTGGGCGGCCGCAAGTTGGACTATGGGATCGGCACGCACGCTTCCTCCGAAGTTGTCTACGATCTGCCGGAGGGGTGTCACAGGTTCAAGGCAACCGTCGGTTTGGACGGACAGACAGCGGGCAGCGTGCAGTTCCGGGTGTATTTCGCGCCGCCGTCCGACATCCCGACCGGAGATTTGCGAAAGGCCAAGGTGAGCCCGCAAACGCAGGAACTGCTCACCGCTGTTTTCGGCGACAAGGGGGCGCTTTCGGTGGCGGACGACGAGGTGGAGCGGCTGCTTCCGGAGGCTGATAAAACGGCGTTCCTCGCTTTGAAGGCGGAGGTCGAGGCCACCAAGAAATCCGCGCCGCCCATTTACGCGCTGGCGCACGGCATCCGGGACGCGACTCCCGCCGACATGAAGGTGTTTGTGCGCGGCGATCCGGCGCGGACGGGGGAACTGGCGCCACGTCGCTTTTTGCGTATCCTCAGCGGGGTGGGGGAGCCGGCGCGTTTTGCCGAGGGCAGCGGGCGGCGGGAGCTGGCGGAGGCCGTGGCAAGTGAATCGAACCCGCTCACCGCGAGGGTGATGGTAAACCGGATCTGGCAGCACCATTTCGGCGTGGGACTGGTGGGGACGCCAAGCAACTTTGGGCTTTTGGGCGACGCGCCCACGCACCCCGCGCTGCTGGACTACCTTGCGGTGCGCTTTGTGGAGTCGGGCTGGAGCATGAAGGCGATCCACCGCGAGCTGATGCTCTCCGCCACCTACCAGCTTGGATCCGCCAAAGACGCGCACAACGAACAGACCGATGCAGACAACCGGTGGCTCTGGCGCATGGGCCGCAAGCGCCTGGATGTGGAGTCCTGGCGGGACGCGCTGTTGTCTGCCTCCGGGTTGCTGGATCCCCAGCTCGGCGGGCCGTCGACCGATCTGGCCCAGGCGAGCAACCGGCGACGCACCGTCTACGGCAAAGTCAGCCGGCACGAGCTGGACGGCCTGCTGCGGCTGTTTGATTTTCCGGACGCGAACATCACCAGCGACAAGCGTAGCGAGACGACCGTGCCGCAGCAGCAGCTCTTTGTGCTTAACAGCCCCTTTATGGTGGAGCAGGCCAGGGCGTTCAGCGCGCGGCTGCAGGCGGACCGCAGCCTTGCCGACGATGCCGCTCGGGTAAACCACGCCTTTTTACTCGCCTACGGCAGGCCGGTGGCCCCCGGCGAACTCGATGTTATCGGCGCCTTCCTTCGGGGGGCCGACCCCGAGGAACTCAAGGGCGCCAACAAACTCAACCGCTGGGAACGCGTCGCCCAGGCGTTGCTTGGCGCCAACGAGTTTCTGTACACGGACTGAACCGACCTTCCCGGTCCCAGCCCTTCTTTAAAAACGCCCCGACCACACCTTTCCATGAGTCATCCTCCTTTCCCAGCCTCCGCCATGACCGGGCTTTCCAGACGCGAGATGCTCCAGCGCGTGGGCACCGGGATGGGGAGCCTCGGACTGGCCGCCCTGCTGGCCGAGACGGAGGTGCGCGCCGCCGCCGGAAATCCGCTGGGAGCAAAGGCGCCCCATTTTCCGACCAAGGCCAAGCACGTCATTCACCTGTTCATGAACGGCGGGCCTTCGCAGGTGGACACCTTTGATCCGAAGCCGGCGTTGGAAAAGTACGACGGCCAGCGGCCGCCCGCCTCCGACAAGAAGACGGAACGGCGTACGGGGAACCTGATGCGCTCGCCGTTTGCGTTTCAAAAGCGGGGCCAGTCTGGGGTGGAGGTCAGCGAACTGTTTCCGCACGTGGGGGGCTGCATAGACGACATCTGCGTGATCCGTTCGATGCACACCAACGTGCCCAACCACGAGCCGTCCCTGCTCATGATGACCACGGGCGAACAGCAGCCGACTCGTCCAAGCATGGGGTCTTGGCTCTTGTACGGGCTTGGGACAGAGAACCTGAACCTGCCTGGGTTTGTGGT
>CAMCIN010000029.1 GCA_945874745.1 Akkermansia muciniphila | reverse complement strand
CGACTTCCAGACGGTGTCGGTGTCTTTGGAGGAGCTCGTTCCGAGCGATCCGCAAAACAAGGTGCCCCTCGCCAATTGGCAGACGCTCACCGAACTGGCGCTGAGCCCCTCTTTGGGAGGGGGCAAGCCGGGGCAGCCCGCGCCGCCTCAAGGGAAGCCGTGGGCCAAGCCCACCGAGGTCCGGATCCGGAACCTGCGCTGGGAGGGCGGTGAGTACAAGGCTGTGCAGGCCAAGGGGGCGGTCCTTTCCGAGGCGGAGCACCGCAAAAGCTTCAACGAGGCGATCCGGAAGTCGCTTGAGCAGGAAAAGCTCGATAAGAAATAGGAGCAAGGGGGAACCGCTCCCGGTCACCAGGGCCGGATCTCCCGCTCAAAGTCCTGCCGGTCGGAAAGGTTTCTCACCTTCTTACGGCCTTCGCGTTTGTAGCGGCGCTCGATGGTCATCTGGCGCTTTTTGCGGCTGTTTCTGAGCTTCTCGATCTCCGTATCAAGTTTCATGTAGCCCGCGTAACGGGCCGGATCCAGGGACCCCGCCTCGACGGAGGCGCGGATGGCGCACCCGGTGTCGGACCGATGCTTGCAGTCGAAAAACTTGCACTCGCCGGCGAGGGCCTCGATGTCGGCAAAGTGTTCGCGCAAGGTGGTTTCATCCGTCCACATCTGGACTTCCTTGATCCCCGGATTGTCCACCAGGATCCCGCCCTTGCGCAGGACCATCAGCTCCCTTGCCGAGGTGGTGTGGCGGCCCTTGCCAGTGGTTTCGTTGACCTCGCCGGTCCACTGGTACTCGTCACCGAGCAGGCGGTTTACCAGTGCGGATTTGCCCACGCCGCTGGAGCCGATGAGGGCGACCGACACCCCCGTTTTGAAGTAGGCGCGCACGGCTGGCAGACCGCGCCCGGTTTCCGCGCTGGTGAGGTGGACCGCGGCCTCCGGGTTGAGCGTGCGGATTGCGTCGACCACCTCCTTGCTGTGGGCGGCCGAAAACAAGTCGGCCTTGTTGACCACCACCACCGGGGTCGCGCCGCTGCGCCCGATGATCGCAAAGTAACGCTCCAAGCGCCTTGGGTTGAAGTCCACTCCGGGCTCGGTGACCACCAGCACCACGTTGACGTTCGCCACGATGACCTGCTCCTCGGCGCTGTGTCCGGGCGCCCTGCGCGAAAGGCACGTCTGCCGGGGAAGCCTTGCGCGGATGACCGTTTCATCGTCGGGTCCTCCCAGCTCGAGCGCTACCCAGTCGCCCACCGCCGGCAGTTCCGCATCGGTTGCCGCGTCGTGGTAGACCTTGCCTCCGAGGACCACCTCGCGCTCTTCACCGTCGCCCAGAAGCGCCCCGTAGGTGATGCGGTTGTCGCGGATGAGACGCGCCGGCTGGAGTCCCTGTTGGCGCAGGGGCTCAAAAGCCGCTTCAAACGTCTCGTTCCATCCCAGATCTGCCAGTGTCATCGTTCGTCTAAGTCGGAGTCAGGGTCGCCGCTCGCGGCCTGAGCAATGGTGTGCTGCAATTCCCGCACGCCAATCTGGTTTTTTGCGGAGGTCACAAACATCAGGGGCGGTTCTTCAAACCATTCGGCCACGGCGCCCATGAACTGCTCGATGTGTTCCATTGCCTTGTTGCCCTTGGCCTTGTCCTCCTTGGTGAACACCAGGGCAAAGGGCCGGTCCGCCCGCCCGATCCATTGCACAAAATCTAGGTCGGCAGCCTGAGGGGGGATGGAGGAGTCCACCAGCACCAGCACGCACGCCAGGTTGCGCCGTTTCAGAAGGTAGTCCTCGATCAGGCGGGTGTAGCGGGCCCGTTCCTGCTGCGAGGTTTTGGCAAAGCCGTAGCCGGGCAAGTCCACGAGCCGCCAGCGGCGGTTGATCGTGTAAAAGTTGAGCATCTTGGTGAAGCCCGGGGTGCCGGAGACGCGCGCCAGGTCCCGCTTTTCCGCCAGCCGGTTGAGCAACGTGGACTTTCCAACATTGGAGCGGCCGATGAGCGCGAATTCGGGGAAGGTCTCCTGCGGACAGGACGCAAAGTCAGGAGCACTGACATCAAACACAGCGGAGGTAATTTTCATTCAGTCGCACAGGCACGAGCCTCCCAGAAGGTTATCGCAACGCTGGCGGGTTGCCACCCCAAAGGCCGCACGCCCTCGGGCCGGTACAGCCCGGTCAAAAAACACGTTGGCCGTCTACAAAAGTCATGGCCACCTCGAGCGCATCGTCCAAAACAACCAGGTCGGCGCGCGCCCCCGGGGTGAGGGTGCCGATCTCCTCGTCCAGTCCCAGCGCCCTTGCCGGATTGAGGGTGGCCATGCGCACCGCTTCAAAGAGCGGCACGTCGGCCTGTTCCACCATGTTGCGCACCAGTTGGTTCATCCGTGAAGTACTCGAACACAACGCCTTTCGATCCGCCGTGAGGGCGACGCCCCCGTCGACCACGCCGCGGATCTCGCCCAGCGCAAAAGCTTCTCCGTCAGCGAGGCCGGCCCCGCCCCCGGCGTCGGTGACCAAGGCGATGCCCGCCGCGCCCTTGGCCCGGTAAAGCGCCTTCATGAGTGTCGGGCTGACATGGAAGCCATCTGCAATGAGTTCGCAAAGAATCTCGGGCTCGCCCAGCGCGAACTCCAGCAAGCCGGCAACCCTGTAGGCCCCGCGGCGCCGGGCGCCCGACATGCAGTTGTAGGTGTGGGTGACCTGGCGCATTCCATGGGCGAAGCCGGCCGCGGCCTCCTCGTCCCAGGCGTCGCTGTGGCCGCCGCTGGCCCGGATGCCCGCCGCGACGAGCGCTTCAATCAAGGGCAGTGCCCCGGGAAGCTCAGGCGCCAGCGTCATCTGCGTGATCCGGTCGCGGTGTTTGAGCCAGGGCTCGTATTCCGCAGGCTCCGGGTTGCGGATGAGTTCGGGAGAGTGGGCGCCAGGCTTCTCCAGGGAAAAGTAGGGGCCCTCAATGTGGATGCCCAGCAGGCGAGCGCCTCCCGTGGCGTTTGGGTCGATTTTACCAGCCGCCTCCAAAACGGCGGTGATTGCAGCGGCAGGGGCGGTGACCGTGGTCAGGGCAAGGGAGGTGGTGCCGCCGGTGGCATGGAACTGGCAGATCGCGGCGAAGGCTTCCGCTGTGGCCTCCATGGCGTCACGCCGGAGCGCGCCGTGGATGTGCATGTCGATAAAGCCCGGCGCCAGAAACTTGCCGGCCAGATCCATGGCGGCTTCGCCCCGCTCCGGAGCAAGGGCGGCGCCGAGGGTGGAAATCCGACCGTCGAGCACCCTGAGCGAGCTCGGGGGAAGGAGGCGGTCAGGCAGGATCAGTCTGGCGTTTCTAAAAAGCATGGATGGGAAGGCAGGTTTTGAAGGCGGCTAGAGAGTTGGCTCAGCAGGGTAGGGGGGCAGGTTCCGGAGAAAGCGCGTTAGGTTTTGGGTGGGCGTCCTGGGCGCAGAGCGTTAGGGGCTGCTCGCCGGAGGGGCCCCACGCATCAATGTTGCGCGGGTGGGGGGCTTGTCGCAGCAGGCCTTTGCTCCCGTGGCGTTGGCCGGGGGAACAAGCTCGGTGTAGGAGCCTAGTGTGGCGGGTGCTTGTCCTGCTTTGTCAGATGCGCCGTTCGCGATCTGGGCCGGCGGCGGTTGCGTGTTGTTGCTCCAGAGCAGAAGGCCAGAACCAACGGCGAGGGCGGCCAAAACACAAAGGCGCAGGATGGCATTAAGGGGTTTCACTGGGGCGAGTATGGCTTTTGGCGGAGGAGGAGGCAACCCGTCGCCACTAGGGGAGGTACTCCGCAAGGAGTTCCCTGAGGGTGGTGCGGGCCCGGAAGAGGAGGCTTTTTACAGAGCCCACAGACACTCCGAGGACGGCAGCGATCTCCTCGTAGGAAAGGTCTTCGTAGCGTCTCAGGACCATGGCGGTGCGCTGGTTTTCGGGAAGCTTTTGGAGCGCGGCGTCAATGGCCTCGTGGAGTTCCCGTTCGATGAGGGCCACATCCGGGTGGAGCGAAGCGGGGCCAGCAGGGCTTTCCAGAGAGGAGTGCCCCTCCTCTGCGGGGGCGTCCATGGACACCGTAGGATGGCGTGTCCGGTAGCGTAGTTCGTTGAGGAAAAGGTTCCGTGCAATCGTGAGCAGCCAGGTGGCAAGACGGGCTGAGGGCTCGTAGCGGTGTGCTGACTTCCAAACCCGGACGAAGACCTCGTGCGCAAGCTCCTCGGGGTCGAAGGCGGGGCCCGCCATGCGCGCCAGAGCCGCCGCCACGCGGTTCTGGTAGGCGAGAATCAAGGCGCGAAAAGCCTCGGTGTCCCCGGTCTGGACGCGCCTCATCCAGTCGGCATCGCGCAGGCGCGTGTCTTCCAGTTCCGGTTGGATGTCGGCGGGGGGGGGCATGAAGCGGGGCGGCTCAGAGCCTGTCTTTTGGTAAGCTAGCCTAGACGCGTCTAAAATAACCCCAAAAACCTCACGCGCGGCGCGCCCTGCTTCCAAGAGAAAGGGGAGGGAGGATTCCCCCTGTGCCGCCTTGCAGCGCACTCGATTCTTGCCGCCACCGGCCCCCTTTTTCTGAAAAACCGGCCCTGCCCGCCAAGCCCTGCCTGCCGGGCCCTGCGGGCCCGCCGATAGCTAGCCGGTCGGCAAGCGAGCCCCGCGAGCGCCGCCACCGGTCTGGCCAAAAACAGCGGCCCGCCCCGGGAGGGGCGCAAGACCGCCCCGCTGTGGGCGTGCCCTGGTTCTCCGGCCACGCCGTGGCCCTCGCTCTCGTTGGAAGGGGCCGGGGGCGCTCGCAAAGCCTCGCAGCCGCCCGGTTCACTCTCTCCGCTCCCTCCGGGAGCGAGAGCGCCCCTCGCGCTTTGCGAAACTTTGGCAGCTTTGGGTGACGAGCCGCAGATCTCCCAGATCGCCCGCTGACAGCGGAGTGGAACCCAGAAAAACATCTGTGGAAATCTGAGCAATCTGCGGATGCCTGCCCGCTCTCTCCTGAGGAAGAGAAAAGGTACCCACCGAAAACAGCGAGGAACCAAGGAGGCATGTTTTGCGCGCTCATTGGGGCGTTTCCCCTTCGTCGAAAACCCAGTGTGTGACAACATTGTCACACTCGTGGCCTTGAGTGATCTTTGGATGTGCGTTCATCTCAAACAGAGCAAACACCGGCAGAGGCTTTTTGTCTCACACCGCGTACCCCCCTTTTTTACGATGGGGGCAATGGAGGAGCCCCAGAGGAAAGTCTCCCTTCATAAGCCTCCGACCAGACCACTCCATGACACCTTCCACCCCAAGCGCCCGCAAAAAAATATTGGTCGCCGACGACGAGCCCGACGTACTCAATCTGGTGGCTATAAACTTGCAGCGCGCCGGCTACGACGTGCTCAGGGCTCAGGATGGCGAGCAGGCGCTGCGCCTGGCAGTCGAGCACATGCCCGCCCTGCTGGTGCTGGATGTCATGATGCCCGGCTTGAGCGGTCTGGACGTCGTCAAGCAGCTCAAGCAAAACGTGAAAACGGCCCGTATTCCCATCCTGATGCTCACGGCGCGCGCCGACGAGGTGGACCGGATTGTGGGGCTCGAACTGGGGGCCGACGACTACGTTACCAAGCCTTTTAGCCCCAGAGAGATCGTGCTCCGGGTCCAGTCCGTTCTGCGCAGGGTGGAGGCGCCCGCCGAACCAGTCGAAATGCTTGAAGTGGGCTCAATCAGGGTCGATCGCGTCCGCCACGAGGTCTTCATCGGCGGCGTGCGTGAAGAGTTTACTGCAACGGAGTTTAAGCTCCTGAGTGTGCTCATGGAACGGTGCGGCCGGCTCCAAAGCAGGGAGGTCCTTTTGAACGATGTCTGGGGCTACGAAAGCGTCATCGACACCCGCACCGTGGATACGCACATCCGGCGGTTGCGCGACAAACTGGGCGCGGCCTCCGAAATGATTGATACCGTCCGCGGGTTTGGGTACCGGATGGTCCTGCCCGGAGCCTAAGGGGGGACGATGGGGAACGGAGCGACATGGCTTTTGGGGGCGGGCTTCCTCGTGAGCGTGCTCGGGTGGTGCGGACATGCCATCCGCTCGCGCAGACGCTTGGAACGCCTCGGCCGCTCGCTGGACGCCCTTTCGGAGGGCCATCCCGCCGAGGCGGTCCTCTCCATCGCACAGGCCGACTCCGGGCTTGAGGTCCTTCTGGACAGCATTGGCCGTGTCAGCGCGGTCCAAGAGTCTCTGTTGCAACGCATCGAGCACGAGGAGTTCAGTCTCAGGACCATGCTCTCGAGCATGGAGGAGGGCGTGCTGGTGGTGGACGCCCGCCAGAGAATACGGCTGGCCAATACCGCTTTTGTTTCTGGATTTGGGCTTTCCAAGGATCCCGTGGGCCGCTCCGTGCTCGAGGTGTTGGGCGAACCGGAAGTGCACCGGATTCTGGTGGAGACGCTTGAAACTGCCTCCGTTTTGGAGCGCCAACTGGAACTGGTCCCCGGCAAGGGCGTTCGCTTCGTAACGCTGCGGGCGGTGCCCATGAGCGACGTCATGGGACGACCGGGGGTCTTGGCCGTTTTCCGGGATGTCACCCGGCTGCAGGCCTTGGAGCAGGTGCGGCGGGAGTTTGTCGCCAACGTGTCCCACGAACTGCGCACCCCACTGGCGATCTTTCAGGGCTATGTTGAAACCTTGCGGGAGATGCCAGACCTGCCGGAACCCGAGCGGGTCGAGATCTACGCCATTTTAACGCGCCACTCCGAGCGCCTCAACGCGCTGGTGGAAGACCTGCTCAGCCTTGCCCGACTCGAGGCGCGCAAGGATACTTTTGTGTGGGAGGTGCTGGAGCCAGGTTCCTTTATTACCCAGGCTGTTCAGGATTGGACTGTCCGGGGGGCGGGCAACAACGTGCGCACCAAGCTGGATGCGGCTCCTTCCTTGCCTGCAGTGCGGCTTGACCGACGTCGCATCGAGCAGGTGCTGTACAACCTGTTGGAAAATGCGCTCAAACACGCGCCCCCGGCCAGGGCTGAAATTTTGGTCCGCATCCAGCCTGTCTCGAGCGGTTCGGTGTGTGTCTCCGTGGAGGACAATGGCTCGGGAATCGCGCCCCGGGACCTACCTCACATTTTTGAACGCTTCTATCGGGCGGACAAGGCACGCGGCGCCGGGGGCGTCGGGCAGAGTGCCCCCCACAGCACGGGACTGGGACTCTCCATTGTGAAGCACATCGTTGCGGCGCACGGCGGAGAGGTGGGCGCCGAAAGCGTGCAAGGCCGCGGCGCGCGCGTCTGGTTTAGTCTTCCGGCGGCTTCCTTGTAACTGTTTGCGCCGGGGGCCACAGATGACAGAGGCAGGAATCCACAGATGACGCAGAGAGTCACAGATGTTTCAGGAGTTGTTTTGATCTTTTAATCCTGAAAGACCCACAAGATTTGCGGCTGCTTTTTTGCGTAACGTATTTATGGCCGCTCTATAATATTACGGCAGAGCTACCCGTTCGGATATGTGACTTTTTGACAGGGAAAACGCACTGGAAGGTCTTCACCTTCAACGCAGCACACTGTCGTGAACGGAGGTTCGAAGCCCCCCTAAAAAAATCTGTCAATTTCTGTGACATCTGTGGATCACTCCCCGTTCCATCACAGATAGAGAGTGGGGCCGAAAACCTGCCAGACCCCGGATGCCATCCCGTGGCTACGGATACACAAGCGCCGCACGGACATCCACAACGATCACGCTGGTCCCGTCATGGATCACGGCGACCTCCCACAACCGCTTGATTGGAGGAAGTCCATCCTCGCGCTTGCACTGCAGGTAGTTGATGTGGGGCTTGTTCTTCCATTTCGCATCGAGCCGCAGGTCGCACGAAAAGCCCTCCTTCAACATGAAGTCTTTTGCGGTTTGAACCGGAGTTCCTTTGGGCAGGGAGGCGTTTAACCGGGTTCCCATTTCCGCAGGACTGCCGATCTTGGCCGTCGGGTTTTCATCATCGCATCCGACCAAGCAAAGCGATGCTGCAAACAAACTAAATGCCAAGCCTTGGTACAAGCTGGAGCGGCTGGCGAAGGGCTTCGGAGCGCCTACCGAGGTGCCTGGGTGAGGCACATGGGTGTGAATGCTCTGGGTTTTCATTTGGGATCGTGCGGTAAAAACAAAGATTTGTCAGACTCCGTCTCAACGTCAAGAAATCGCTGAGTCGCCCATGTTTCATGGCGCGCAAGCAGCAGGGGGGCGGGGGGAGAGGAGACCCCTATTCAGACCTCATTTTATTTGAAGCAAACGGGTCGGGAGGTCGCACGTACCCGCGGTTTCAGGGGAGCTTGGGGGATGCGGATTGTCAGAAACATCTCAGGCCCAGCGGAGGTCTTCTGCAAGAGCAGTACAGGTGGCTGCCGGACAGTAGGCTTCGGTATTTGCCATTATCGCATTGTGTTGCGGGTGAAAATTGTTAGTTACATTGCTCTGCTAATCCTTTGATTTGTTTGCATGCTCTGCGGTGAGGCAAAGCTTTCTCACTCGCACTGCTTGCTCCCCACGCTTCCCTTGCCGGTTTTTTCGGGTGGGGGGCGGTAAAGTCCTTTTTTCCCGGCCCAACCTTTTTTCCCTCCTGCCTCATGAACGCCTCGAGAACTGCTCTTCGCCAAATCTGTTTCGTCTGTCTCTGGGTGCTGCTGTGTTGGGCGTGTCCGGCCCGGGCCCAGCAGGGGGGGCAGGACACCTGGCAGTGGACCGGGCGCTCCCTGGCGGTGCCGAGTGTGGTGGCACGCAAGTGCATCACCATCTCCAGTTCCGCGATCTACGTGGGGACGCTCAACGCCAGTTCGAAGTGCACCACCGTCGAGCAGTACACGCTGGCCGGCGCGTTCACGAAAACGTGGTCGGCGGCTTTTACAGATGTGAACGGGCTCGCCTCGGACAGCGCTGGAAACGTGTACGCCTTCGACAAGGGTGCCTCGAAAGTCCGGGTGTTTGACGCGGGCGGCACGCAGATCCGCTCTTTTGGAAGCGCGGGCTCGGGAGACGGCCAGTTTTCGGCCTCCTCCGGCACCATGGTGCACGCCATCGCCGTGGACGAGGCGCAGAATGTGTACGTGGCCGACTGGGGGAACAGGCGAATTCAGGTGTTTGACAGCAATGGAGCGTTCAAACTTAAGTTCGGGTCGCATGGCGATCTGCCGGGACAGTTTCAGTCCGGCCCGGCAGCGGTAGCGTGGTCGCCGGACAACTACCTGCTCGTGTACGACACTCCAGTGACTTGGTATCATGTGTCCCTTTACTCGGCGACTGGTGCTTATCTTAAGCGGACCGCTCAGCTTACCGAAGCATACGAAAGAGGAGAAGGCCAGTCTGGGAGAGCTGACTTTGGATATGGTGGCCTCTGGGTCTTTTGCATGAGTCGGGACGGGTTGCTGATGGTGGGCTCCGAGTTTGGGAATGGCTACGTGGGGATCGGCGGGGCCAGCCGTGCTTTTCAAAGCAATACGTTGGGATTGATTGGCTACGGAAATTTTCCCGCCTACGTCACAACCCGTGGCGGTGCCTTTGACCCCTCCGGCAACTTCTGGGCGGTGCGGGATAAGGCGGTGGAGTGCCTTGAGCGTCGGATGCGCTTTGATATGCACAAGCCGGTCAAGGGGCTGCCGCAGCCTGTGATTTCGAAGGTTTCTCAGGTGCCAGGTTCCACCGTGGTGGACATCGATTATACGGTGACGGACACCGACAGCGCTACGGTGGAGATACAGATGGTCGCGTTCACCGGCGGGACCCGTTCGCTCAGTTCCCTGGTGCTGCCCCGGACCTTTCCTTCTGGAAAAGCTGGCGTGCTGGGGGCGGGCGTTCCCACCGGAACGCCTCTCCGAGTGAGCTGGGATGCGGCGGTGGACATCCCCGGGCTGAACTTCACAACACTCGCCTTCGAGATCCTCGCAAGGGACGACCGGGAACTGGTCGGCGCCCACTATGTGACCATCCCTCAGGACGCCACGAATCCCACCCCACTGAAGATCAGCAACAAGCCGGTGCAGGAAGCGGATCTTTTTGACCTCTGGCTCTGGCTGCTGGCGCAGGGGGACACCCGGGTGAGCCTCTCCTCCGCCAAGGTGGCTCTGACCTCTACAGGGCAGGCTTACATCAGCGGGTTACCCTCCCTTCTGAGCGGTACCTCTGTGGCGAACACGGCCCACAATGGGTCGCTCACCACCGTTCAGGGCCGGCAGTTTGCCTACAAGCTGATGAACGCCCGTGCGATCACGGCCGCGGAGAAGACACGGGCGGCGGCAGGCAATTTCAAGCTCGGGTCGATCTCGGACTTTTCCATCATCAGCCTGGTCCCCTAGGGCGCGAGTCCTTCTCCGGCCCACCTGCATTCCTCCCTTGGACACGCCGTATTCCATCTGGAAGCAAGCCCTCCGCTGGTTCTTTGGAGTCGGGTTCTTAAGCGTGCTTTGCCTGGGAGCGGAGGCGGCGGTTTACATCATTGACGAGCAGTCCAATCCCAGCGGGCTCATCATCAAGTCCGCTCCTGCCAACAGCGGGACCCTCTACAGTTCCAGCACTGCGGCGGCCACCATCAACAGTTACCAGTTTGCCTACTGGACCCTCAACGGGGTACGCCAGGCGGATGCCACCGGCAGGGCGGCCAATCCCGTTAAGTTCGTGCCCACCTCGGATTCCACGCTGGAGGCCGTCTACAAGCTGGCGACTTTGGACAGCGATGCGGACGGGCTGTTGGACGTCTTCGAACTGGAGTTCTTTGGGACGCTTCTTGAAACCAAGGCGTCCGATGGTGACGCAGACGGTTGCGACATCGCCCTCGAACAGTTGCTCGGGTTTCACCCGGGCATGGTGGACTGGCTCAGCGAGGGAGGGCTCGCCCGCCGCTCCAGTGCCACGTTTCCGGTGTTGCTGAACCCGGCCTTTTATCAGATCACCGCGACGAGCGATCCGCCCGGTTTTGTCGAACCGGTGGTCCGGTTTGCAAACGGGACCGCCCAGAGTGTCATACTGCCCACCGCGCCCGCCTCCGTCAACGGGTACAACTTTGCGGGCTGGTATTTGGCCTCGGCACGGGCGGAGCCGCCCACGGCGCTGCAACCGGTGACGGTTTCCGTGTCGGGAGAAACTACTTTCACCGCAAAGTACGTGCTTTCCACAATCGACTCGGATTTGGACGGCTTGCTGGACTGGTTTGAGTGGTTCGCCTTTTCCGATCTGGCTTCCGATTCGCTCTCGGATCCTGACGTGGACCTGATCAGCACGTTTTTCGAGCAGTTGCTTGGATTCGCGCCTTACTTGAAGGACGCAATCGTGGAAGGGGGGCTCTCGAGGCGGTCTTCCTCGGTGGTGGACATCAATCTTTCGGGGCAGTTTTCCCTCAGCATCCAGAGCGATCCTCCCGGGATGCAACCCTCGAGTCTGGTGTATGGCGTGCCCAACAGCAGCGTGGACACGCCGGATATTCTCAATGCGAACGTCAACGGTTACCGTTTTACGGGCTGGTACGTGGACGGGCAGCGGCTCACCGACAGCACGGGGGCGTCCGCGGGTAAGGGGTCCGTCCTTCTTTCCAGAAACAAGGTGGCGACCGCCTTGTTTGTTTTGGACACGCTTGAATCCGACTCCGACGGAATCGCCGATTGGATTGAGATGTTTTACACCGGCGGCCTGAGCACAGACCGGTTTACCGATGCCGAGGGAGATTCACTCAATTTTGCACTGGAGGCGTTGGTCGGTTTTCATCCGATGCTCGTGGACAAGGTCACCGAAGGGGGAATCAGCCGGCGCGGTTGGGGGCCGAGTGCGACAGACTACGTCATTCTGAATTGGCGGCCTGTGATTGAGGTGCACCCGGTCCCGGTGAACGTGGAGGCGGGGGCGGCGTTCAGTCTCTCGGTGTCGGTGACCAGCTTTGCGGCGGAGACCTACCAGTGGCAGAAGGACGGAGTGGAGATCCCCGGGGCAACCGCCTCCAGCTATGCGGTGGGAGCCGTTTCGGGAGCGCACAGCGGCGCCTACCGGGTGGTGGTGACGAATGCCTACGGCACGGCGACCAGCAACTCGGCCGCAGTGAGTATTGGGGGGATGGTGGTCGTCGCGGTGCAGCCTGTGGCGCTTTTGTCTGTAAACACGGGAGCCCCCGCCTCCTTTGTCGTGGGCGCCACGGGCACGCCTCCCTTTTCCTACCAGTGGCGCAAAAACGGAGTGACGCTTGCGGGGGCGACGGGGGCGACGTTTTCATTAGCAGCCGTCCAGGCCGGGGATGTGGCCAAATACGACGTGGTGGTGAGCAACGTGCACGGCAGCGCGACGAGTGCGGAGGGCAGCCTGGTGTTGAACACTCCCGTGACGATCAGCGTGCCGCCTGCGGGAGCTGCAGTCGGGCAGGGGACCGAGGTGAATTTTAGCGTGAGTGCAGCCGGGACTGCGCCGCTGAGCTACCAGTGGAGGAAGGGCGGGGTGACGATTCCGGGGGCGCAGTCAGCCCAGTACACGGTCGCATCCGCGCAGTCCTATGACGAGGGCAGCTACGACGTGGTGGTGACCAACCCGGCGGGAAGCGTCACGAGTGCGGGTGCCTTGCTCTCGGTGAACAGTCCCCCTGTGATTGCCACGCATCCGAATCCACTGACGGTAAGTGCCGGAAGCATTGCGACTTTCGCAGTGACGGCCACTGGGACGGTGCCTCTTTTCTACCAATGGCGGAAGGCTGGCGTGCCAGTGGCGGGGGGGACTCAGGCGACGTACAGCATCGCTCCGGCGCAGGCCTCTGCTGCAGGCAACTACGACGTGGTGGTGACGAATGCTTCCGGGACCGCGACGAGCTTCGCCGTGCCTTTGTTGGTCAATGTGGCGCCGACGCTGCTGTCCCAACCCGCCTCCGTCGCGGTGCTCTCCGGAACACTGGTGAGTCTTGGGGTCAGCGCGGCGGGCACCGCGCCGCTGTCCTACCAATGGCGCAAGGGGGGCACGCCGGTTGCGGGGGCGATCTATCCGACCTTCTCGCTCGGCTCTGCGCGGGTGACGGACGCGGGCGTGTACGACGTGGTCGTAGCCAACGCCGCGGGCAGCGTGACCAGCGGTACCGCGGTGCTTTCTGTTTTAGTGCCGCCCACAGTTTCTGTGCCTCCTGCGGGACTGCTGGTGCAGACCGGGTCTTCCGCCACGTTTTCCGTGGTGGCCAACGGCACGGCACCGCTGCTCTACCAATGGCGCAGAAACGGAACGGCGCTTGCGGGAGGAACGGCTGTGAGTTTCTCGCTGGCGACGGCGTCGGAGGCGGATTCCGGCGTCTACGATGTGCAGGTGAGTAATGCGGCGGGCGCGGTCACCAGCGCCTCTGCAGTGTTGAGTGTGGTCACCCCGCCCCTTATTACGACACAGCCTGTGTCACTGATCTTGGCTTCGGGCGGGAGCGCCGCCTTCAGCGTGGTGGCAGGGGGAACTGCCCCGGGGTACCAATGGCGCCGCAATGGGCAGGTGCTGCTGGGAGGGACCTCGGCAACTTACACGCTGGGGGCCGTGACCGTGGCGGAAGCGGGGACCTACGAGGTGGTGGTTTCGAACTGGGCGGGGAGTGTCGCCAGCAATCCCGTGACACTCACGGTCGGTAACGCCCCCGCGATTGTGACCCAACCGCTCGCCAGCGGAGCCAACGTCGGCGGGAGCTATCAGTTTTCGGTCTTGGCCAGCGGCACGGCGCCGCTGGGTTACCAGTGGAGAAAAGGAGGGGTGGCGCTGGCGGGCGCCACCGGGGCGAGCCTGTCTCTGGCCGTGGTGCAGGAGGGGGATGCGGGGCTTTACGACGTGGTCGTGAGCAACGCGTTTGGCAGTGCGACAAGCGCTGGCGCCAAGTTGATTGTGGGAAATCCGCCGCAAATCACCAGCCAACCGCTGAGTGTTTCGGTCAACGCCGGAGGGGCCACTACGTTGAGTGTGGGGGCGACGAGCCTGCTCCCTTTGCTCTACCAGTGGCGCAAAAACGGGGTGTCCATTGCAGGCGCCAACGCAGCGACTTACCGGATCAGTGCCACCCAGACAGAGCACACGGGAAACTACGATGTGGTTGTGCGGAACGCCTCGGTGGGAGTGACGAGTGAGGTGGCCACCGTGTCGTTGAATGTCGGAGTGAAGATTACCACGCAGCCCTCCAGTGTGGCGGTGAACCCGGGGGCGGGGGCGGTGTTGAGCGTGGCGGCCACCGGAACGGGGCCCCTTCGCTACCAGTGGAGCAAAGGAGGCGTGCCCATCGGTGGTGCGACCGCTGCGAGCTACGCGATTGCAGCGGCGCAACCGTCGCATGCGGGGAGCTACAGTGTGGTGGTGTCCAACGCGGTTGGGAGTGTGAGCAGCGCGGCGGCCACGGTGACCCTTAATGCGCCGGCGAGCATCAGCGTCCAACCCGCGGGCGGCGGAGTGAATCCGGGGGGCTCCCGGACACTTGCGGTGGTGGCCGCAGGCACGGGCCCGCTCACGTATCAGTGGCGCTGCAACGGCTTGCTGCTTCCCAAAGCGACCGGGGCGACGTACCTGCTCACCAACGCTCAGGCGGCAAACGTGGGAAGTTTCGACGTGGTCGTGACCAATGTAGTGGGAAGCGTGGTGAGCCAGGCGGCCGCGGTGACGCTCAATGTGGCTGTGACGATTTCCCGCCAGCCGGTCGGGCTTTCCGTCAACCCCGGCAAACCCTTCGTGTTTGCAGTGGTGGCCGCCGGGACAGGGCCGCTTAAATACCAGTGGCGCAGAAATGGCGTGGCGGTTGCCGGTGCGGTTGCCGCCTCGTACGCCGTGGCGGCGGCAACAGCGGCTCAAGCTGGCAGTTACGATGTGGTGGTGGGAAATGAGGTGGGCAGCCTCACCAGCAGCGTGGCGGTCCTTGGGGTGAACACCGCTGTGGCAATCAGCAAGCAACCGGTTTCGCTTGTGGTGAATCCGGGGGCAGCGGCGGTTCTGAGTGTGCAGGCAACGGGGACGGCTCCGTTGACCTACCAGTGGCGAAAAGGGGGCGTGAAATTGGTGGGGGCAACCCAGGCCAGCCTCAATATTGCAGCGGCGGTTGCGGCGGACGCCGCGACTTACGATGTGGTGGTTGGCAACCCGGTGGGGAGCCTCACGAGCACGACGGCGAAGCTGACCGTGAACCTGCCTGTGACGATTCTCACGCAGCCCCAGGGAGCGGTCCTCACCAGTGGGGCGTCCAAAACGTTGACCGTCTCAGCCAGCGGCACTGCGCCGTTGTCCTACCAGTGGCGTAAGGACGGTGTGGTGCTCGCCGGAGCAACGGGTGCGGCATATGCGGTTTCTTCGATGCAGTCGGCAAAGATCGGAGTTTACGACGTGCTTGTGAGCAATCCGGTTGGAGTCGTGGCAAGCGCAGGCGCGACGCTCACCTTGAACGGGGCGCCGTCTATCGCAAAGGAGCCGGCGGGTGTCCGTGTGACGGCGGGGAGTGCCGCGGTGTTTTCAGTGACGGCTTCGGGAGATGCGCCGCTGTCCTACCAGTGGCGCAAAAACGGGGCGGTGCTTGGTGGCGCGCTCAATGCGAGTTTGGTTTTGGGTGCCGCGCAAATCGCTGACTCAGGCAGTTACGACGTGGTGGTTTCAAATCCCAAGGGCCAGCTGACGAGTCGGAGCGCGAGTCTGGCGGTGGTGCCGCCGGTGGAGCCGGTGCAGCTCACCCAGCAACCGGTCTCATTGTCCATTCTCGCCGGCGGCAGTGCCGCCTTCCGGGTGGTGGCTGGCGGCACGGCTCCCAGTTACCAGTGGCGCCGCAATGGCCTGCCGATTCCTTCGGCTACGGGTGCGGTGCTCGTGTTGCCGGTGGCGGCATTGGGCGACTCCGGAGAGCATACCGTAGTTGTCTCGAATGCGGCGGGCAGCGTGACCAGCAGCAGCGCCACTCTGGTGGTCAGTGCGCCGGTGCCTGTTGCCTTTGCGGCCCGGCTTGAGGGTGTCGCGGTAAATCCGGGGGGCAGCGCCACCCTCGGGGTGAGGGTGACGGGCACTGGGCCGTTTCAGTACCAGTGGCGCAAGAACGGCGTTCCCATTTCAGGCGCCAGTGCTGCGGACTACACCCTCATGCAGGCAAAGGAGGCAGACGCAGGCGAGTACGACGTGGTCGTGACCAATCCGGCTGGGGTTTACACCAGCAACGCCGCAGGGGTGCAGCTCAATGTGGGCGTGTCGATTTCGTCCCACCCCTCGAGCAAAGCCGTTCTGGCCGGCGGCAGCGTTGCCTTTTCGGTGAGTGCCACGGGAACTGGGCCGCTGGCTTATCAGTGGAGCAGAAACGGGGTGCCGTTGGTGGGGGCCACCGGGGCGGTCTACGCGCTTGGGGCGGTGCAGGCGGGTGATGTGGGCGCCTACCGGGTGGAAGTCTCCAACATGGTGGGGAGTGTGAGCAGCAATGCCGCGATGCTTTCCCTTAACGAACCGGTGACGATTCTGAAGGCGCCAAGTCCGGTTGCGGTGAATGTTGGCAAAGAGGTTTTGTTTTCAGTCACCGTCTCGGGCACTCCACCGTTCGCCTACCAGTGGTACCGAAACGGACTGCCCCTCCCGGGGGCGACGGCCCCGACTTACCGGCTGTCCGCGGCGCAACTGGCCGACGCAGGCAGCTACTCGGTGGGCGTATCCAATGTGGTCGGAAGTGTGGCGAGCAAGAATGTGGCACTTTTGCTAAACACCCCGGTGCAGATTAGCGCCGCCCCGGTGAGTCAGAAGGCATATGTGGGGGAGCTGGTGACGCTGAGCGTCGGCGCCTCGGGGGAGGAACCGCTCTCCTATCAGTGGCGTAAAAATGGAATCCCAATCGCCGGCGGCACCGCCTCGGCTTTGCGCATACAACCCGTTGGGTTCGCGGATGCGGGCAGCTATGACGTGGAGGTTGCCAACGTCGCAGGACGCGTGGTGAGTACGCGCTCCACCCTTGAGGTGAGCAGCCCTGTTGTCATTGCAAAACAGCCGACGCCCCTCGCCCTTGGCGCGTATGCGTCGGGTAAACTGGCCGTCGAGATCGGGGGCACCGGACCCTTCACCTACCAGTGGCGCAACAACGGGGTGGCGATCCCCGGGGCCACGAGTGCTGGCTACACGGTCGCTTCCGCACAGCCAAGCCAGGCAGGTTTCTACGACGTCGTCATCTCTGGAGTGAGCGGTGTTTTTGTGAGCAACGCAGCGGCGGTTACGGTCTCCTCGCCGCCGGACGGTTGTCCAGTGGTGCTCAAGCATCCGGCGAACGTCACAACTTCCTACGGCGGGAGCGCCACGGTTTCGGTGACCCTTGGGGGGACGACTCCCTTCCGGTATCAATGGAAGCGCAACGGAACGGCTTTGGGGACGGCCGGGACGTCCGCAGGGGGAAAGGTGGAAGTGGTTTCCTTCACGGTGGCCGCCACCAAGGATGTGGACGAGGGGCTCTACACTTTGGAGCTGCGCAGCCTGAGCGGGACCGTGCTCGGGCAAACCCGCCCAGGTGCGATCCAGTTGGACATTGGACTCGGGATGACCCAGTTGCTGTTGAAAGGGTGGTCCACCGACCTTTCAACGATCGGTTATAACACAAAAGTCAGTTTGCCTGATGCGTTGTTACCCAATGACACCTTGTTAGTGAGCATCCGCACGGCCCGTCCGGCGACCTATAGTTGGAGCTTCACCACCACAACCGGGAAGGTAAGCGTCCTCAGCTCGCAGGTGGGCCCCAAGCTCTACTTTGCGGGGGGGGGCGTGCCGCGTGCGCCGGGAGCCTACACTCTTAAAATCAGCGCAGGGGCGGCGACACGGAGCGTCGTGTTTGTGGTGCGCTCCTTTAGTAGTCTGCCTGGGACCATGCCCCCGCCAGACAGCCTGCCCGTCTTTGTTTCCCAGCCAATGTCGCTTTCTGTCCCTCCGGGCGAGGTGGCGGACTTCGGCGTGGCGCTGAGCGGCCGCATTGCTTCGTATGTTTGGTATAAGAGGTTACGCGGGGCGGCGCTGCCTGTGTTGGTTCCCTCGGCCAGGCCCAGCCCCTGGTTCACCCTGGATGCCGCGACTCTCGCGGACGCAGGCTTTTATTCCGTCGAGGCTGTAGATTTCTGGGGCCGCACCGTGCGCAGTGCCGAGGCAGAGCTCCAAGTCATCCCAGCCGGGGAGTGAGCCCATTCCCAGAAGGCACACAGTTCACCACACGTTTTTTCCCACGCCATGATCTCCCTCAATACCGCCTATCACTCGCTCCGGGCCGCCGGGCAGGAGCTGAACACCGCAGCACGGCAACAATCTAGAAGTCTCGCCCGGCTCTCCTCCGGCTCGGAGGAGTTGGGCGGTGGGGAGGCGAGCTCCTCGGCTGGAGCAGAGTTCAGGTTTCGAAACGCGGCGTTGCGCCAGCAATCGCTGGAGGGCGGCATGGTGGGGGCTCTTTCCTATTTGGAAGCGCAGGCCGCGGGGCTGCTCCACCTTGAGTCGGTGGTGGAGCGGCTGAGTTTCCTTGTGACCAGAATGAACGACGTCACCCAGGGCAGTCAGGACCGCGATGCCGGCTTTGAGGAATTCAACCAGTTGCGTGAGGAAGTGTGGGAGACGCGCAAGGCCACGTTTAACGGCAGGGAACTTTTTTACGTGGCCGGCGCCGCTCCACCGGCAGACCCAACCGTGCTCTTGGGCGTCGAGGGGGACAGGACGATGACGGTGAGCCAGTCTGACTTTGGGACCCAGTTTGCGTGGGACGCCCTTCTCGGCTGGGCCACTGTCGGCACCGGTGCGGACCCCGCGATGAGCTTTGTGCAGACCGCGGAGGATGCTGCCGCATGGGGTGCGTCTGGTCTTGTGTCGCTTCAGGAGGATCTTGCCCAGCGCCTTGCGACCAATGGCGCCGAGCGGAGTCGGCTGCTGCACTCGCTGGATCGGTCCAAAAGCAGGGCGCTTGAGGATACCCTTGCCGCCAGCCGGATCGCGGACACGGATGTCGCGAGGGAGGTTGCGACACTGGCCCGCGCCAGTCTGCGCACCCAGTCTTCTGCGGTGATGCATACGCAGGCCAACGTCTTGGCGGAGGCCGCACTTCGGGTGCTGGTCGGGTAGCTCGTCCTGTCGCTGCGGGACGGTGTCCCAGCAAAGCCCGCCCAAGGCAAGGAGACTCCCGGAGCGTGGCGGCCGGGGCTCTTCCTGAGACCTATTCCCAGGGACAGATGCGACCGGGCGCCTCGCTTCCTTGAGCGCTGGGCCAGCGTTACTCAGGGCCGCTAGCCCAGCAAGGCTTCCAGCGCACGGCCGTAGCGGATGTAGGAGTCGAACCGCTCCTCGGGTGTCGACTGTGAGCCCCCCAGATGCACGATGCTGGCAACGTGCGGTTCGATCGTCACCCCAGCGCGGTAGCCGGTGGCAAGCAGGTCTGCGAGGATCTCGCCGACGCACGCGTCGCCCTGGCCCGGATAGGTGAACACGTCGCTTTTGCCTCCCGCCGGGTTGCGCTTGGCGTCCTTGATGTGCACGTACTGGATGAAGGGCCGCACCGCGCGGTAAAAGGGCCAGGGCTCCAGCCCGTAGGCGACCGTGTTGCCAATGTCGAAAAGGGCGGCGACGGCTGGGTGGTCGACCCGCTCGAGAAATTCCACCGCGTTTTCCGGGCTCAGCCCCCCCCAGCCCTCACAGTTCTCGTGCAGGAGCACGATGCCGGCGTCCGCCGCAATCGGAGCCATCACCTTGTAACGGCGCACTGCTTCGTCCCGCCAGTCTTCGAGCGAGACGTCGCCCCGCACCCAACTCATCGTGCGCACAAAGCGTGCGCCCGTGCGTTGCATCCGCCGGCACAGGGTCGCCAGGTCCGCCAGGTCGATCTGGAAGTCGCCCGAGATCGGACGGCTCCAGTTGCCGATGGCCGAGGCAAAGCCGCTTACTCCGATTCCCGCATCCGTAAGCAGCTCCACTGCCCGTTCAAACTCGGTTTCCGGCAGCACCTCGCAGCCGGCCTGTTTGCCTCCGATGAGCCGGAGTTCGATCCGGTTCCAGCCGAGGGCGCGGTGCGCGGCGATCTGGCCTTCAATCTGGTCTGCCGCCTCGTCGGCGAGGCCTGAGAGCGGGAGTTTTTGGGAGGGGTTCGGGGCGGATTGCATAGGAGGACGGTACGGAGGAGGATTTGGGACGCTTCTAATGGGACTTGGGGACAAGCAGGCTGGTGCCGGTCATTTCGGCGGGCTTTTCGACTCCCAACAGAGCAAGAAGGGTGGGCGCCACGTCCGCGAGGATGCCGTTTTTGCAGGTGAACGCGTCGGCGTCACCGGCTGCGTACAGGAGATGAACGAGGTTGGTGGTGTGGGCGGTGTGAGGGGAGCCGTCCGGGTTGCGCATTTGCTCGCAGTTACCGTGGTCCGCGGTGACCAGCAGCCGGCCGCCCAGAGAGAGCGCCTTCTCAACGACGGCCTGCACGCAGGCGTCGATGGTTTCGACCGCCTTGATGCCCGCCTCCACCACGCCGGTGTGTCCCACCATGTCAGGGTTGGCGAAGTTGAGGATGATCAGGTCGTGTTGTCCCATGCGTTCGATCACTTCACGGGTGACTTCGGGCGCGCTCATCTGGGGCTTGAGGTCGTAGGTGGCAACGTCCTGAGGCGAGGGCACGATGACCCTTTCCTCGCCGGGAAAAGCGTCTTTGACCCCTCCGTTGAAGAAGTAGGTTACGTGCGGGTATTTTTCGGTCTCGGCGATGCGCAGCTGGGTGAGGCCAGCCTTGCTCACGACTTCCCCGAGGATGTTCGAGAGGCTTTGCGGCGGAAAAGCTACGGGAACCCCGTAGGCGCTGTTGTACTCGGTCAGGGTGACGTAGTGCAGCCGAGGGGTGATTTCCCGGTCGAAGCCGCTGAATGCTGGATCGAGGATGGCTTGGGAGAGCTGTTGGGCGCGGTCGGAGCGGAAGTTGAAAAAGACCAGAACGTCTTCGTCGCGCATCCGCGGTTCGTCGGCGTGGGAGAAGATGAGGGGGTGGAGGAACTCGTCGGTTTCGCCGGCGGCATAGCGTTCGCGTAGTGCTGCCTCCGGGGTGAGCGCCGAGTGCTGTCCGCGGCCCAGCCAGATGGCGTCCCAGGCGAGCTTGTTGCGTTCCCAGCGCTTGTCCCGGTCCATGGCGTAGTAGCGGCCGATGACAGTGGCCAGGGGGGTGCCGGTAGGTTGGAGGGCTGTCTGGAGTTCGGCGAGGCAGGCGGCACCGCCGGTCGGCGAGGTGTCCCGCCCGTCGGTGATGGCATGGATGAGGATGTCCTCGATCCCTGCTGCGTGGGCCGCTTGGACGAGGGCGACCAGATGCAGCCAGTGGCTGTGGACGCCACCGTCGGAGACCAGTCCTAGGAAATGGAGTCTTTTGCCCTTCGCCTTGGCGAAGGTTTCCTGCAGCACGGGGTTGAGGGGCAGTTTGCCCTCGCGGATGCACAGGTTAATCCGGGTCAGGTCTTGGTAGACAATGCGGCCCGCGCCTAGGTTGAGGTGGCCCACCTCGGAATTGCCCATTTGTCCCGCGGGCAGTCCGACGTCCTCGCCACTGGCGGAAAGTTTGGAATGAGGAAAGCGGGCGTAGAGCGAGTCGTGGAAGGGGGTATTCGCCAGGAGGGTGGCGTCGCCGTTGGCGACGGCTTCGGCGCGACCGCCCGGCTGGATGCCCCAGCCGTCGCGGATTACGAGCACAACGGGTTTTTTGTTCATGTGGAAAGATAGTGCTCGGGAGCGGGGGTGTGTCCATCCCGAGTGGTGGAGTTTTTCAGGCGCCTTGGGCGTAGGCTTGCACGCGGTTGAGCCAACCCGGGAGCCAGCGTTCTTCGTGGCGTTCGGAAGGGGCGTTTTTCACCCGCCGCCTGAGCGTCTCGGCCGCCGCTTTTGCAAAGTCCGAGGCGTGTCCTCCCGGCGCCATTGCTTCAAGGACCTGGAGCAGGCCCCAGCCTTGGCCGGCGTAGCGTTCGGTGGCTTTGGTGCCTTCGCCCTTAAAGTTGACGTAGTCGATGAGGGCAAAGCGGCCCTTTGTGGTGGAGGCGAGAGCTTCAAAGGAGCGCTTTACCGGCGCGCGCCGCTCTTTGGGAAGGGACTCAAGCATGGTGGGGAGGGCCTTTTCGAGGCGCTCGGCTAGGTATTGGCTTTGCAGGGGTACGGTGGAGGCCAGCCACTGCCGCAGGGTTTGGAGTTTTGGGGTGCCGGTTTCCTTGAGGAACGCGGTCCGGTCGGGCCAGGGGCAGGCCATGCCGGGTTTGAGCCAGTCAGGCGGAGGGGCTCCCTTGTCGGAAAGAAACCGGACCAGTCCTGGGAAGCTTTCTTCAAACGGCCCCTTTGGGCCGGGCGGATACCAGATGAAATGGCCGATCCCCAGCGAGGCGAAGGCTTCGCCGGAGTTCCAGTCGGCCAGTCCCTCGACTTTGCCGGCCGCCTCATTCTGCCAAACGCGCCGGCCGATGGCTTCCAGATCGGAGGGGGGCAGGGGCGGCAGGGACACCAAGGGAAGAAGCAGAAGAACAGAAGGGTTCATGAAACCGACCACCTAAAGTGTCCAAGCGGCGCGCGTCGATGACGGTTTGGTCGAATTTTGATTGCAGAAGCATTGCTTCGAGGTCGTCCGATTGTCACTTGTGATGAAACTTTTTCAATTCGAGGGAGTGATCCGCAGATGACGCAGATGGTCACAGATGTTTTTTTCTGGGGATTCCCCATCTGCAGGATCTGTTTAATCTGCGTATAATACTACTGGCCATGCATTTAGGGGACACTTAAGCGCAGGGGCGCCTCGAGAGAGGGGCGGGGATTGTCGAGAAACTGGAGGGCTTTCTCGAGCCACTCGGCAGGGGGTAGGGAGTGCCCTATGCCGGGGACCTCCAAATAGGCCACCGCGGGAAAGCCCTCCTTCTTGAACCCCTGCTCCCACACGATTCGGGTGTCCGCCCGGTTGAAGTCCTTCTCGGAGCTGACTAGGGCAAAACGGGAGCGCCTTTTGGCGATTTCCAAAACCTGCTCATCCGGAATGAACTGCGGAGGGTAGAGCTTTTTAGCGTCCGCGGAGGGCAGGTCCGTGTAGAAGTTCACCCCCATAAAGCTTGCCACACCGGTGAACATGTCCGCATAGGCCACTCCGAGCATGCTGGCGACGCGCCCTCCGCCCGAGAAGCCGGAGACATACACGCGGCGCTCGTCGATGGTGAAGCGCTCTCGCATTCCGGCACTGGCGCACACCGCCAGCCGGATTCTGTCGAGGATGTTGCGGCTGTTGCCTGCCTTGAGCGCGCCCACAAACAAGAGCCGGCGTCTGGCAAGCACCGCCTCCCATTCCTGCGGTACGCGGGCGGAGTCCGAGGGGGAAATCCACACAAACACACCCCAGGGGTCCTCGGCGCGGTGGGTTTTGGGGACGAGCAGCTGAAAGCTGTCTTTGCCTGGGTCCAGCGGCCCAGGGTTCTCGATGCAGTGCAACCGGGCCTTCACCTCCGCGGGCCCCGCCTGGACCGGCATTTTGCTAAACTGCGTAATGGAGGCGCCCGAAATCTGGGCAGCTGGCGCCGGATTTGCCGGGGAAGCCGCCTGCGGTTCCGCACCGAAGGCGAGTGCGCTCAGAAGCAAAAACAGCCGTTGCACTGGAAAAGAGGGCAGGGGGTTAAGGACAGGGCGAGCACTGGTCGGGAGGAGTGCCCACCCCTCTAGCCCAGCGCCAGGGGGCCTTCCGCGCAGAGGTCAGCCTGGCCAAAAGTTTGAAGCTGGGTGTGGCCCATGGCGTGGGCGACGGACAGCCAGAGACGGTTGTGGGCCACCTTGTCCAGTTTGAGCGAGCGCCCCATCTGGAAGCCCGGAGCACCGCCGACAAGGACCATGGGAATGTTGTCGAGGGTGTGGCTGTTGCCCTTCCCCAGTTCGTTGGTCCAGATCAGGAGGGTGTGGTCCAGCATGGAGCCGGACTGTCCCGGTTCGGGCGTCTCGGCGAGGCGCTTGGCCAGGTAGGCAAACTCGCCGCCAAACCAGGTGTTGATCTTGAGTAGCTTGGCGCACGAATCCTTGTTGTCGTCGGGTTCGTGGGAAAGGGAATGGTGGCCTTCCTCGACTCCAAGCCAGCGCATCTGAGCCTGCCCGACGCTGCGCATGTACTGGAGAGTGGCGACGCGCGTCATGTCGTTGGCCAGGGCGTTGACCAGCAAGTTGATCTGCATCCGGCTCATCTGGGGCGTGTTGTCGTTGGTCAGCTCCACCCCCGGATCCAAGGGCGGCATGGGGTGCGCCAGCGCCGTGTCGGCCGGGCGTTTTAGCTCGGTTTCCAGATTGCGTACCAAACTCAGGTGCTCCTCGAGCAGCTGCTTGTCACGGGAACTCAACTTGGTGGAGACCCGAGCCAGGTCGTCCTTCACGTCGTCCAGGATGCTTGCAAGGGTGTCCTTGTCCTTCATCTGGCCGTACATTTTGGAGAACATCCGATAGGGATCGTCCACGGGGGCGACCGGTTGGTTGGGCCCGAGGTAACTCATCCGGGTCCACGGGTCGGCGCGGTTTGGCACGGCGACCCCGAATTCCAGCGAACCAAAGCGGGTCTTGGTTTCCGGGCGGGACTGCAGGTGCTTTCTGATTTCCTGGTCGATGGAGATGCTGCTGGCCCAGCCCGACGGGGCACCACCGCCGCCCATGATGTTGCCTGGCAGCAGCCGGCTGCCCGTCAGCAGGCAGCTCATGCCGCGCATATGGTGGTCGCCATCGCCCGTGATCTTGTTGAAGACGCCTTTGAGAAGAAGGGTCTTATTTTTGAAGGGTTCCAGCGGGGCAAGAATCGACTTGAGCTGGAACTGGCCGCCTTCCTCCTCCGGCCAGAACTCCGAGGGCAGCGTGCCGTTCGGTGAAAACATGATCACCAGACGCTGCTTTTTCCCCGGGGCGCCAGCCGGTTCCTCAGCAGCGTGCAGGCTGGGCAGGCCGTTGAGGAACGGCAGGGCGGCGGTGGAGACTCCGAGATTGCGCAGAAACTGGCGGCGGTTCAGTGGGCTCATAACGGGTGAGGAGGGGAATGCTAGCGGGATTGGCTTCTGAGGAAAGAAATAGCGGGGTGGGTGGCCGGTGCTTCAGCGGGGCAGGCCGGCGACCTGTACCGGTTCGGGCGGCAGACCCTGCAGCGCCTTGGTCAGGGCGATTTGGACCAGCAGTTTGCGGATGCTGAAGTTGCCGGCCTCAAATTGCTTGGTGAGGGCAGGTGCCGTGTCCGGCCCAAAGGCGGCAGGGGGCTGCTTGACGCTGTGCAGAAAAAGCTGTTGGACGAAGGTTTCGTGCGCTTTTCCGCTTGAGACCGCGAGCCGGGCCACATCCGCGGCAGCCGTAAGGCGCACGGTTTTGCCGTCTTCGCCCTCGAAGGAGACGGCGGGGTCGACCGGCTTTTGGTTGTCCTTGGTGCGCCAGCGTCCGAGAGCGTCGAAGTTTTCGAGGGTGA